>JAIROT010000218.1 GCA_031257385.1 Treponema sp.
ATACCCAAGAGCCCGCCTTGCGGCGGGGGAGCTTCAGGGCGTTATAAAGGGTATGTACCCTGAGACAAATACCTTACCAAAACAACATACCTCGTCCCTTTAGGGCGAGGTTGTTGATAATTTTTTCATCGCTGCTTGTTTTCAGCGCTTCCCACGGTGATGCTTCCGCCGAGATCGTTTACAGACGCGGTCTTTTTGTAAAAATGGGGAACCTCTTTCATTATTCCGCTGACTGTGTAAAAAGCGTCTTCTTTTTTCAGGGGAAATTCGATTGTCCTTTGTTCGGTTCCCGCCTTGTAGATCGCGGTGACGATCTCCAGGGCCATCCTGCCTTCAGCGCCTGTAACGAGGATATTCCCCTTTCCTTCGATTGCGGAAAGTACATTGTCGATCTGTCCCTTGTGGCCCGAATATTCGATCTTCGGCAGGGATCGGTAAAAATCGTCGATTTCCTTTTCCTTCTCCGGATCCGCGTCGGGAAACCCGTTTGGTTTTGGCTTTGAGGCACGGGGCTGCCATGGCGCGGATATTCTTCCCTTTTCCCCCTGGATGATTATGCTCTGGCCCTCGCCGTGGTGTACCAGCGAGGCGGTTATCTGGGCCATGGCCCGCGGATAACGCAGAACCGAAATCGAAATATCCTCCACTTCGGCGTTGTCGTGGGAAAGATTTCCCAGCATGGAGCTTATCGAAAGCGGCGGCATACCCATCATCCAGTTCAGAATATCAATCTGATGTACCGCGTGGTTTAGGGTACAGCCGCCGCCTTCTTTTTCCCAGGTTCCCCGCCACCAGAGGTCGTAGTAAGAATGGCCCCGGTACCAGTGAGAATCGGCCTGGACGTGAAGGGGCCTGCCGACGATGCCGGAATCGAGGGTTTTTTTCATGTTATAAATCGAGTCGGTAAAACGGTTCTGGGCCACTATCGAAAGGAACTTCCCGCATTTTTTCTCCGCGGCGATCATGGCGTCACATTCTTCAAGGGAAGCGGCCATGGGTTTTTCCACCAGTACGTGCTTACCGGCATTGAGAAAATCAACGGCCGTTTCCGCGTGGGCAAAGGGAGGGGTACAAATGCTGACCAGGTCTATATCCTTTTTATCCAGCAATTCCTTGTAAGAGGCGGCAATTTGAGCATCCAGGTCTTTGGCCTTTTTCTTCTGCCCGGCTTTTTCGGGGAATACATCGGAAATCCAGGTTATTTTGCACCTTTCCGGAAAGCTAAGGTATGCGTCGATGTGGTAATCCGAAATAGCCCCGGTACCGATAATAGCTGCATTAATCATAATTTCTCCTAGGAGTCTGTGGGGCTTTAGCCCAAATGATAAAGAAAATGCACAATTTTGTGCATTTTCTACCTTGCAGACTCCCAAAGGAGCCCAAAACTCGGGGGTTTTTGCGGTCAAAGGCCGCAAAAATCCACAAGTCCCACAGGCTCCTAGTGGTTTTATACATTTGACTTTTCGGGAACCTGTTTTCCAGCGGGCTTTAGCCTGCGGATTCCCGAACAATTCTATTATATCAATAATCCCCAATGAAATTCTACTCCATGTGATCCGTGATCTTTATGGTCATTGCTGTTTCCGTTATACTTCCGGTATGCAAAAGCAGCTTAATTCTAAAACAATCAACAATCTCGCCCTGAAGGGCGGGGTATTAAACCCCTCAGCACGAATAAAGGCTTTGGCCCTGGACCTTGATGGTACGGCCCTTCTGCCGGATGCCACCCTGGGGGAACGTACCGCCGGGTGCCTGAAAAATCTGATAAGCAGGGGCATTCAGGTGATTTTCTGTACGGGCAGGGCTATTGAGGCGGCGGAACAGTTTCGCATCGCTATCGGCGCCGAGGGGCCGATGGTGTTTTTTAACGGCGCCGAGGTGGCGGATATGCCATCGGGCGAGATTATCAGCGCCGATTTGCTGGACCTTGATGTAGTTAATTTCGGTATTGATCTGGCCCGGAGCATGGGGATACATTATCAGATTTACCTTCCCGCCGGAACGGTCATTGACGGCGCAAAACGCAAATGGGAGGCCCTTGTGATCGACAAGCCGACGCCTGAATCGGAGATGTACCGCAATCACACGGGTATTGTGCCGGTGGTAAAAGACCTGAAAGAAGTAATTGCCATGCCGGGGCTGCAAGGCTGCGTCAAGGTCATGTTTATTACCGACCCCGCCCGGCATGACGGGATACGGCAAAAAACACTGGACCGTTTCGGCAGCCGGGTTTATGTTGCCCGGACTTTCCCCACTTTTCTGGAAATTATGAATGCCGGAGTTTCCAAGGGAGAAGGCCTTAAAACCGTTATGAAGCGCCGCCGCCTTGAAGCCGGGGAGCTAATCGCCCTGGGAGATGAGGAAAACGACCTTCTTATGTTCAAGGTGGCGGGTTTTTCCGCGGCGCCGGCCAATGCCAGGGAAAAAGTGCGGGCCGCCGCCGATATTGTCTTCGCTTCCAACGCCGAGGAGGGCCTCGCCGCTTTCCTTGAAAATCTGTTCAAGATTTAGGCGTCTGAACCGGTTTCAAAATCGGCTGTTTGAAATTGCCCTGCCTGCAAAAAACGGGGCTGCCCTTGCTTAGGGCAGCCCCGGGGCATATACCATGCCAAATAGTCAAGCCGCCGCGCGCGGAGGAGGCGCCGCGCAGGGCCGGCTTGACCCTTATATCGCTTCCAAAACTATGCAGTCTTTGAGTTCTTTAGCGTGACTGCGTATCTTCTTCATGGCCCTTATTTCAATCTGACGGATAGTTTCGGCGGAAAGGTCCATTTCGTTGCCGATTTCCGAAAGGGTATGCCGCTCATCGCCGTCAAGCTGGTAACGGTAAGTAAGCACCCGCCTTTCGCGGTCCTTGAGCGTGTTCAGTACCCGCCTGGCGCCGGCTTTGGAGGATTCCCTGATCAGATTCCGCTCGGGGCTGTAGGTATAGTCTTCGTAATCTTCCACAGCCTTTTCATAATCGTTGTCCAAAGAATTGATCCCTAAAGTCAGGGGGGCGGAACTCATATTGAGCAGGGAATCAATATCCTGAACGGGAATTCCCATCTCGCGGGCTATATCCTCATTTCTGGGCTGGTGCATAAGGGTCTGGCTCAGGGAATGATAAGTACGCCGGATCCGGCGGAGTACTTCTTCTTTCCGGTGGGGCAGGCGGACGAGCCGGCGTTTGTTGGTAATATAACGGTGGATACTCTGGCGTATCCACCAAACGGCATAGGTGCAAAACCGGACATTTTTCTCATGTCTGTATTTTTCCGCCGCGTGGATAAGTCCAAGGTTTCCTTCCTGTATCAGGTCCATAAAGGAAACGTCCTGCCCGGTATAGCACCGCGCGATTTTTACTACCAGCCGCAGATTGCAATTTACGAGCTTGTGCCGGGCTTCGATATCTCCCTGCTGGCAGCGCCTGGATAATTCCAGTTCCTCTTCAAAGGTTAAAAGCGGAAAGGCGCTGGCTTGATTAAAATAAATGCCCAGGCCGTCATCCTGATAATTATTTTCAGATTTTTTTGTCATTTTTTTCCTCCATCGGGGCTTTAGCCCCGTTACTTATATATAGCAAATTCCGTGCCAAGTTATTTTTTTTAAAAAAATTTTACAAAATACTGGAAATTTCCCCTAAACCGCGATATATTCAGGATATCTTCTGCCTTTCAGACATAAACATTTAACGATGCCGGCATGGGCTGTATTTTTTTTTGTACATTTTATCTTTTTTGGTGTATAGAAAATGTCACGCTTTTGTGCTATGAT
Source organism: Treponema sp. (assembly GCA_031257385.1). GTDB lineage: Bacteria > Spirochaetota > Spirochaetia > Treponematales > Breznakiellaceae > WQXQ01. The sequence goes on from JAIROT010000218.1 coordinate 3,757, forward strand.
AATGGCATGGATTATGGAATCACTGCCCGGGAAAAGGGCCGGGACATTCACTATTTTGTCAACTGGTCGCCCCTTGCCATTGCGGACCGATGGGAAATCAACGCGAAGGTTCCCTCAATAGCGGGAATCTACGAAATTTACTGGATGGATGATCACAAGCATCTGCGGATGCTCTCCGTGGGGCAGACTCATTACGGCGGTTTGCGGAGCGAACTCCGCCGTCTCACCGATCCTGAGCTGATAAATGACGAAAAGTCAAAAAAGATACTCGAAGACGAGGAGATCTGGTACCGCTATGCGCCTTCCAATTCGGCGGCGGCAATGGCCGACGTGGTTTGGTTCTTCATGCAGACTTATTTCCCCGAAAACCCCGGCGTGGAACATTCGGGACGCTATCGTAAAATCTACATGAACGAATCCGCCCCGGATAAGGTAATATGGGTACCTTAGGAGCCTGTTGCGCTTGATTGAGTATGTGGTTCCAACCAATATTGATGACCGTGTGCTGACCAGGGCCGCGCGGATTCTGGAGGAGGGGGGGCTTGTCGCCCTGCCCACGGATACCTCCTGGAGTCTGGTTTGCTCCCTGCGATCCCCGGCGGGCATCAAAAAACTCAGGCGGCTTTCCGGCGAACGGGATGAGCGGCACTTTACTCTGCTCTGTTCCAATATTTCTCAATTTGGGGAACTGTGCAGTCTGGACAACAGCCGTTTCCGGCTGATCAAGCGGCTTTCGCCGGGGCCGTATGTGTTTATTCTGAAAACCCTGCTGGGAACCGAAAAAGCCCTGGACATACGCCGCCGGGAAACGGGGGTGCGTATCCCCGATCATCCGGTGCCCCTGGCCCTGATCGAAACCCTTGCCCACCCCCTGTATTCGATAACCGCCAAAAAAAGTATGAGAACCGGGGCCGAATGGGAAGACGGCGAAGCTGAGGCGGGAGACACCGAGCTGCCCCCCATCCCCGAAGACGATCTTTTTGAAGGCGGCTGGGAGATTGAGGAGATCGAGGGGGTAAATTTGATCCTGGACAGCGGGGAAGAGCGGGAACGTATCTTTTCCACGATTCTGAACCTTTCCGGGGAGGATGTAGAGATTCTCCGGCGCGGCGCAGGGCCATGGCCGGTTTGAACCTGATCTATAATTATTGCATAGAATTTTTTTGAATTAACCTATATGATAAACAAATGGACTATGATGTGGCGATTATCGGCTGCGGGGTATCCGGCGCGAATATCGCCCGGCGGCTGTCGGCCTATCATATTAAAACCGCGATTCTCGAAAAGGCGGCTGATGTGTCCTTTGGAACTTCCAAGGCCAATTCAGGAATTGTACACGGCGGTTTTCATCATAACAAAAAATACCTGAAAGCCCGGCTGGAGATTCAGGGGAGCCTTATGTTTGACCAGCTCAGGCGGGAGCTGAACTTTCCCTTTAAGCGCTGCGGCATTATCGTGGCGGCGCTCCACGAGGAAGAGATGAAAGCGGTTGAACACCTCTATATGCAGGGCGTGGAAAACGGCGTCATCGGCATTGAACTTTGCTCCCGCGAGCGGATTCTGGAATTGGAACCGAAACTGTCCGCGGATACGGCGGGAGGGCTGTACGCCCCCGGCGGCGGCATGATCGAGCCGTATCGTTTTGTTTTTGCCCTGGTGGAATCGGCGGTAAAAAACGGCGTTGAGCTTTTCACCGGTTTCAGGGTAAGCGGGGCGGAACGGAACGAAAAGGCCGGTCTCTGGACAATCCGCGCCGGGGACGGCAGGGAAGTCAGGGCAAGGTACGCGGTAAATTCTTCAGGCTTATTTGCCGATGAGGTTTCGGCAATTTTCGGCGGAGAGGAATTTACGATCAAGCCCCGCAAGGGCGAATACTTTTTGATGGACCGTTTGACGCGGGCCTGCCCGGAAAGGGTAGTGTTTCCCGTACCCACTCCGGTTTCCAAAGGTATGCTGGTAATCCCCACAGTGGAAGGGACGGTGCTGGTCGGCCCCACCGCGGACGCCGCGGACAGCAAGGACGATTTTTCCACCACCACCGGGCGGCTGGAACAGATCCTTGATTTCGGGAAAAACATGATCCCTTCGTTAAGCAGCAGCGATGTAATCACGAGTTTTGCCGGACTGCGCCCCTGTCTGGAAGAAGATTTTTACATTGAGCCTTCAAAAAAAGCCCCGGCCTTTGTGCAGGTGGCGGGGATTCAGAGTCCGGGACTCACCGCCTCTCCGGCAATCGGTGAGTACGTGAAAAATCTCTTAAAGAATATGGGGCTTGAGCTGACTGAAAAACCCGGCTGGGATCCCTTTATCGAAGACCGCCCCCGCATAAGGGAACTCGATCCTTTTCAACTGGACACCCTTATCACCAAAGACCCCGCATGGGGCGGTATTGTCTGCCGCTGCGAAAACGTCAGCGAGGCTGAGATCGTGCAGGCTGTGCGGCTTGGGCATCATACCCTGGACGGGATCAAGTATTTTACCCGCGCCCAAATGGGCCGGTGTCAGGGGGGCTTTTGCACCTACAAGATCATCAAGATCATCATGCGTGAAGCCGGTCTTTCCTGGGCTGAAGTCACCAAGCACGGCGGGGCAAGCCGCCTCCTGGAGGCGGAGTTATGAAAAGACTGCGTTACGACGCGGTGATAATCGGCGGGGGCGCCGCGGGCATGGCGGCCGCCCTGGAACTGGACACATCCGGGTTCTCCTGCGCCATTATTGAACGGGAAGATCACCTGGGCGGAATCCTCATGCAGTGCATCCACAACGGATTCGGCCTGCATGAATTTTCAGAAGAGCTTACCGGCCCCGAATTCGCCGAGCGTTTTATTGAGCGTGTAACAAAATCGAAAATAGAGGTCTACCTGAATGCCACGGTAACGGGTTTTACCGCAGGGGCTTCCGCTGCCGGACAGGACGCGGCCTGTAAAGAGCTGTTCTGCGTTTCACCCGCCGGCGTGATGCAAATCCGGAGCAGGGCGGTGGTGCTGGCCATGGGCTGCCGGGAGCGGAACCGGGGCAATGTGCGCATTCCGGGCTCCCGCCCCGCCGGGGTGTATACCGCAGGCTTTGCCCAGCGCCTGGTAAACATCGAAGGCTTCATCCCCGGCAGAGAGGCGGTGATCATCGGCTCCGGCGACATCGGCCTCATCATGGCCCGGCGCATGACCTGGGTGGGCTGCAAGGTAAAGGCCGTGGTGGAAATTATGCCTTACCCCGCGGGCCTCACCAGGAACATCGTTCAGTGTCTGCGGGATTTCGGCATCCCCCTGTACCTTTCCTCCATGACCACCAGCATTTTCGGCAACGACCGTGTGGAAGGGGTTGAAGTAAGCCCCATGGAAAACGGCGTTGTCATTCCCGAAAAACGTTTCCGTATCGACTGCGATACAGTGCTGCTCTCCGTCGGGCTTGTGCCGGAGAACGAACTGTCCAGGGCCGCCGGAGTGGAACTGAACGGCGCCACCGGCGGCCCGGCGGCGGATTCAAGCCTGATGACCAATATCGACGGGGTCTTTGCCTGCGGCAATGTACTCCATGTGCACGATCTGGTTGACTGGGTTACCGAGGAAAGCCGCAGGGCGGGCCGCTATGCTGCGGAATGGCTGCAGGGCAGGCGGCCGGAGTCGCAGATCCGCGTTAAGACCGGTTCCAACGTGCGTTATGTGAACCCGCTGCGGATCAATCCCCGCAGGGAAAACCAGGTCTACCTCCGTTCACTGGTGGTAAAAAACGACGCCGTGCTGGAACTCCGTCTGGATAAGCGGCTGATCCGCAGCGTAAAGCACAAACACGTGCAGCCCTCGGAGATGATCAATCTAAAGATAGACCCCAAAGACTTCGGGGGCCTGAATACCGGTTTTGATTCCTGTTTGGAATTCAGTATAAATTGAGGGTTATCAGGGATTATTATGCGAAACTTAACCTGTATTGTCTGTCCCATCGGCTGCGCGCTTGTGGTTGAAGGAGAGGAACAGGGCGCCGCTGCCGGTGAAGACGGCTTTCCGGCCCTGACTATTACCGGCAACCGCTGTCCCCGGGGCGCGGTTTACGCCCGGGAGGAAGTCCGCGCCCCCAAACGAGTGGTAACTGCCACATGTCCCATTGCCGCGGCTGTTTCGGCCAACGGGACGGGGCGGGGCCTGTACGCGCCAGGGCGTATACCGGTTAAAACCCTTTCACCCTGCCCGCGGGAAAAAATCCCCTCCCTTCTGGCGGATATTTATAAAACCAAAGTCAGCGTTCCGGTAAAGGCCGGTGACACGGTAATTGCGGACTGGAACGGCGAAGGTATCAATGTTATCGCGGTAAGGACGGTAAGCTAAATGTTTAAGAGAAACGAAAAAAACCCCGATGATTTTTGGCGGGAGTACGAAGAGAAAATCGGCGAAAAAGTTCTGGCCCGCAGTCTCGGCCAGTACCTGTCCGGCTGGGAAGAATTCGATGAAAAAAAATGGAACGCCATTTGGGGACTCATTATCGCCACGAGCGGCGGCTTCCGCTTTCACCATTTTCCACACATGGGCTGGCTTGAAGCCATAGGCCATTTTACCTCCGGCGCGGAGCCTCCCAAAGAAAAAACCCTTTTTGTTCCGAAAGAGCGGCTGCTCTCCGCGGCGCTCATCAGGGAAACCAAATGGTGGAAAAAAATCTTTTTCCCTTCCGCGCCGAAACTTGTCGTCCGTTACCGGAATAACGCGGGGGAGGAGCGGGAGATCTTACTTGAAACCGATTATAAATCGGACGATCTGACGGAACAGCTCTTGATTACTGTTCCGTAAGGGCCATTTCACGGCGGATCATGCCGCGCAAAGGACAAACAGGGAATTCCGCGAGGCCGCATAAGCCGGGCGATTCGAATTGTAAGTCGGGCGGCTCAAATTATAAATCGGGCGGCTCAAAAACCGGGCGGACGGCGTTGCCTGGGCCCGTCCGGATGTCCCTACGTTAAGGAGTATCATTAAGGCTTACATTCCCGGAGCGGACGCCGCGTTTGACGCCTTTTTCCACACGCTGCGTACCTATGTTACCCAAAAATGCCAGGGAACCAGCCCCGCCTAGACGCACATCCCCGCAGGGAAGGTCATGGAACTGGTCAACGGCTATGCGGCCTGGAACGACGCCTGGCTGCTCACCCAGTCTCCCCACACCCCGGCCCAGACCCACGAAAAAAACCGCGTGCGCGACCGCGAGGAGCGGAATCTGCGCAAGTTCATCCAGCGCTACATCTATGTGGACGAGCCGGTGACCGACCTTGACCGGGACAACATGAACGTCCCCAAACACGATCATGTCTGGACCCCCCATGAGGAGGTGACTGAGCAGGTGGAATTGTCCCACTGCCCCACGCCGACCTGGAGCTCCTCTTTGAGTTCCGCGTGGAGGAAACCGGGGCGCGGGCCGTCCCCATCGGCTACAACGGGGTGGCGCTGTACACCCGGCCGCTTGAAGAAGGGGAGGCGGTTCCCGACCGCATGGACATCAGCGAAAGCAGGCTGATCAGCCGCGCCTACCACATCGAGCGCTTCGACAGCCGGCTGAAAGGGAGGCGGGTGGCGGTGACGGCCGCCTGGGAAAATGGCCGCGGCATCGAGGGCCAGAGATGCGAAGTGCAGGTGGTGACGGTGCCTTGAGCAGCGAACAGTGACTGCCAGGGAACGCGGGGGCCGACGCCGCGTTCCCCGGCAACAGCCGCGTTGCGGTTTGTATAAAGACAGATTCGGGATACGCGCAGTATTGCGTATATGGAGAGTTATGTGCAATTTGCGTAGAAATTTCAAAAAATTGACAAAATAAGAAAATGGATATACACTTAAACTTACAAAACAGGAGGATATTATGAGACTATTTCTTAAAATGGTTTTGTTTGTTTCGTTTATCAATTTGTTTGGCTGTACATCAATTTCACAAAATACACATTATTCAAAATTGGCAAAAGAACATTCTTTTGAATATTTTTTCCCCAGTTCTGATTTTAGGATGAAATTTTCAACAATTGATGATACCTATGAATTTGTTAATGTTGCCGACAAAAAATTTGCACAGGTGATATCAAACAAACGGCGAGATAAAGGTTTAGGTGCAAAATTAATAGGGCCTTCTATAGAAGATGCTCCTGTTACTCTTGTTTGTATGATAAGAGCCAGTAATAATAATGGATCTATAGATTTATCAAGAGTTGACAAGGATTTGAGTACGGTTTTACAACAGGCAGAAGATGCACTGCTTTTCTTTTTTATATTTTATGATGGAAAGGCCATAGCACTGTCAAATTTCTATCTTGATCCAAAATATTCAGGTTATACAGATGGAAATAGACAGGTACAAAAATTTGGTTTATTTGGAAATACCTATGAAGCAGAATATCCGGTTGGATGGGGGATAGAAAAGGTATTTGAGTATTTGAAAGGAGAAAAAGAATAAAATTAATTAAAAATGCACAAACGG
>JAIROT010000276.1 GCA_031257385.1 Treponema sp.
CGGCTAACACTTCCTACTACCAAGCGTGTAGCGGACTTTCACCGCCTAGTTACTCCCCATGCCGGGCGCACAGGTAGAAAATGCACAAAATTGTGCATTTTCTTTATCATTTGGGCTAAAGCCCCACAGACTCATAGGGGGTTGGGACCGGGTAAATCGCCCCTACCAATCCACCAGTATCCAGTCTTCGGGGGCGTCCCTGACGGTGGAGCGCCTTATAACCAGCTTTGAATCGAGTTCTACCGCGCTGCCGGGCGCGGCGTTGTTTTCGATCTGGCCAATGAGGAGTTCCGCCGCTTTTTTGCCCATCGCGTGTTTCTGAACGTGGATGGTCGAGAGAGACGGTTCCAGTACGCTGGCAACAAAAACATCATCATAACCGATTACTTTTATGTCTTCGGGGATGCGTTTCCCCGCCTCAAAAATCGCCTTCATTGCCCCCACCGCCATTTGATCGTTGGCGGAAAATACGCCGTCAAGATTCGGCATCTTGTGCAGCAGTTCCTTCATGGCAAGATAACCGCTTTTGTGGGTGTAGTCGCCGTTGGCGATCATTCTGCCGTCGTCAATATCAAGGCCCGCGCGCTTTATCGCGTTCTTGAAACCGGCAATTCTGTCCTGGGCAACGGTAAAATAATAGGGGCCGGTAATATGGCCGATACGCCTGCAGCCCGCATCAATAAGATGCGTGGTCGCGATATCCGCGCCCGCTTCGGAATTGGCGTATACCGAATCGATACCGAAGCCGCTCATGTCTTTTTCAACGCAGACAAAGGCGGTGCTTTTGGCCGAAACGGACAGCTTCATTACATCGTTTATAATATCGGCTTCCATCTCTTCGGGTATGGTGGATGAAAAGACGATGCCGTCCACGCGGTCTTTTACAAGGCTCGTTACGCTGTCGCGCAATTTTTTAATGCTGCCGACATTGTTGTTGATTCCCTCGGTGTCCATGACGATCAGGCGGTAGCCTTTTGAGTTAAAGGCGCTGTAGATGCCTTTCAGTATATAGGGATAAAAGAGGCCGCAGAGGTCCGCGGAAATAACGCCGATGGTTTTGGTATGCTTGAATTTCATTTTTTGGGCTATGGGATTGGCGGTGTATTCCAGTTCCCGCACCGCCTGGTTGACCCGCTGTACAAGTTCTTCGCTTACAAACTTGTTCTTGTTAAGCACGTTTGAAACGGTAGAAATTGAAACCCCCGCCCGTTTTGCTACATCGTTAATTCCGGCCATACGCCCCTCTTTAAGAAACTTCTAAAAACTTCAGTTTTTAGACCGCTTGAAAATACATGTTTCGCAGCCCGTAGAGTGAGAAACCGCAAGGGAACCGAAAAAACCAGCCGGTTTTTAGAGGTTCCCTTTGCAAAGTATAACTTCATCGCGCAACGGCTCACTGGACGCCCAGCTTTTCCGCGGCGCGGCGGGCTTTACGGGCCAGGCTCTCGTTCCGGTCGGCGGTGAGGGTTTTTATTTCTTCGGCGAGGCCGGTAAGGTTGTTGTTGACGGCCAGGTCCAGGCCGTAGGATTTTTCCACAATGCCGGCGTTTTGCATAAGGCGGCGGGCAATGCCTTCGGCGCTTTCGGTACGGGCTTCAGAAATGACCTTGAGAAAGCCGTTGTACAGGGCGCTCTGGTTTTTCTGTTTTGCATCGTCCAGCTCGGAAATCAGGCGGTTAAGGTACGCGGAGGGGGCGTTTTTTATCAGCATCTCCGCGGAGCCGACGCGGATACGGTCGGAATTTTTGCGTTCATTGAAAAGGTTTTCCAGTATCGCCATCGCCTCTTCATTGCCGATAGCGCCCAGGGCGCGGACGGCCTCGTCTTTTACATTGGGGACCTCGTCCTGCTCGGCGCGGTATTTCAAATAGGGAACGGCGGAAACGAGTTTCCGTTCCCGGCTGGCCTGGGCCGCCGCGAGGCGGGTCCGGTAATAGGAATCCCTGAAGGCTTCGAGGATGGCGCCGTCCGCTTTCCCGCCGGGAAAGGGGCCGAGAGCGGCTACCGCGCCGGAACGGACATTGGGGTCGCCTGCGGAGATACAGACGAGAATCGCGTCAAGTCCGCCCGGGTCGCCGATTTTGGAAAGGGAATCCAGGGCGGCGATGCGCAGCACTGCCCGTTCTTCGCTGTCGGCGGCTATTCCGGCCAGAAACGGGACGCCTTTAACCGATCCGGTCTCACCCACGGCGCTTATGATATCCCGCCGGTTTTCCTCCCCCGGATCGCGGTAAGTATAGTAGTCGATGAGGTACTCGGCGGCCTCGTCCTTCCTTTCCCGGCTGTCCCCGCCCGCGCGGCCCAGGGCGCGGAACGCGGCGTTCATAAAGCGCCGTTCCTGCGCGTCAAGGAGTTCCAGCAAAACCGGCCCGGCTTTTTCGTCTTTTGTCCTGCCCAGATACTCAATGGCGGCCAAAACCGTCGCGTCGGACTCCTCGTTCCGTTCCTGTACGGCCCTGATTGCCCGCCCTTCCAGGCCGCTTTTTTCCCGGTCGGCAAAAAAGGCGAAGACCCCGCTGAGAATTTTCTGGTTTCGGGTATTTTCCGCCAGGGCGGCAAGCTCGCCGTCAAGTTCGTCGGAGCCTTCGTTTTTGAGCGTCTGCACAAGGGAGGCGATTTCCGTCTCGGTACCGTATTTGATGGTGGCAAGCCGCGCGGAATCGGGGGCATTTCCGGACGCATCCGCCGGAGGCGGTACAGGCGCTTCCGCCGGAGCGGATTCGGCGGACGCATCGGGCGAGGCATCGGCTGCGGGCGCTGCCGGCGTATCGGAGGCCGTGGACGCGCCGGACACTGCCGGCGTATCGGAGGCCGCGGAGGCGGGCGCATCAGACCACACGGGCACATCGGAGGGGGTGAGTGGTACGGACGCGGCTGCTGCTGCCGCCGGTTCGGCGCCCTCCCCCTCCTGCGCGCACAGAAAAACGCTGAGAAAAAAAACGCTTAAAAAGAAAAAAAGACGTTTCATTACAGCCATATACCGCATAATAACCGCAAAAGCGAAAAAGTAAAAGAAGCAAGAGGACAGACCCCTCCCCCCAGGGCCGGCGCATCATTTTGACTATCATGCCGGCCTAACGGCCGGCTTGGAGTTTTGCGCCTTCGCGTCTGTTTAGCTATCGGCGGGCGGTCCGAAGAGGCGCAAAACTCCAGGTGAAAAACCGGAATTTTTACCGCTAATAAGTCGAATGAAGAACCCCGCCGCAAGCACTATTCTTGACCCGCAAAAGATTGCTTGCCAGGCAAAGGGCCGCCTCTCCCTGCCCCGTGTTTTTTTACCGGTTTTTGTCCCTGCAACTAAAGCAAAACAGCTCCCTGCTCCCATATAGGGGGGTATGAGGCAAACACGTACATTGGCGCAGGGGGTGTGGTATGAGATCCGCTCCCACATCAACAACCGGGAGCGCATCCTCAGCCTGCCAACGGCCGCTTCCCTCTTTGCCGGGGTTTTCCGGGAAACCATGCGCCGCTTCAGTTTCGGCTTCCGGGGCCTCCGTTT
>JAIROT010000296.1 GCA_031257385.1 Treponema sp.
GCCCTTGTCAGGGCGGGGCTAAAGCCCTCTGATGTGGACGACGTGCTTATGGGCTGCGTCCTGCAGTCGGCCCGGGGGCAGAACGCCGCCCGGCAGGCCGCGATAAGGGCGGGGATACCCCAGGAGGTTCCCGCAACTACCTTTAACCAGGTATGCGGTTCGGGCCTGCGGACCGTCAATCTGGCGGCGGCCCTGATCATGGCGGGTGAGGCGGAGGTAGTGGTCGCCGGGGGTATGGAGAATATGTCCGCGGCTCCATACGCGCTGACCGAGGCCCGTTTCGGTTACCGCATGAACAACAACAAAATTGTGGATACTATGGTCAATGACGCGCTGTGGGACGCCTTTAACGATTACCACATGGGTATTACCGCCGAAAACGTGGCGGAAAAGTACAACATTACCCGGAAAGAGCAGGATGAATTTGCCGCCTGGAGCCAGCAAAAATGTGAAAGGGCCCAGGAGCAGAACCTCTTTGCCCGGGAGATCACCCCCGTGGAGATACGGGTAAAAAAGGAGACCATTCAGTTTAACACGGATGAGTTTCCCCGGAAGGGGGTAACCGCGGAAAGTTTAAGCGGGTTAAAACCGGCCTTTAAGCCTGACGGAACCGTAACCGCCGCGAACGCCTCAGGGATCAACGACGGGGCGGCGGCGCTGGTGGTCATGAGCGCAAAAAAGGCTGAGGCCCTGGGGGTTAAGCCCCTAGCGGCCTTTGTGGCGGGGGCCTCCGCGGGAGTAGACCCCGCGCTCATGGGCATAGGCCCGGTGTACAGTACGGGCAAGGCCCTTGAAAAAGCCGGACTGGGTTTGGCAGACATCGATCTTATCGAGGCCAACGAGGCCTTTGCCGCCCAGTCCCTGGCGGTGGGCAAGCTGCTTTCCTGGGACCCTGCCAGGGTCAACGTCAACGGAGGGGCCCTGGCCCTGGGACATCCGGTGGGAGCTTCGGGGGCGCGTATTCTGGTAACCCTTTTGTATGAACTGCAAAGGCGGAGCCTGAAGTACGGCCTGGCAACCCTGTGTGTAGGCGGTGGGATGGGAGTTTCCGCCATAGTAGAGAGGATACCATGAGTTACACCGCGTATGAAGTCAAAGATTTTATCGGGACCCTTACCATTAACCGGCCCGAGGCGCTGAATGCCCTGAACGGGGAGCTGATTGGGGAACTATTCAAAACTCTGAAGGAGATCGCCTCCACGGATCTGCGCTGCCTTGTCATTACGGGGAAGGGGGAAAAATCCTTTGTTGCCGGCGCCGACATTGAGGAAATGCTGAGTCTTGCTCCCTCTGAAGCCCTGGAATACAGCAGGACGGGAAATGAGCTGATGAATGTTATTGCTGATTTTCCCTCTCCGGTTATCGCGGCGGTGAATGGGTATGCACTGGGAGGCGGTCTTGAGCTGGCTCTGGCCTGTGATATCCGTATGGCCGCTGAAAACGCGGTATTCGGCTTTCCCGAAGTATCCCTCGGTATTTTGCCCGGTTATGGGGGTATTAAGCGTATTGTCAACCTGATCGGAGCGGGGAAAGCCAAGGAATTGCTTTTCACCGCCCGGCGGGTTAAAGCGGAGGAAGCCCTTTCCCTGGGCATTGTCAACAGCGTTCATCCCCCGGCGGAACTGATGTCAGACGTTCTGATAACCGCGGCGCAAATCGCCGGAAACGCCCCCAGAGCCGTGAGGAACACAAAAAAAGCCGCGAATAATGTTGCCGGCCTCGCGGCGCCGCATTTTACGGAAAGCGAAGGGGCCTTGTTTAAGGAATGTTTTGGAACAATGGATCAGCGGAATGCCATGTGTGCGTTCCTTGAAAAACGAAAACCGGTAGCCTTTACCGGTATATGAGGCGGGGTGAATCTATGATGAAAATAATGGTGGCGGGATCCGGTACTATGGGAGCCGGTATAGCCCAAGCCTTTGCCCGGTATGAAGATTATGAGGTTGTTCTCTGTGATCAGAGTGATGACATTGTTCAAAATGCCCTCCGGCGCATCAAGGCCCGGCTTCAAAAAGCCCTGGATAAGGGAAAGCTGGAAGCGTCCCAGGCTGAGGATATCATCAAACGTATAAGGGGGGGTGTGCTGAAGGATGCCGGGGATGCCGCTCTGATAGTTGAGGCAGTGGTGGAACAAATCGAAATAAAACGGGAACTGTTTCTTTCCCTGCACAGCATCTGTAAGCCGGACACTATTTTTACTACCAATACTTCTTCCCTGTCCATCACCGAAATAGGCAGGGGTATAGGCCGGCCGGTAACGGGTCTGCATTTTTTTAATCCCGCGGAAACAATGAAACTGGTGGAAGTGATAAGCGGCCTATCCACCCCCCCTGAAGTGACAGGGCGAATCAAGGAAATTGCCCTGTCCATTGAAAAAACCCCGGTGGACGTTGCCGAAGGACCCGGCTTTGTGGTGAACCGGATGTTGATCCCGTTAATCAATGAAGGAATCGGCATTTTAGCCGAAGGTCTTGCAAGCGCGGAAGATATTGATACCGCCATGAAACTGGGAGCAAACCATCCCTTGGGCCCCCTTGCTCTGGGGGATTTGATCGGGCTGGATGTCTGCCTAGCGATTATGGAGATCCTCCAGAAGGAAACCGGGGATGATAAATACCGCCCCCACCCGCTGCTCCGAAAAATGGTACGGGGGGGATTTCTGGGGCAAAAAACCGGTAAAGGTTTTTTTGACTATGCGCCTCGGTAGGATTTTTATGCGGGAACCCACAGAAGGTTTTTGTTTAGGGTATGAGGCTGTTCCAAACGCGCGTCACATTATTGACGAATGTACAAATATTTTATCAAGAATTTTTAAAAAGCCCTTGACGTTAATTAACAATTAACATACGATTCCATTTAACTTTATTGAAATCAGGAGGAAAATAATTATGGCTGAAACAACTCTTAACAGCGTAAAGAGGCAGGAGAATCGCAAAATCACACT
>JAIROT010000111.1 GCA_031257385.1 Treponema sp.
ACGCTGAGATCCACCACCCGGCGGGAAAGCAGCTCAAAATAGCGTTTGCGGAAAAGCCAGGTCTCGTAGACAGCCTGCGCTTCTTTTCCGAAGACATGCTGGGAAGCCTCGTCCCCTTCATGCTGGTGGTAGGGAAAGTACACCATATACTTGAGGAAATTCCGGTACTTATCCCCGTAGCGCCGGGCAAACTCGTTGATAAGCGCCGGGGTAACATACCGGGTCGTGATTTCCGTCGGGCCGAAATGATTGATCAGGTCCCAGTCGAACTGGATGTGCATCTCGTCTGAATAATACCCCTGGTAACGGACCCCCGCGTCTTTATGAGCGCGGATGACTCCGTGCATATAATCCGCGGCGGAAGCGTCAAAATAATCCAGTTCCGGCGTCCGGTACACCGCCACGATCAGGGCCCGCTGCTTCCCGCCTGCCGCGCGGCCGCTGACCCGCATCTTCCCGTAGCCCCAGCCGGATCCGGTAACGGCAAAGGAGCTTTCATCAATTTCGACCTTAACGCTTCCCGAAATATCGTCGATGGCGTTTTCATCGACATAGTAGTACGGCGAATTACCAATCCGCTCTTCGTCAAAAGCCAGCGCATGGACCCGTTCCAGTTTGAGCTTGACCGGCCCCTTGTTGTTGTACCATTGGCGCTGGAGCGTCATGGTGGTATCGAAAACGCCGCCCTCCAGGGCGCATTCCTGAAACTGCCATGAAAAACCGGTGCGCTCATGCTTTTGGGCAAACCCCCCGCCTATATCGAGGGGTGAAATCAGGGAGGCCCCGAAGGTCATACCTGCTTTGAGCGCGTAATCATGGATGACTTTGAACGCCTTGATGGTCTTTTCGCTGTCCGGATAATTTTCACGGGTCGTGCCGCCGAAAAAAAAGTCGTAACTGACCTCAAGCCGCTCCCCGCCCTGATGCCGGGCGTTTTCACAGAACGACTTCAGGGTCGTGCCGGGCGGATAGAGCCCCTGCTTCTCGCTTGAAAACCCCCGCGCCGCGTCATCGAAGATCGGCTCCTCCGGGTTTTCGATAATACGGTCCAACTGCTTCTCATCCGTGAGGATCAACACATGATGCTTGTCGAACAGGCGGAACACGCCTTTTTTTCTTATGACATCCATAACTGCTCCCTTTGCTTTTATTCACATTTACCCATTAGACTTGTTTGGCAACCCGGCTGCTTGTCTTACCGCATGATACCGATGCCGTTCCGCTCAGGCTTTTACCGCCCCCGAGGTGATTCCCTCAATATAGAGCCGGGACGTAAAAACGAACAATACCAAGAGGGGGATGGTGGCGAATACAAAACCCGCCACCATGGAACCCAAGTCCACCGATCCCGTCACGGACTGGAACACCCGGATCACCACATTGATGACCTGTTTGCTGTTGTTTTCAATGACCAAAAGCGGCCAGATAAAATCATTGTAAAAGGCAACCATGTTTATAACCGCGATGGTGGATAAAATAGGTTTGGACAGGGGCAGGGCTATTCTGACCATGGCCCGTAATTCGCCGCAGCCGTCCATCCGGGCGGATTCAAACATCTCCCCGGGAAGCTGCGCTATGCTGGTTCTGCAAAGCAGGATGCCGAAAATCTGGCCCCCTGCGGCCCAGGGCAGGACGAGTGCCCACCAGGTATTGTACATGCCGTATTTTTGAACCAGGGAATACTGGGGCGTGAGGAGCAATATTCCCGGCACCATCATAAGGGCGATAACCGCCATATATAAAAAATTCTTCAAAGGAAAATTGAGGCGCGCGAACACGTAACCGCTCATCATACAGAGCGCCAGGGTCAATGCGGTTCCGGCGCTGACCACGAGAAGGGTATTGATCATATTGGGGATTAACATACCGATTGCTTTGTTATAATTCCCCCATTCTATCGGGTTTGGGAGGGCGAAAAAATCCCCATAGATCTGTGCGGTCGATTTCAGGGAAAGGAATATCATCGTAAAGACGGGAATAAACGTCAACAGCAACAGCGCAAGGGCAATGAGAAATATGACGATTTGAAACCAGGGAATCCTGACGGGTTTGACCGCTTTCATACTTTTCCTCTCAATCCGAATTTGTTTTTATTTTCATATTCAACAGGGTACCGATCATGGTAAACACAAACAGAACCAGGCCCAGGGCGCAGGCGTAGCCGAAACGGCCGAACTGGGTCGTGTTAAAGTACAGCTCAAGCCCCGGCACATAGGTACTCGTACCGGGCCCCCCGCCGGTCAAGAGGTAAATGCCGCTGAAGTCTTGGGCGGAACTGATGAAGGAGAGAATAAGGAGAATTTTGACCTGGGCCGAGAGGATGGGCAGTTGAATCCGGAAAAAAATCCTGGCCCGGTTGGCGCCGTCGATCCGGGCGCTTTCCAGGATGCCTGAGTCAATATCCATAAGGCCGCCGTAGAATACCAGAAAAGGAAGGACTCCCACAAAGGGAAAACCCACAAAGAGAATAGCGGCGAGAGCCCATCTCTCATCCCCCAGCCAGACCCGCTGAAGGTTCTCCAGGCCGAAGCGGCCCAAAAGCTGGTTAAGGAGGCCGATGGAGGGATCGTATATCTGCTTCCACATAAGAGCGCCTACCACGCCGGGCACCACCATGGGGAGTACAAACAGGAGGCGGAACAGGGTCTTCTGGCTGTTGAATTTCATGGAAAAGATAAGCCACGCCGTAAGCAACGGGACCGTCATCGTTTTAATAACCCCCGCCGCCATAATGACAAGCATATTTTTAATGCCCGTGAGGAAATACCCTTCGGAGATCATGAGCCGGAAGTTGTCGAGCCCCACAAAGCTCATGGTCGCCCAGGTGTTCCGGTCCCATGACCAGTTGGTAAACGCCCGGGTCAGGGCAATAAACACCGATGAATAATTGAAGGCCACCAGGAGAACGAAAGTCGGGATAAGGAGGATATAGGCGGTTTTATGCTGATTGAGGAGCTTTCCGGTATGGATGATTGCAAGCCTGGTCCGGCCAATCCCCAGGAGGAGAAACACCGCCGAGAGGATGCCGAAAACCGCCCCCAGGACCCCCAGCAGGGGTTTGAGCCCATGCAGGGTCCCCACCAGGGCCAAATCGGTGCTGGAGAAACGGAAGACAAAATCCCCCAGGCCGGTAAGGTAAATGGATTCCCCCACCGGCATAAAGTTGGTGATGCTGTTATCAAGCCGGGTGGTGTAGATCTGCCGGTTGTCCCCGTCAAAGAGGTAGAGGAACCGCTCTTCGGTTCCCACGACGATGTAATTGCCCCCGGTATCGCTTCCCACCGCCCGTCCGGTAACGGCGAAGGACTCCACCGGGCTGCCCCGGCGCAGGATGTTCAGGTCTTCGTCCAGCACATAATACGCCCCCGCTCTGTCCAGGGTTAAAAGCCGCTTTCCTTCGATTCTTTTGAGATCCACCAGTTCGTACTGCAAAGAAATCCGGTTGGTCTCTTTGCCCTGGCGGTCGATCCTGATGAGTTCCCCCTGGCTATCCGCCAGGAATATGCCCTCGCCGTCTGAAGAATAAAGGGCGCCCTTCATGCGGATGTTGTAGGGGAAATTGCTTTTCTGTTCCCCTTCGGCGCTGTAGAGCAGGATATTCTGCCTGCTCGTACCGGTACCGGCGGAGATCAAAATCTCCCCTTCATCCTCGGTAACGTCAATATTGAAGATCCTCCGTTCCGTATTGATGGTGAGGAGGACCTCCCCGGTATCAAGATGCAGGACGTAGAGGTTGTTGTCTTCATTACCGGCATAGAGGGTACGGGAATCAGGATGAACCACCAGTTGCTTAAAGGGTCCCCGGGCCCTGACGGACCACCGCCGCGTTCCGTCAGGGGCAAAGGCGATGAGCTCGTTGTTATAGGTTCCCACCAGCGCCGCGCCGGTTGCCTCGTCCCAGCCCAGGCAGCTATTCTGCTGCCCGGTGGTAAAGGGCATACGCTCCAGGATGTCCGTAACCGATCCGGCATAGCGGCTTATCCCGATAACAACGCCGCACAACGCCGCACACACCCCGGCAAGCGCCAGAAACCCTTTCTTGTTCATCCCCCTGCCCCCGCGCTTTCACTCTATTGGTTGGCGGGAGCGTTCTGGGGATTCCGCAGATCGTTCCGGCTTATTTTCACGATCGCCATAGCCTGATCCAGGTACTGAAGGGTTGTGGCCTTGTGGCTGGACAGCCACTGATCCACCGTGGTCCTCCCCGAAAGGTAATTGTAGGAATAATCGT
>JAIROT010000183.1 GCA_031257385.1 Treponema sp.
GGCGTGGAAAACGCCTCGGTGGAATTTGACGGGGAGACCCTGTCGCCCACCTACCGTATCGTGATGGGCATTCCCGGGGAAAGCCGGGCGGTGGACATTGCCTCCCGGAACGGCCTTGACGCCGGCATCGTTGACCGCGCCCGCTCGTACCTGGAAGACCAGCGCTCGGACGTTTCGGCCCTGATCGCGGAACTGAAAAGGAAACATCAAGATTTGGACACAGCTCAAAGAAAAGCCTCGGAGACGGAGAGGAGTCTCCGCGAAAAAAGGCGGAGCGCCGATCTCAGGGAACTGCGGCTTAGGCAGAAGGAGCTTGAACTAAAACAGGGGGGTATGGGCAAGTTCCGGCTTTTGCTGCGGGAGAGCAGGCAGAAGCTTGAAAACCTGGTGCGGGAAGTAAAGGAAGGCGAACTCAGCCGGGAGAAGACCCTAAAGGTAAAAGAGTTTTTGCGGGAACTCGAAGACGCGGCGCGGGTGGAAGATGCCGCCCTTGACGCCGAGGAAAAGCTGTTCCGGAAAGAACAGAGGCGTTTCGAAGCGGAAAAAGGCGCGGACGCAGAGACAGGGATGGCCGGGAGCGGCGGTTCCGCCGCCCCCATCGTTCCCGGGGCCGCCGTCCTTGTGGGGGAACGGAAACGCAGGGGCAAGGTCATCAGGGCGGAAAAGGGCCTCTGGCTTGTGGAAACAGGCTCGCTGCGGATCGCCGTGGAGGAAAAGGATCTTGCGCCCGCGCCGCCCGCAACGGAGGAGAGAAGGCCCCTTATCGAGACGGCGGAACTGTCGGGAAGCGCCCGTGCCTGTTTTGAGCTTAACCTGCGGGGCATGAGGCTTTCGGAGGCGCTTGAGACACTGCAAAGGCAGATAGACGCGGCGGTCCTGTCCGGGCTCGGCGAATTTTCGGTGATCCACGGCAAGGGCGACGGCGTACTTCAAAAGGGGGTACACGAGTACCTCGCCAAACAGGGTCAGGTGGCGGATTACTACTTTTCCCGCCCCGAACTCGGCGGCTTCGGCCGAACGGAAGTAATACTGCGGCGTTAGGAAAATTTCCGCTGAACACGCTTGAAAAATATCCAATTCACCGTTATCTACAACTATCCGCGCAGTGAATTGCCAGGATGCGTCTGCTGATAATCCCGAGTTTGCCCGGTGAGCCAACGCTCATGGATGACTTCAACCGCGCGGCTTTCGCCGATCGTGTGCAATGGGTCAAAAATACGCTCCAACTTCGTGACCGGCAGGACCTTCACAAGCCACTTGCTTGTTACGTTATACGTCCATTGATATTCCGAGTAAATTAGCCCTGCCCAGTAAGCAACAAGGGAATCTAAAGGCTGCTGTCCATCTTCCAACGCCCATCCGGACTTATCCTGACACTCAGGCAAATCGAGGAAATATTTAACCCATTCCCCGGGCGTCATGTTCACCCATTGAAAATCACCCCTATCAAGGGCAGCGCGGTATTTTGAACACATAAAATCAGTTATGATTTTTCTCACGTCCAGTGACGGGAAATCCTCGCAAAACAACTCAAACACACGCGCCTGTGTTTGAATGATGTCCGCGACATATAGCTCCGAATAGGCTCTTTGTTCCGCCATTATTACGCCTTCCTGCCGCTGATGATATCCTCATACGCTTTCCGCGCGTTCGCATCACGTTTCAAAGCGGAAAGATAATATTCGCCTGCTAATGCCGAATGACTACCGATGAATTCAATATTGTCAAACGCCTTGTGAGACATCAACACGATCTGCTCACCTAGATTACCAAGAGCAACAGCCTGTTTCAACTCGTCCTGCGATATAAGGCGCAGTGCATAATCCAGCGCAAACCTGAAATAACTATCGTTAGCCCGCCATCCTTTCACAACATCATAGTGACTCTCATCTCCCATATAACGATGCTCTACAAATTCATCAAGAACCCTCTTTTGTGCCGCGCTGTATCGGCCTGTTCTATGCACCATTAAAATGGCTATCCATTTGTCTATATCCTGCTGAGTTAAGTCCAACATTGTCAGATTATTCAGATCAAACCGGTATTCGTTTATAAAACCATCGCGGCCATCTACATCTTCCGGCGACCTCACCGCCCATTCACCGGCTATAGCATAGTCTTGTGTTGTATAAAATCCCAAGCCGTAATCGTTCCCACGATTGCCAAAACCAAATATCGGCTTCCGTACCTCGTTTGCCGAGCCATGATACAGTGTAATCGTATTATTCGAGCTGTCCAAATCCACATTCTCCTGTCGCTATCAGAGCGGCGAGGCGTCACAAATAACTAGTGTCTGTCTATAAAAATGTATCGTAATATACTCGGTGCTTTTTTGTCAATTGTTCGCATTCTCATGTGTCAAGCTGCCGTGCGTACCGTTCGATTCACGACGGTTCAATGGATTGCGTGCGGCACCTCCTGCCTATATCCCCGAGTTACAGGTATTCCCACTGTTGTTGTTATCGGAGCCGGTCGGCGTATTACAACCCGACAAAATCAACCCAAATACCAGCATAACTGCCAGAATTCCTGCCACAAAAGACCTGTTTTTTTTTCATTTAAAAAACTCCTTTGGAGCCTGCCTCTCAAGCCCCCTGTTTGTTTACCCGCCTCAAGGCGGGTTTTCTCTGTGCCTCTCCCAAAAACCGGGAAAAAACATATATAGTCCGTTACGATTTTTGTCAATACCGGTATCATGATGTTCAATAATGGAGGTGTCAGGGAACAAAAAACATGGATGGACAGGTTATAAAGGCCATTTTAGGAAAAAACATCAAGTTTTTACGCTTCCGCAGGAAGGTTTCCCAGGCTCTTTTAGCGGAAAAAGCGGAA
>JAIROT010000231.1 GCA_031257385.1 Treponema sp.
TCCATCCCGTCCTCAGGCTTGATGTAGAAGCTCAGCCGGTCCGCGTCAAAACGGAGGCCCCGGAAGCCGAAACTGAAGCGGCGCATGGTTTCCCGGAAAACCCCGGCAAAGAGGGAAGCGGCCTTTGGCAGGCTGAGGATACGCTCCCGATTGTTAATCTGGGAGCGAATCTCATACCACACCCCCTGCGCTAATGTACGTGTTTTCCTCATACCCCCTATATGGGAGCAGGGGGCTGTTTTGCTTTAGCCGAGGGGACAAAACCGGTAAAAAAACACCGGCATCTTTCCATATTCCGAATTGAAGGCGGCTTGAATTTTTTTGTAATCTTTACTATATTGTTGTAAACAGGGGCAGTTTATACACTTTCCTCTCATTTTCCGGCACGGGCCGGAGTTCCGATTAATGGGAAAATAGTAAGGAGTATTGGGAAACTGCATTTCCCTTCCGGGTTAACGGAAAAGCATTAAGGAGCAAAAAATTGGGCATCGACATTACCAAGATGCGGAATATTGGGATCAGTGCGCATATTGATTCGGGAAAAACGACACTGTCTGAACGCATTCTCTTTTACAGTAACAAAATTCACGCTATCCACGAAGTCCGGGGCAAGGACGGGGTGGGGGCTACCATGGACCACATGGAGCTTGAACGGGAACGGGGGATTACGATCCAGTCCGCCGCTACGCAGGTGGAATGGAAGGATCACACCATCAACCTGATTGATACGCCGGGACACGTTGACTTTACCATCGAAGTTGAACGCTCCCTGCGGGTCCTGGACGGGGCGATTCTGGTCCTTTGCGCGGTGGGCGGGGTGCAGTCCCAGTCGATCACGGTTGACCGGCAGCTCAAGCGCTACCATGTGCCGCGTATCGCCTTTGTCAACAAGTGCGACCGGACCGGGGCGAATCCCTTCAAGGTGCGGCTGCAACTGCGGGAAAAACTGGGGCTTAACGCGGTGATGATCCAGATCCCCATCGGGCTTGAGGACAAACTTGAGGGCATGGT
Organism: Treponema sp.; assembly: GCA_031257385.1. Classification (GTDB taxonomy): domain Bacteria; phylum Spirochaetota; class Spirochaetia; order Treponematales; family Breznakiellaceae; genus WQXQ01. Next base: position 1,012 of record JAIROT010000231.1, read on the forward strand.
GGACCTTATCACCATGAAGGCAGTCTACTTTGACGGCCCTCAGGGCGAAACCATCCGTTACGCCGAAATTCCCGCCCACCTTAAAGCCGACGCGGACAAATACCGGGAAGAACTCATCGACGCGGTTTCCATGTTTTCCGACAAACTTGCAGAACTCTATCTGGGCGGCGAGGTCATCCCCGAAGAAATAATCCACGCGGCAATCCGCAAGGGAACCCTGGCCGAACAGTTTGTGCCGGTGATGGTAGGTTCCGCCTACAAAAACAAGGGAATTCAACTGCTGCTGGACGGGGTGAACAACTACCTTCCCAACCCGACGGAAGTAAAAAACTACGCCCTCGATCTGGACAGAAACGAGGAAAAAATCGAGCTTTCCGCCGACGGGAAAAGTCCTGTCGTCGCGCTGGGCTTCAAGCTGGAAGACGGACAGTACGGCCAGCTCACCTATGTGCGCATTTATCAGGGAGCGCTGAAAAAAGGCGATGAATTGCAAAATACCCGCGCCCGCAAAAAATTCAAGGTCGGCCGGCTGGTGCGTATGCACTCCGACAGCATGGAAGACATCAACGAAGGCGCGCCCGGCGACATTGTGGCCCTGTTCGGCATTGACTGCGCTTCGGGCGACACCTTCTGCGGCGGCGGACTCAACTACGCAATGACATCGATGTTCGTGCCCGAGCCGGTTATCTCCCTGGCGATTACTCCCAAAGACAAAAAAAGCGCGGATCAGATGGCAAAGGCCCTGAACCGTTTCACCAAGGAAGACCCCACTTTCCGGACCCACGTTGATATCGAATCCAACCAGACCATCATCAGGGGTATGGGCGAGCTGCACCTGGAAGTGTACATTGAGCGGATGCGCCGCGAGTACAAAAGCGAGGTGGATACCGGTATGCCGCAGGTTGCCTACAGGGAAGCCATTACGCGGCGGGCGGAGTTCAACTACACCCACAAAAAACAGACCGGCGGTTCCGGCCAGTACGGCCGCGTGGCGGGTTATATGGAACCCTACGCTGACGGCGTCTACGAATTTGTGGACATGATCAAAGGCGGCGCAATCCCCACCGAATATGTGCCGAGCTGTGACAAGGGTTTTAGGGAGGCGATCAGGAAGGGCAGCCTCATCGGCTTCCCCGTCGTCAACATCCGCTGCGTAATCAACGACGGCCAGAGCCACCCGGTGGACTCCTCCGACATCGCGTTCCAATCGGCGGCCATCGGCGCTTTCCGCGAAGCGTACGGCAAGGCCAAGCCCTGCATACTGGAACCGATCATGAAAGTGTCGGTGGAAGGCCCCACCGAGTTTCAGGGAAATATTTTCGCCTCCATCAACCAGAGGCGTGGTATAATATTGGCGTCTACCGAAGACGGAACCTTTTCCCGTGTAGAGGCCGAAGTCCCCTTAAGCGAGATGTTCGGCTATTCCACCGTGCTCCGCTCCCTTACCCAGGGCAAGGCGGAATTCACCATGGAGTTTGAAAAGTACGGCAAGGTTCCCCAGAGCGTTTCCGAAGCCCTGATAAAGGAATTCGAAGAAAAGCGGAAAAAAGAACAAAGGTAAAGGGAGATCGATCGAAATGATTAAAGAGGAATTGATACAGCGCAGTCCGGTACGAATACTTGAGAAGTCCATCCACGGCGGGCTTAGAGCCGGGGAAATCGGCATTGTCGCCTCCCAGAGCGGCCTGGGAAAAACATCGGTACTGGTGCAGCTTGCCCTGGACAAACTGCTCCAGGCGAAAAAAGTGATACATGTTTCTTTTACCCAGCATACCCACTATGTACTCGCGTGGTACGAGGATATTTTTGACGAGTTTATCAGCAGGAAGAATCTGGAAAACGCCGCGGATGTTAAAAGCGAAGTGGTGAAAAACCGTGTACTGATGAATTTCAACCAGGACGGAATGTCCAAGAATCAGATATTGAAGAGCCTGCGGGCCATGATCATCGAAGGAGGCTTTAAGGCCGAGGCGATCATCATCGATGGTTTCGATTTTACCCGCATCGATCACGAGCGCTTTTCCGCCGTCAAGGATTTTGCGCGGGAACTGGAGCTTGCGATCTGGTATAGCTGCACCGTAAAAGGCGAAGGCGCCCAGTACGACAAGCATAATATCCCTCTGCTCCTCAAAGATCTTGCCGACATCATTGACGTGCTAATCGTACTGGAACCCAGGTACGATCACATCGAACTTTCAGTTTCCAAAGACCGCGACTCCCATGACACCAAAGCCATGGCAATGCGGCTCGATCCCAAAACCCTGTTGATTTTGGAAGGATGAAGATAATCTCCCTGTAGCGTCCGTGAAGGCGTATCATCCCGGAGGCCAGATCAACTGCCGCCCGCCCAGAATGTGCAGGTGGAGATGATCCACAGTCTGACCTCCGTCGCGTTTGGCGTTGATTACAAAGCGGGCGCCTTTTTCGCCGCAGCCCAGTTCTTTTGCCAGTTCCTGGGCTTTGTTGAGCAGCCTGCCGGACAGGGCAATGTCCCCCGGTTCCAGTTCCATCAGATTCCTGATGTGCTTTTTAGGGATAAGCAGAAAGTGCACCGGCGCCTGGGGCGTTAAGTCATAAAAGGCCAGCATCTCGTCATCTTCATAGATCTTTTTGCAGGGGATTTCCCCGGCGATAATTTTGCAGAAAATACAGTCACTCATGGGCCAAGTATAGCATTCTCTACCGCGGAAAGAAAACCCTCGCTTGACTCGGTGGCTCCGGAAATCGCGTCCAGGTCCGTGGTGTCGTACATCAGCACCAGTTCCAGCAGTTCTTCCATGGCGGCCCCTCCCACGAATTGGTCTTCGCCGGATTCAACAATGTCGATTTCGGCGATACTCCCCCCTTCCATGCGGACCTTTACACGGATAAGCCCACGGCGGCCCCGTCCAATCCCCTCATAAACGCCGTCCGCCCCCGGCGCGCCTGTCTTTTCCGCGTCCGCCGGTCCCTTCTCCATCCTTCCGGCTCCGGCGCCAAAGCCCGCGCAGGCCATAAACAGAATTGTCGTGCCGGCCAATACCGCTGCCGCAAGAAAGCACAAAAAAGCCGAACTGTGTTTCATAGTTTCTCCTGCTATATATATGGCTCCGCCGTGGAAGGCGCTTTAGCGGTTTTATATTTTCGGAATTTTTTTGAAGAAAAAAATGAACTGCGGACGCATTACACGGAAAATGGATGAAAAGCCGAAAGGAGAGGACAGGACGGCGTTTGTCCGCAAAGCCGCGCATTCTACCGGCGGACAGCTTCCTTCATCTCTTTCACATAACGGTAGATATCCGGGCCGGCGGCCTCTCCGTGCTCCGCGATAATTTTGACAATGGCGCTTCCCACAATAACGCCGTCGGCGATACGCGCCATTTCCGCGGCCTGGGCCGGGGTGTGGATGCCGAACCCGACGGCGGCGGGCAGGCTTGTAACGGATCTGAGGGTCGTGACGATTGAGGCAAGATCGGTGGTGATTTTTCCCCGGACGCCGGTTACGCCCATGGACGAAACAATGTAGATATAGCCCGAAGCGGTTTGAGCGATTTTTTTAATCCGCTCTTCAGAAGTCGGGGCGATAAGGGAGATGAGGTCTACACCGTATTTTGAGGCCGCTTCCCGCACCTCGGCCTGTTCTTCAAAAGGAAGATCGGGAATGATTATTCCGTCAAGGCCGGCTTTGCCGCAGCGCTCAAAGAAGGCGTCGTAGCCGTAATGAAAAACCGGGTTGAGGTAGGTTAAAAACACCAGGGGCACGGCGCTTTGCCGCCTTATATCTTTTACCAGGCCGAATAACTTTTCCACGGTTGTTCCGGCGGCGAGGGCGCGGATATTTGCTTCCTGGATCACCGGGCCTTCGGCAATGGGGTCTGAAAAGGGGATTCCGATTTCAACCAAATCAGCGCCGGCCCTGATCATTTCCAGCGCAAAGTCTTTTGTCTTTTCGATGTCCGGATCGCCGCCGGTAACAAAACCGATAAAGGCTTTACCGTTTTGAAAGGCTTTCTCGATATTACTCATGGATCGTCCTCCCCCGATAACGGGCGATTGCCGCCACGTCTTTGTCCCCCCTGCCGGAAAGACAAATGATGATGTTTTGATCTTTGCCAAAGTTACGCGCTATTTTTTGGATATGGGCCACGGCATGGGCGCTTTCGACAGCGCAGATGATTCCTTCGGTTTTGGCGAGATACTCAAAAGCGTAAACCGCTTCCTCATCGGTAACAGGTACGTACTCGGCCCGTTTGGTATCATTGAGCCAGGCGTGTTCGGGACCAATGCCCGGATAATCCAGCCCCGCGGATATTGAATAGACCGGGGCGATCTGGCCCTCCTCGTTTTGACAGAAGTAAGACTTCATGCCGTGAAAAATTCCGACCGAGCCTTTGGTAATCGTCGCGGCGTGTTTCCCTGTCTCCACTCCCAGTCCGGCGGCCTCGCAGCCAATGAGCCGTACCGCCGTATCGGGAATAAAATGGTAGAAAATCCCGATAGCGTTACTGCCGCCGCCCACGCAGGCTGTCACCACTGCCGGAAGTTTTCCTTCTTTCGCCAGTATCTGTTCCCTGGCCTCCCTGCCGATCACGCTCTGAAAATCCCGCACAATCATGGGAAACGGGTGAGGCCCCATCACCGAGCCAAGCACATAGTGGGTGTCATGAACCCTGCCGACCCATTCCCTCATGGTTTCATTTACCGCGTCTTTGAGTGTCTGAGTTCCCGATGTAACGGGATGAACCCTTGCGCCCAAAAGTTCCATGCGGTACACGTTGAGGACCTGGCGCCCGGTATCTTCTTTGCCCATGAAGATATCGCACTCCATTCCCAGCAGCGCCGCCGCGGTGGCCGCCGCCACACCGTGCTGGCCCGCGCCGGTCTCGGCGATGATCCTGGTTTTGCCCATTTTTTTCGCAAGCAGAGTCTGTCCAAGTACGTTGTTGATCTTGTGAGAGCCGGTGTGGTTAAGATCTTCGCGTTTAAGGTATATCTTTGCGCCGCCAAGATCCCGGCTCATCTTTTCCGCGTAATACAACAATGAAGGCCGGCCCGCGTAATCCTTCAAAAGCCCGTCCAGTTCTGCTATGAACGAGCTGTCGTCTTTATAATGATAGTAGGCTTTTTCCAAATTGATGATCTCGTTCATCAGTGTTTCAGGAATGTACTGCCCGCCGTAATCGCCGAATCTTCCCCTGTTCATAGTTTGTCCGCCATCCTTACCGTTGTTGTTAATTGTATTATTTTTTTTCTGTCTTTTATACCGTCTGTTTCCGCGCCGCTGGAAATGTCAAGGGCGAATGGTTTGAGGGTAATTGCTTTCTCAATATTTTCAAGGCCGATACCTCCGGCAAGAAACCAGGGCTTGCCGCCTAAATTCCTGCTTTCTTTACAGGGAGCAAGGATATTCCAGTTGAAAGCCCTGCCGCTGCCCGCGCCGCTGTCGATTAGATAACAGTCGGGATTCGACGCCGTTGTTTTTCCGGCTTCCAGTTCATCACTTTTTACCGCCTTTATTATCAGCATTGTTTTTTGTCCTCTTGCCGCTGCCTCTCTAAGCCGGATGATGTATTCATCATCCTCATTCCCGTGAAGCTGGGCAATGGCTATTACGCCGTTATGGTAAAAGGAGACGATGTCTTCGATGGGAGCGTTCACGAAAACTCCCACGGGCACAATATCATCCAGAAGCCGCCGTCTCATGCGCGCAGCCTGTTCCGGCGAAACATTCCGCCTGCCTTGCGCAAACACAAAGCCGATGTAATCGGGCCGGGCCTCGTTGACATAATCAACGTCCTCGTCGCGGAAAAGGCCGCAGATTTTAATTTTCATTTTACCCCGCACCGCCCGCCCAGAGTTCTGCCCGGTTCAGTTTTGCCAATTGTTCACCTCTTTTCTTTGTCCGCGCTGTCTGTGCCGTCCGTGCAAATTCTTCCTGCCGCTTTCAGTTCCAAGAGAAAGCGCCTTTTGTCCGTTGAGCGCATAAGGCTTTCGCCGACGAGGGCGGCGTCAACCCCGGTGTCTTTCAGGGCGCGGACATCATCGGGCGACTTAATGCCGCTTTCCGCCACGGTAAGAATACCGGCGGGGATCAGCTTTCGCAGGCGGGCGCTCAGGCCCGGATCAACCCTGAAGGTTTTAAGGTCCCGGTTGTTTATCCCGATGATCCGCGCCCCTGCCCGCAATGCCTTTTCAGCCTCGGCTTCGTTATGAATTTCAACTAACGATGAAAGCCCCAGTCCCGCGGCGATTTTGATATAGGAGGCAAGATCATCCTCATTCAGCAGGGCGCAGATCAAAAGCACGGCATCAGCTCCCAAAAGTTTTGCTTCATAAATTTGGTAAGAATCGATTATAAAATCTTTTCGCAGCACCGGGATTTTTATTGCCGAGGCAATTTCCCGCAGATACAAATCGCTGCCCAGAAAATATTCAGGCTCGGTGAGCACTGAAACCGCCGCGGCTCCGGCGGCTTCGTATTCCCGCGCGATTTGAAGATAGGAAAAATTGGCGGCGATAATTCCTTTTGAGGGTGAAGCCTTTTTTACCTCGCAGATAAAGGAAAGACCCGGCCGGCCAATCGCCCGTTCAAAAAGAGGCGGATCGCCGGCGTGACATGTTTCAGCTAACGATAAAGCCTGTTCCCGTACCGTTTCAAAAGCAGCGGTCTCTTTCGCTTTTTCCGTACGGAGCCTCGTCTTGACGGCAATTTCGTCAAGGATCGTTGCTTCACCGCCTGCCCGAAAACCGCCCGCCGGGTAATCCATACCTATACCGCCGGGTCCGCCGTGCCGGACAGTCTTATAAACCGTTCAAGCTGGGCCAGCGCCCTGCCGCTGTCGATAACTTCGGCGGCGATACCGATTCCTTCCCTGATAGAAACTTCCGGCCGGGCAATGTGAATCGCCGCAGACGAGTTGAGGAGCACCGCGTCCCGTTTGGGGCCTTTCACGCCTGAAAGAATGTCCCTGGTGATTTTCGCGTTGTCCGCAGGGGTCCCGCCGGCCAGTTCTTCCTTTTTGCAGCGCTTAAAACCGAACTGTTCGGGTTCAATCACGTAACTTTTGAATTCGCCGTCCTGCACCTCGCAGATACGGGTAGGCGAACTGAGCGAAATTTCATCAAGGCCGTCCTGACCGTAGACTACCATACCGCTTTTCACGCCGAGATTGGAAAGAACTTCCGCCATAGGCTCGATAAGCTCAGCGTCATACACGCCCAAAAGTTCCATGTTCGCGCCCGCCGGATTCACCAGGGGGCCGAGTATATTGAAAATCGTCCTGATACCCAATTCCCGCCGTACCGGCGCGACATACTTCATCGAAATGTGGTAATTCTGGGCAAAAAGAAAACAGAGATTGATCGTTTTAAGGAGATGGAGACTCCGTTCAGGCGGAATGGTGATATCAACGCCCAGACTCTCAAGTACGTCCGCCGCACCGCTCTTGCTGGAAGCGGCCCGGTTGCCGTGTTTCGCCACCGGAATTCCAGCCGCGGAAATGACCAGCGCCGAAGTAGTGGAAATATTAAAAGAATTGGAATGGTCGGCGCCGGTGCCTACAATTTCCAGTACATCCAGTTCGTGCAGAATCCTGATGCAGTGTTTCCGCATGCCCGCGGCAGAAGCGGTTATCTCCTCAATGGTTTCACCTTTTACTGACATGGCGGTTAAAAAGGCCGCCATCTGTATTTCACTGGCCTTGCCCTCCATGATTTCATCCATCACGGTTTCGGCGGTTTCATAGCTCAAATTTTCACGCCGTGCCGCCTGCAAAATCGCTTCTTTTATCATTCTCAGCTCCTCATGTTGTTAATCAACAACCCCGCCTCAAGCGGGGCTATGTTGTTGTTTTAAGATATTAGACTCAGGATACATACCCTTTACGCTCCGGCAGGCGGAGTATATACCCTTCATACGAATCACCTGACAGTAAAAAAATTGAAAAGTATTTTTTTACCCTGAGGCGCCAAAATTGATTCAGGGTGAAATTGTTACACTCATCGAATTCTTTTTCCGGCACGCTGTCAGCCACAATCCCTGCGCCGGAACGGACAAAAACTTTGCCGTTTTTCTTGAAGGCGATTCGTATGGCAATGCAGGTGTCCATGTTTCCGCTTTCCGGCGGGAATCTTCTTCCATACGGGGATTCTGCGGTACCCCTCCGCCAGGGCCTTGAGTTCCCCCAGAACCGGCTCATCTGCCATAACAGCCTCGCATCAAAAAGATATGTTTCTACATAAAGAAGCAACATACTTTCTTTTTATACTAATAGTGAATTCTTGTCAATGTACCCTGGTAAAGAGCCGGGGAGCCGCATTAATACAGACCGCCGCCCTTACGTTTTCAAGCCTAATTGCTGATTGCCCTTTGACTGTTCAGTTTTTCTATAAGCGGCGTCAGAGCCCTGAAGCGTACCACCCGGCCGCCGCCCAGATCGCCAAAGGCCCGGTAACGCTCACCGTCGTCGGAAAAGGGACTGTCTTTTTCTCCGGGGAAAGGGGCGTAACGCTTCTGTGTCCAGGTGAGGCCGGTGTCGTTCAGGGAACTTTGCGGTTTGGCGGGATCAAAATAGATGAAAGATTCGTGGACCCCCCGTTCGTTCAGGGGCGCTTCGTCGGTACATTGCAGATAACGGATAATCCCCCTGGTAAAGTCGATGGACTGGATGATCGCCGAGTGCGCCATAGAACCGTCCGCGCCCCGGAAGAGAATTATGTCCGCCGGACGGAGGCTGCCCAGTTGATCTTTTACTTCGATGATCTGGGAACTTTTTGAATTGAAGAAAGCGGTACCCACGTACCATGAAGGGTCGCCGCCCCTGGGCACACCCAGGATTCGGCTCAGGGTCCTGCCCAGGTCAAGGCCGCCCTGCCGCCCGATGTATGAAAGCACATGCCAGACAAAGCCGGAGCAGTCCATTCCGGCCAGGCCCACGCAGTAAAGGTAGTTGTAGACATCGGTTTCCTCAATGCCCCTGCCTGTGACCAGCACGTAGGGCCGGTGGGGGAGGCCCCGGTAGGAACCGGCTTTCATGCGGGCTATGTCGAAGAGGTCACGGGAACTGCGCCAGCTTTGGCTGGGGATATCGAAAATGATCACCTGCTCCCGGCCGTCTGAAAGAGTTTCGGCGTATTCGGCGAAGGCCGCCGAATCGATGATACCTTCAATGACCGGCCAGAGCATGTCCGGGTTCCCCTTGCCGCCGCCGAGGAATTCCCAGCCTGTTTCACTGAGCATATCCCGCTCGTTATTTTCCGCGAAGGGCATGCGGAGATTCATCACCTTGCCGCCGATGATCCTGGTCTTGAAGCAGAGCCGGTAGGCTTCCTCAATAACCCGCTCAATCCCATTTCCCCAGATCCGGGCGGGATCTGAAAAGGCGGCCAGTTGATCTGTCTGCGCGGAAAGCGGAGCCGTGATAAGCAAAGCGATAAAAACAGACAACAGAAAACTTCTAAAAACTTCAGTTTTTAGAAGTTTCCCGCTTAAAAATACATGTTTCACAATCCGTAGGATGGGAAACCGTAAGGGCGCTGAAAAAAACAACCGGTTTTTAGAGATTCTCAAGAACCCGCAGCCTTCCAATCAGCTTCCCCCGCCGTTTTTCCCGCTGAATGTCCTGATAGTTTCTTTTTCAATATCCTTGAAGTAGCGTACCGTCCGCACCCGCAGTTCCTCGGTGGCGTCCTCGTCACAGACGATGATCGCGCGGGGGTGCATTTGCAGGCAGGAAAGCGTCCACATGTGGTTAAGTCCTTCCTCTACCACCGCCCGCAAGGCGCGGGCTTTGCCGCTGCCGCTTACGATGATCAGTACTTCGCCGGCATCCATCACGGTGCCCACCCCCACGGTGAGTGCGGTGGACGGAACCTTGGAAGGGTCCCCTCCGAAAAAGCGGGCGTTGGCGATCCTTGTTTCCCCGGTGAGGGTTTTGATCCGGGTTCTGGAACGAAGGGAAGATCCCGGCTCGTTAAAGGCGATATGCCCGTCGCTGCCCATGCCGCCCAGAAAAAGCTCTATGCCTCCCTCCGCGGCAATGGCCTCTTCATAGCGGCGGCATTCCTGTTCCGGATCTTTGGCCATGCCGTCAAGGATATGCACGCGGGTGAGGTCAATATCAATATGACTAAACAAATTTTCCATCATAAAACGGTGGTAGCTCTGGGGATGATCGGCGCTCAAGCCCAGGTATTCATCCATATTGAAGGTACTGACCCGCTCAAATGACAATTTTTTTTCCTGATACAGCTTGATAAGCCCCCGGTATATACCCAGGGGGCTGCTACCCGTGGGAAGGCCCAGCACAAAAGGCCGGTCGCTTTTCCGTTTGAAGTCATTGATCCGCTCTGCAATATAACAGGCGGCCCAGCTGCTCGCATCCTCATAATTCCGGTGAATAATTAAACGCATTTCCCGCTCCTTTTCCAATTTTTGAGAAAGACTCTAATGCCTTTCCAATATTATACCAAAATACAAGTAACTATTCAGCCGGGGGAGCGGACAAAAAAGGCGGCGGCGTGCGGATCCAGGTATGGAAACAGCCCCCTTTTGAATAGGAGTTACAAACACGAGAGAATTAAACAATTAAAAATGAAGCCATCGCAAAAGTCAGGGCGTGTCTCCCGTACGGACCTTAAAGTGGGCAATGGCCTCATTGAGAAAATCAATTCCGAGGCTGTTTTGCTCCACGGTTTCATTGACCACACGGTAAGATTCCGACACTCCTCCGGTCCGGTCTGAAATGCCGCTGATTTTCTGCTGCATTACGGCGCTTTTTCCGGCAAGATCCCTGGAAACGCGGATAGACTCCTCCGACTCTTCTTCGATTTTTCCCGCCGCGGTTCTTATATCCCCGGTGATCCCCTTGATCCGGTCAAGGCTTTGCAGAATCTGGGAAGATCCGGCGGCCTGCTCCGTCATGGCGAGTTTTATCCCGCTTACCAGTTCGTTGATCGCCACAATCAGGGTGTTTGTCTGTGAATAAGAAGTTTCTATCAGGCTGGAAATTCTGGCGATTTCGTTGATCCGGTTCTTGATGCCCGTAAGTGTCGTATTTGAATCTTTGGCCTGTTTCATGGTGGTTTCCGAGAGTTTACGTATCTCGCCCGCCACAACGGCGAAACCCCTGCCTGACTCCCCGGCATGGGCCGCCTCTATAGCGGCGTTCATGGCAAGCAGGCTTGTTTCGTCCGCCACATTGGCAATTACCTTGTTCATTTCTACCAGCGTTTCCGAATCGATTTCCACCTGATTCACCATCTCGACGGATTTTCCTATGTGGCTCCGCTCCGTATTTGAGCTTTCAACCAGGGTTTCAAGTTTGCCGCCCAGCGCCTCAATATTCTTGTCAATAGAGGCGATGTTAGCTGTCATTTCTTCTATCGCAGCCGATGACATTCCGATTTGATCGGCCTGCTCGCGGATAAGCGCGCTAAGCGACAGCAGCTCTGAGCCGATATTGCTGATTTTTTTTTCAACTTGTCCGGATTCATCTTCCACCGATTCATCAAGGTCTTTAAGCTCGTGTACCAGACTGTCAATTTCCCCTGTAGCCGTCCGGGTTTGGATGATAGCATTTTTAAGTTCGATCCCGTAACCCTTCATCTTTTCAAAAGAAGTTATTACGTTTTTTACAAGGCCGCTCACATTTTCGTTTATCGAATTAAACCCGCCTGAAAGCATCGCGGCTTCTTTTGTACCATAAATGGGTGATACTCCGGAAAAATCGCCCTGGGCGATAAGCTGTGAAAACGCCTGCAGGCGCTTGAGCGGTTTTACCGCAATCGAGGAAAAAACAATTAAAAGCGCAATGCTTATCGCCATTATAGCAAGCCCCATCAGCACGGTTCCGGCGAGCAGGCTGTTTGCTTCGGCAAATACGGCGGACACGGGAATGGTTGACACGAGGACCCAGCCGGTATTGGGTATCTTCGATGAATAAATGAAATTATTTTTATCCATATTTGAGAAAGAAGGGGATGAGAGTATTCTTTCCCGGTAATTTTCAAGTCCCGATTCGGCAAAAAAATCTTTTTGCATTACGGCGCTTATATCGGCGTGCGATACAAAGAGGCCCTGATCATTGATAAGGACCGTCCTGCGCTGCGAGTCCGCGCCGGGCGGGTTTAACAGCGGCTCCAGAAAACTGACTTTTATCTCCGCCGAAATGACGCCTATGTCAACGCCGTTTTCATCGAACACAACGGTAGACATCGCTATATGTATCCCGCCCGTGACGGCATCTACATAGGGGTCGATATAGGCGATCTCCCCCGGCTTGCGTTTCGCGTATATAAACCACGGCCGCTCCCTTTGATCCCAGCCGACATCGGGCGTCCAGTCGGGAACGCAGGCCCAAAGGCCGCCTTCCTGAAACCAGGCTTCGTTGCTTGCGTAATAAATAAACGAAACATCGGGCAGGCTGCTTGCCGCCCGCTTTAAAAAAATCTCTGTCTCGTTGCGATCCAGAGGCCCGCGCTTGTAGCTTCCCGCGATGCTCGCCGTCGAGTGCCACAAAAGGCCCTCGTGTTCGCGGAACATCGCCGTAACGCTGTCTTGCAGGCGGGCGATACTTTCACCGGTGTTGGCTTCCACCTGCTGATACGAAATGTCCCTCAGATTGATAAAAAACACCAGGGACAGGGACACGCCGACCGCCACTACCAGGGTCAAGCCGAGGATGGTAAACAGAAATGCAAGTGAAACTTTCTTTGTTTTCATGTACAGTCATCCTAAGATATTATTGGAATTTTGTCTATATAGAATTGTGAAATTCGTCCCTCCTTCCAAAATATGAACGGGCTTTTATAAAATATTCATCGCACAGTACCATCAATCCGTGAACCAAAAAGGCCGAAAGATTCTCTATATTCAATGTATCTCACAGGCATGATTCCCTCTGTACCTATACTGGTGTTCCAGGTGATATCCGTTTTTTAAGGACATTCGTTCTCTATTTCCCAACGGGCCCGGTCGCCTGCTGTCAGCAGCGGAACATTCTCTTGGGTGACCGGTTTGTCCGTTATCCATCTGTTTTGCAGACAACTTTCTCCTGCTTCCGGTTATACGTTTCAAAACAGAGGTGTTTGACTTGCCAAGCGTTTTCCCCTCCGCCCGGTTTTCGCGAAATTTTGTAAAGGCAAAATTGCCGGGTACTAGCCCTGTCCCCTCGGAGTTATTATAGTAGAGTTATGATCGAGTATAAAACCAGTGGAACCTGTTCGACGAAAATACGGTTTGATTTGCGGGATGGCCGTATCCATTCCCTCTCTTTTGAAGACGGCTGTGACGGCAACCTCAAGGCTCTTGGCATTCTGGCGGAAGGGATGAACGCCGCGGAGCTTGTCAAAAAATTCAGGGGGCTCAGATGCGGACGAAGGAAAACCTCCTGCGCGGATCAGCTTGCCAAGGCTATTGAACAATTCAAATGAGACTGCTCTTTCACTGCTGCTGCGCCCCTTGTACGGCGGCATGCCTTGAGACCCTCTCCTCCGAAGGAATCGTCCTGCGGCTTTTCTGGTACAATCCCAACATCCACCCCTTCACCGAGTACAAAAGCCGCCGTGACGCGCTGCTTCAGTACACAGCTTCGCAAAATATGGAAACAGAAATGTCCGGTGAAAATGGCGGATACGGACTGCGCGTTTTCCTGCGCAGCCTCGGCGGGACCGGCGGCGGAAACGATGACGCAATAGCAAGGCCCGCCCGCTGCGAATCTTGTTATCGGCTGCGCCTGGAAAAAACCGCCGCCCATGCCGCGCAAAATGGCTTCAACGGCTTTAGTACCAGCCTCCTCGTCAGCCCCTATCAGGACCACGAGGCTATCCGCCGCATCGGCGGAGAAGCGGCAGCCAGGTACGGCACTGCTTTTCTGTACAGGGATTTCAGGCCTCGCTTCAGGGAGGGCCAGGAGCGGGCCCGTTCTCTGGGGCTTTACATGCAGAAGTACTGCGGCTGTATTTTCAGTGAAGAAGAGCGTTACGCGAAGCATTCCAAAAAACAGGAGCCGTCCCCATGATCGATCCCCTGTTTCAGAGGCTTGCGCTCATTACCGGCGCGGAAGCACTGGAAAAACTGGCGCAAACAAGGGCGCTGGTGTTTGGTCTGGGCGGCGTGGGAAGCTGGTGCGCCGAGGCTCTGGTCCGCTCCGGCATTGGCAGAATCGGCATTGTGGATTCAGACACGATCTGCATTACCAACATAAACCGCCAGGCGCAGGCCACCAGCCGTACAGTGGGGCTTTTCAAGGCCGAGGTTCTAAGCCGGCGGCTTTTGGAAATAAACCCCGGCTGCAAAGTCAGCGCCTGGGGTACGGTTTTCAGCCGGGAAAGCGCCGGCGAATTTGACATCCCTGGCGCGGACTATGTAATTGACGCCATCGACAGCCTGGGTAACAAACTTGATTTAATCGAAATCACCTATGCCGCGGGCGTCCCCCTTTTTTCCTCAATGGGCATGGCACAAAAGCTCGATCCCACCAGACTCAAAACCGCCGATATCTGGGAAACCTCAGACTGCCCCCTTGCGCGGCTCGTGCGGCAGGGCCTGCGGAAACGGGGCTTTTCAGGGAGCTTTACCACGGTCTACAGCGACGAACAGCTTCCCCGCCGTGAAGAAATCGCTCTCTCGTGCGGCTCAGGGCTCTGCCTCTGCGCGGACGCAAACTGCGGCACGGACTGGTGCGGCGGCAGGAAAGTAATCAACGGCAGCGCCGTCACCGTTACCGCCGCCGCGGGTATGGTCCTGGCAAGCCTCGTGTTACGCGATATTATGGAACGGCAATGAGCGGCCGTTTCATCCGCCGGGCCGGGCCGGGCGCCATCGTGCAGAAACTCTGCGTCAAAACAATACTGGAACGAAAACTCATCGCCGAAGGGGACCGTATTCTCATCGCCGTATCAGGAGGCAAAGATTCCACCGTCCTTGCCTGGGCGCTCTCTTCCATCCGCCCGGCGCTCAAAACCACCTATGAACTTGCCGCCCTCCACATATCCACCGACTTCTGCGCCTGCTGCAAAAAGCCGGCGCTTTCCGGCCGGCTCGCCGAATGGGGCATCCCCTTTACCGACCGCTTTGTGCCGGTCATCGGCAGGCTCAAGGAAGGGGAGAAGATGAACTGCTACTGGTGTTCAACCCAGCGGCGCACCGAACTTTTGAAATACGCCGTGGAAAACGGCTTCAACAAAATCGCCCTCGGTCACCACCTCGACGATATTATAGAAACTTTTTTTATGAACCTCACCGCCAAAGGGGAACTCTCCGCGATGCCCGTCATTCTGAAATACCGCAAATATCCGGTTATCCTCATCCGTCCCCTGGCCCGTCTGGAAGAGCGGCAGATCATCGCCTGCGCCGAAGAGCGGGGCATCCTCAAAGCGGCCTGTACCTGTCCCTACGGCATCAACTCCGCCCGCCGCGAAGCCCGAAGCCGCATCGCCGGCTTTACCGCCGGTTCCGGCGCAATAAAGCGCCGCATCTTCAAGGCGCTCGGATCGGACAAAATTGATTTGCTGACCGGGGAGTGAAGGGGAGGAGAAAAACCGCAAAAGGGGAAGAAAAATACAATCCTACAACGGAACGATTCATTCAAGCAATATGGCGAGGAAAGTTTCCGTATCAAGATTATGGAAGTAGCGGGAAATATCAATACCGCCCAACAGATTTTTTAGTTCTCCGTATTCCAGATGACGCCCCGCTAATATATTCCCCAATTCTTCCGGATCGGCGTTTCCAAAGAAGTCGCCGTAGAACACGGCGTTTTTGATTATTCCGCCTTTTTCCACATCCATCAGAATCTCGATTTTGCCGCAGCCTTCAACGCGGCGGATTTTACGCAGATTGCAGGCCGGCGACGCGCCATAGTTCCAGCTCCATTGGGCGTAGACATTGTTCCGCAGTTCTTGTACATGGGCGTTTTCCTCTTCGGAAAAAACATAGTCGTGCATGTCAAAAGCGCTGAACATATACCGCTTTAAGGCCGCCCAGAAATCTTTGATAGGTACGTCATCCTTCATTAAAGGCCGGATGTTGGCGACTCTGCTCCGCACGGATTTAATACCCTTTGATTCAATTTTGTCTTCCGTCACATTGAGCGCCTGTGAAAGCACCGTAAGGTCGCTGTCGTACAAAATAGTACCGTGATGCATTATCCGGCGCTCTTTGATATACTGGGCGTTACCCGAAAACTTTTTTCCGTTCACGGTCATGTCATTGCGGCCTGAAATCTCAACCGGAACGCCGAAAGAGATCAGCGCTTTTTGAATGGGCCCGCAAAAGGCCGCAAAATCAATGGCCTGCCCCGAATCGGCGTCGGTGATAAACGTGAAATTGAGGTTCCCCAGATCGTGATACACCGCGCCGCCGCCTGAAAGCCGCCTGACCACGGTGATGTTATGCGCTTTGGTAAACGCGGCGTTAATCTCCGCGCGGGTGTTCTGATGTTTTCCCACGATAATCGAATTGTGATTCTGCCAGAGCATAAAGTAGCTGTGGCTCCGGTCGAGCTTTTCAAACACAAACTGTTCCCGCGCAAGGTTGAGGCAGGGATCGGTGTCGGCGCTTTCGATATAGTAAATCATGGCTGTTTTATGAATTTCCTCCAGTCCGAAGGGGATACTCCGGTTTTATGCTTGAAAAGCCGGGAAAAATAATACTGATCGTCAAATCCCATTTTGTAGGCCGCCTCCTTGACGGAGATATCCTCCTGTCCCAAAAGATCCTCGGCCTTGTGTATCTTGATATGAATATAGTATTGATAGGGAGTCATGGAGGTATAGGTCTTGAAAATTTCATTGAGCCGCGAGGTGCTGACGCCTAACTGTTCGGAAATACTGGAAAGATTAATCGCCCCGTAGATATTCGCTTCCATCAGGTACTTTGTCTTTCCCACGATTTTCTGATAGTAGTTGGGCTGTTCCCTGCGCCGTTCCCTGGTCAGCATTTCCGCGACAAGACAGAGTATGCACGCACAGGCCTTCATCTGGTATAGGGGCTGCTGGGTCCGCACTTCGTCAAAAATCTGGTTAAAAAGCGAAAGGATCGATTCGTGGAAGCCGGTCTCAAAGAACACCCGTTCGGGGGAAAGCCGCCCTTCCTCAAGAAGGCCGGAAAAATAGCGCCCCTTGAAGCCTACCCAGTATTCCTGCCAGCCGGTCTCAATGAGGGGCCGGTAGCAGTGCCTGAGGCCCGGCAGAATCAAAAGCATCGCGCCGGGTTTTACCGGGTACGTTACGCCGCCCGAAGTAAAAATCCCCTCCCCGCGGAGGATGTACACTATCTGGAATTCCGGCAAAACACGGCCCTCGGCCACTGTCCTGAACAGGGCAGGATGCTTGTCTTTCTGCGGAGGGTACACGGCGCCGGGCGGCACATCGGTAGAGCCCGCGGTGGTGCAGAGCATGCCGAGTTTTTCGTCTTCTTCGCTGTAGGGCAGGTAGTGCAGGTAGGAATTCCCCGTACCGCCGTTGTTTTGTGCCATAGTCGGTATAATAATAGACCAAACTTCTAATTGTTAAAATAGCGCAAAGCGCGAAGGCAGGATGAACGCATAGGAATTCGCGTCCTCCTCTTTTAGGCGTATTTCCGGCGTAAAGCACCGGAAACCGGGCTTTCCGGTGGAGCCTTTTTCCCGCTATGACCGCGGTAAACAGGCTGCAGACGATTCCCTTTCAATTCACGGCACAACTTGTCAATGACATCCTCGTTTCGGTCATCCACATTGCAGGATAAACGCATAGACTTGAATTTACTCACAACAGTCCCACTTTGACCTTCTTTTTCGCGGGTTTTATGCTTCCATCTTCCCATTTACTGGGTAAAAAATAGCTATTTTAGGCAGTCTTCCCCACCAGAAGGGCCAAAAAACATTCTATGCGTTTATCCTGTCCACATTGCCGGACCCCTTGACTAACCCGCCCTGTTATGTTACCGTATTTCCATGAACCGGACTTTGCCGCATCATCATTTTTTCCTGCCCCCGGAGTCCGGTCCTTGTTAAGGGGACTTAAACGGTAAAGCCGCCGTGGACTTCCGGATTGTTCCGGTGGAGTTCACGGCTTTTTTTTGGAGCTGATATGAGCGAGACACTGCGGGTGTTGATACCCAAAGGGAGGATTTTTGACGGCGTGGCAAGGCTCTTTGCCGAGGCGGGCTTTCCCATTGCACTGGCCGACCGTACCTACCGGCCGGTGATCGGCGCGGACTGGCTTGACGCCAAGATCATGAAGCCGCAGAACGTGGCCGAGCTTTTGGAACTGGGGAGTCACGACGCGGGCTTTACCGGCATTGACTGGATTCGGGAAAGCGGCGCGGATGTGGAAGAGATTATAGACACGGGATTTGACCCTGTCAGGATAGTGGCGGCCGTCCCCCAGGCTTTTGACGAGACGAAGCTCCGTTCAAAAAAGCTCGTGGTCGCTACCGAATACGTGAACCTTGCCGGAGAATGGCTCGGATCTTCCGGCTACCGTTATCGTATCCTCCGTACTTACGGCGCCACCGAGGTCTTCCCGCCGGATGACGCGGACATGATCATTGATAATACCTCGTCG
Organism: Treponema sp.; assembly: GCA_031257385.1. GTDB lineage: Bacteria > Spirochaetota > Spirochaetia > Treponematales > Breznakiellaceae > WQXQ01. Next base: position 19,540 of record JAIROT010000231.1, read on the forward strand.
GGCCAGACCCTGCGGGACAACGGCCTTAAGATCGTCGGCACCCTGCTTGAGTCTTCCACCCGCTTTGTGGCTTCCCGCGCGGCGCTGGCGGATGCGGCAAAGCGGAACCGCATTGAGGAACTTGCCATGCTGTTCCGCGCGGTCCTGGACGGCAGGGATCGGGTTATGCTGGAAATGAACATACCCAGGGATTGTTTCGATGCGGCTGCCGGGGGGCTTCCGGCGATGCGTAGCCCCACTGTGGCCCCGCTTTATGGCGGCGAAGGTTACGCGGTGAAAATCGCCGTCAGGAAACACGAAGTTCCCGACATTATCCCCCGCCTGAAAAAACTGGGCGCGCTGGATATTGTGGAATACGATCTGCGGAAAGTGGTACCATGACTGCGAACGAAAAAGGAGGCGGACGGATGCGCTGTGCGGAGATTTCCAGGAAGACAAAAGAGACGGATATTACAATTAAGCTGAATCTTGACGGGAAGGGCGAGGCGAAACTTGATTATCCTATCGGCTTTATGGCGCATATGATCAACACATTCGCCCGCCACGGGCTGTTTGATCTGGATATGCGGGCCGCGGGGGACCTTGAGGTGGATCAGCACCACCTGGTAGAAGACACGGGGATTGTGCTGGGGCAGTGCTTTGCCAGGGCCCTGGGCGACAGACGGGGTATCCGGCGGAACGGGAGCTGCCTTTTCCCCATGGACGAGACGCTTGCACGGGCCGCGGTGGATATTTCGGGGCGATCCTTTCTCGTGTTTGAAGGACGGCTTTCCGGAACGCCGCTGATTTCGGCCAGGGACAGAGACGCGCCCTGCCATTTTCAAACCGATACGGTGGAAGATTTCTGGCAGGGCTTTGCCGGCGCGGCAGGCTGTGCCCTGCATCTGGAGATTCTGAGGGGCAGAAGCGATCACCACAAAATCGAGGCGCTTTTTAAGGCGGCGGGGCGGGCCTTCCGCGCCGCCTGCGAGATTGACGAGCGCGGCCGGGAAGCCATTCCCTCCACTAAGGGAACGCTCAATTTTTTGGGCATCGGCGACAGGGCGGGAGTGCCGGTATGAGCGGTTTGGTCGGGGTGATTGACTACGGAGCGGGCAATCTCGGCTCGGTTATGAACGCGCTGGGCCGGCTTGCGATACCCGCTCGTTTCTCAGCCGGCCCCGATGAGCTTTCGCTTTCGGCTTCCCCCTTTGAGAAGATCATCTTTCCCGGCGACGGCCATTTCGCGGCGGCCATGGCCTCGCTGGAACAATCCGGTTACGCCCAGGCGCTCAAAGAATGGATAGGGGCGGACCGGCCTTTTTTGGGAATATGTATCGGTTTGCAGTTGCTTTTTGAATCCTCTGAGGAAGCGCCGCCCGCTAACGGCAGGGTGGTGAAGGGCCTTTCGCTGATCCCCGGAACGGTACGGCGCTTTCCCGGGCGCAAGGTTCCGCAAATCGGCTGGAACCAGACACGGGCGCGGCCCGAATCGGCAATGTTCCGGGGTCTGCCGGACAACACTTTTTTCTATTATATTCATTCGTATTACGCTGATCCGGCAGACAATTCGGTATGCGCGGCGGAGGCGGAGTACTATGTGCGTTACTGTTCGGCGGTGGAGCGGGGCGCCCTGGCGGCGGTACAGTTTCACCCGGAAAAATCCGGTACGGCGGGTCTTGAACTTTTGAAAAACTGGGCGGCGGGCGCTTATGCAGGCTAAACGGATAATTCCCTGCCTTGATGTTGACGACGGCAGGGTGGTGAAGGGGATCAAATTCAAGGGCATCCAGGACGCCGGAGATCCGGTGGAACTGGCCCGGCGCTACAACAACGACGGCGCCGACGAGCTTGTTTTTCTGGACATCGGCGCTTCCTACAAAAGCAGGGCAACGCTGTTGGACCTGGTGCGCAAGGTGGCCGCCGAGGTTTTTATTCCCCTCTGCGTAGGCGGCGGAATCCGAAGCCTTGACGATATGCGCCGGGCGATGAACGCCGGTGCGGATAAGGTTTCGGTATGTACATCGGCCCTGCGGCGGCCCGAATTGTTAAGTGAAATGGCCCGCGCCTACGGAAGCCAGTGCGTGGTGCTTTCGATTGACGCTAAAAGAGCGGCGGGGGCAGGGCCTGCGCAATGGCAGGCTTATTCCCACGGCGGAAGAACCTGTACCGGCATTGACGCGGTCGAATGGGCGGTGCGGGCGGTGGAATTGGGCGCGGGGGAGATACTGCTCAATTCGATTGACGCCGACGGTACCGGCGATGGTTATGATCTGGAACTTACCCGCCGTATCCTTGAGGCCGTGCCGGTTCCGGTGATCGCCTCAGGCGGTGCGGGGAATCCGGATCAGATCGCCGGTGTTTTGCTCAGTACCGCTTCGGCGGAGTCAGGCGGGGCCCCTGCTCCCGGAGCGGACGCCGCATTGCTGGCGTCTCTTCTTCACTTCGGAATAACCACGATCAGGGAAATAAAACAACACGCGGAATCAAAAGGAGTTTGCGTCAGATGGTGATAGCTTCAATTGACGTGCAGGGCGGCAGGGTGGTCCAGCTTAAACAGGGAGCGGAACTGGTCTTAGAGCGGGACGATCCTCTGGGACTGGCGGAAGAATTCGACCGTTACGGCGAAGTGGCGGTGATAGACCTTGACGCCGCCATGGGCAAAGGCTCCAATTTCGAAATGATCAAAACGATTTTGAGAAAGGCGGAGTGCAGGACAGGGGGAGGAATCAGAACGCCTGAACAGGCAAAGGAACTGGTGAGTCTGGGCGCGCGGAAGATCATCGTCGGGTCAGGCGCTTTTCGTGATCCGGCCCAAAAAGGGGGCGGCGGCGAATTCAGGGTGAATGTCCCTTTCCTTGAAACCATGACGGGGAAAATAGGCCGTGAGCGGCTCATTGTCGCGGTAGACGCCCGCAGCGGTGAAATTGTGGTGGACGGCTGGAAGACTCCCACCGGCCTGGATCTTATTGAAACGGCAAAAACGGTTGAATCTTTCGCATCGGAACTGCTCTTTACCTGCGTTGAACGGGAAGGCGGCATGGCGGGGATCGATCTTGAACAAGTGAGGAAGCTGAGGGAAGCGGTTTCCTGCCGGATTACCGTCGCGGGCGGTGTTTCTACATTAGACGAAATTGAAGCGCTTGCCGCCCTGGGCTGCGATGTGCAGCTCGGCATGGCCCTCTACACCGGAAAAATAAATCTCGCCGATGCTTTTATCAGATCGCTTAACTGGGAAAAAGGCGAAACCGGCAGGGATGCCGGCGGCAAAATGCTGCCCGTCATTGCCCAATCAGAAGACGGCCAGGTGCTGATGACCGGCTTTAGCGACAGGGAAGCGCTGGCCGAAACTTTCAGGCGGGGCAGGGTCTGTTTTCACAGCCGTACCAGGAATAAACTCTGGATGAAGGGCGAAACATCGGGCAGCGTCCTCGAGCTCAAGAGGCTGCGGGCCGACTGTGACCGGGACGCGCTTCTTGCCATTGCCGAACCTGCCGGGCCTGTCTGCCACACCGGCGCGTGGTCCTGCTTTTCAACCGACAGAAACTACACCTGGAAATTTCTTCAGGGCATCATCTCGGAGCGTTTTCGCAGCCCCGTCCCCGGCTCCTACACCGCCGCTTTGGACGATGATCTGGTCAGGGAAAAGGTGATGGAAGAAGCCGGGGAACTCTGCGCGGCAAAGACCCATGACGAAATTGTCTGGGAGGCCTCCGATCTGCTCTATTTTACCACAGTGCTGATGACCCTTGGGGGAGTCACCGTTCAGGAAATACTGGACGAGCTTGACCGGAGACACAGGAAATAATGAGCGTATACTGGAATAGCCGAACCAAAAATCTCAAGCCCTACATCCCCGGTGAGCAGCCCGGGGACAGGCGATTCATTAAACTTAACACCAATGAGAATCCCTATCCTCCTTCGCCGGAGGTTATCAAGGCTGTACAAAAGGCCGCCGGAGACCGGCTCCGGCTCTACCCCGATCCCGCCTGTACCGAATTCAGGGAAGCGGCCGCGGCCCGTTACGGGGTACAGCCTGAGCAGGTGTTTGCGGGCAACGGCTCAGACGAAGTACTGGCCTTTGCGTTCGGCGCTTTTTTTGAGACAGGGCTTAGCGCTGAGGCTGACGTACTTTTTCCGGACATTACCTACAGTTTTTATCCGGTGTATGCCGCCCTTTGGGGAATTCCATTCCGTATCATTCCGTTAGACGATAACTTTTCAATTCGGACCGCCGATTATAAGATACCGTCGGGCGGCGCCGTGTTCCCCAATCCCAACGCCCCTACCGGCAAGGCTCTGCCCTTAGCCGATATTCTGCCGCTGGCGGAGTATCTGGAAAAAAACGGACGGGTTTTTATCCTTGACGAGGCATACGCCGCCTTCGGCGCGGATTCCGCGGTTCCCTATATCAACGATCATCCGAATTTGCTCACGGTGCACACCCTTTCAAAGTCGGCGTCCCTGGCGGGGCTGCGGGTCGGCTTTGCCATCGGTAACGCGGAACTGATCAGGGGACTCTGCAGCGTCAGGGATTCGTTTAATTCCTATACGCTGGACCGGCTTGCCCTGGCCGGCGGGGCTGCGGCGCTTTCCGATTCCGCTTATTACGACGGTATCAACCGCAGGGTGACGGCAAGCCGTGAACGGGTTTCCGGAACGCTGCGGGAACTGGGCTTTGAGCTGCTGCCTTCAGCGGCTAATTTTATTTTTATGAAACATCCGGCTGTAAACGGCGCCGCTTTTTTTGGCGCCCTGCGGGAACGTGGAATATTGGTACGGCATTTCAACAAAGACCGGATTGCCGATTACCTGCGTGTCACTATTGGAACGGATGGGGAAATGGACGCTTTTCTTTCCGCTTGCCGTGAAATTACAGGCGTTTAAGCCGGATAGCCGGCGGAAGGAAGCCCTCTGCGCGCTCCGTGTTTTTCTGCAAATAAGATTTGGGGGTGTTAATAATGAAAATAATACAAGGCGCTGAATTTGATTTATACTGGAAAAGCATCGAGTCGGGGAATGATGACGGGGCGCTTGAGGCGGCGGTAAAAGAAATAATCGCCGGGGTACGGATCGGGGGGGATGAAGCGGTGCGCCGCTTCGCTTCCCGCTTTGATAAAAGCGTTCCCGCACAATTTGAAGCGCCTCCGTCCGTGGTAAAGCGGGCCCTTGATGCGTTACGCGCAAATGATCCTGAATTGACCGCCGCCCTGGAACTGGCGGCGGATCATATCAGATGCTTTTCACTGAAACAGAAAGAACAATTTTCTGATTTTGAATACGAGATGGACGAGGGCCTTGTTACCGGCCAGCGGGTGATTCCCGTGGAGAGGGCGGCGATTTATGTTCCCGCGGGGCGGTTTCCCCTGATTTCCACCGCACTCATGGGCCTGATCCCCGCGTTCAGCGCCGGAGTAGGGGAGCTGGTTCTGGCGTCCCCGCCCCTGGAAGACGGTCTCCCTGACCGGCGGATTATGGCAGCCGCCGCCATCGCCGCAGAAATTACCGGGGCGTCCCTTGACGGGAAAGCGCTTTCAGCGGAGATTACCGGCAAGAGCCGGCTTCGTGTCTTTGCCCTGGGCGGCGCGCAGGCGGTGGCGGCCCTCGCACTGGGAACCGAAACAATCCCCAGGGTTGATGTCATCGCCGGTCCGGGAAATAAATACGTGGCCGCGGCAAAGCGTATGCTCTTTGGCGAAGTGGGGATCGATTTTGTCGCCGGCCCCACAGACGTGCTTGTTATTGCCGACGGCGGTACGGAAAGCGGCGATAAGGCACAGACTGTAGATTTAATAGCGGCGGACCTGCTTGCCCAGGCGGAACATGATCCCGACGCCCGCGCCCGCGCCCTGGTTCCAAACCGGGACATGGCGGAACAAATTGCCCGGTCCGTTGAGCGGCGGCTTGACGCTCTGCCTGCTGCAACGGCCCGTTCTTCACTGGACTCCGGCGGGCTTATCATTGTGTACCAAAACAAAGAAGAAGCGATCCGGATCGCCGGCACGATTGCGCCGGAGCATCTTGAACTTCAGATCGCCGCTGCCGGAGAATGGATTCCCGAACTTAAAAATTACGGTTCTCTTTTTGTCGGCGGCCTTTCCGCGGAAGTCCTGGGGGATTATTCGGCGGGGATCAACCATACCCTGCCCACATCGGGAAGCGTCCGTTTTTCAGGCGGCCTTTCGGTCCGTCATTTTCTCAAAACCCTTACCACGCTCCGCTGCGCCGGCGGTGCCGGTTTTGAAAAAGCCAGGCAGGCGGCGGAACGTATCGCCCTGGCGGAAGGACTCATTTTCCACGCGGAAAGCGCCCGGAGCAGGGCGCTATGAGCGTTTTTTTCCCCCTCATCGGCCCTGTTGAAAATCACCGGGAAAGGGAGAAGGGGATTCTGGTATATCCGGTGTATTCCCGCCGATCGGGCGGTCTCTCGCTAGGGATCAACCTCTTTCCCGATAAGAAAAGCTGCTCGTTCGACTGTCCCTACTGCGAAGTTTTTCCGTTTTCGTCTGACGCCGCATTTTCGGCGGGGCGTATGGAAAACGAGCTTCGGGATGTTCTTGCGGCGGCGCGGGGCCTGCCGGTTAAGGATATTTGTTTTTCAGGAAACGGCGAGCCGTCCCTGTCGCCGTATCTGGCTGCGGCCCTGCTCCGGGCCGGCAGTGTCCGGGGAGAACTGGTTCCCGGCGCCGGACTGGTGCTTATCACCAATGCGACCGGACTGCTGCAAACGGCGGTCTTTGACCTGCTCAGGGACGCCGCCACGGGTCCTCTGTCGCTGAACATCTGGCTCAAGTTGGACGCGGGGACGCCCTCGTGGTATCAGCAGATGAACCGCTCCGCCGTTCCTTTTGAGGACCTTACCGCGAGAATAAAAGAGTTCGCCGCCTGTGCGCCGGTGATTATCCAGACCATGCTATGCGCCGTGGACGGCAAAGCCCCGCCGCCTGAGGAGCGGCAGGCATGGGAATCGCTGCTGGCGGAATTGGCAGTCTGCGCCAAAAGCGCCGGGGCCGGCGTTCGCAAGGTGCAGATATACGGCAAGGCCCGGCCCGCGCCGGAAGATCCAAAGGCACAGGCCCTTCCCGCCGCGTACCTTGAATCCAGAGCGGCTTCGCTCCGCCTTGCCCTTGCCGGAGCTTCCGCGCCGGTCCCGGTGGAAGTGTACCAATAGGGCTTACACCGGTATAATGCCGAAGACCAGACCCGAAATCAGCATAATGACGCTCATACCCCAGACCCAGAAGAAACTCGTTTTGATGTGTTCGTTAATTTCGACTTCCGCAAGGCCGCAGCCAAGGAGAGTGGCGGGAACCATGGGGCTGATAAAACAGGCGAGGTTCCGGCAGACCACCATGGTGACGGCCACCGCCGCCGGGGGAACATTGTAGGAACCGGCCACGCTGATCACCACGGGCAGAACTCCGTAGTAATACGAATCCGTGTCAAAGGCCAGGGCCAGGGGCGCGGAGAAGACGCCGATAATGATCGCCGTATACGGGCCGAGGGCGGGGGGAATAACACTCACCATAAGACCGCCCATGGAATCCATCATCCCGCTTTCCTGGAGAATCCCCAGAAGCACCCCCGCGGCCAGCAGAGTGGAAGCCATCATCACCGCGCCCCTGGCATGAGAGCCGATACGGGCGGACTGGACTTTGTTACCGGGGTAGTTCACCAGCAGGGCGATGGCGGTGGCTATCATAAACAAATAGAAGGAAGGTACACTGATAAAGCAAAGGGCGGCGATGGTTGCCAGGGTAAGGATCAGGTTGAACCAGAAAAGCCTGGGCCGCCTGATAGCGAGCTTTTCTTCCGGGCTTTTGTTTTCTTCCCCGTCGGCAGCCAGGCTGGGCTTGAAGTCCGGGTCGTAGCCCGCGCCGTTTTTAATTTCCATTTTTCCCACAATAAACGAGACAGCAAAGGCGAGAATCACCCCTACCCCCTGCATGGGGAGGATATGCCGCCATAATTCGCCGGCATCCATGTTTATCACCGAAGCGGCTCTGATCGTGGGGCCTCCCCAGGGAAGCAGGTTCATTACTCCCATGGAGGAGGTGGCTACCAACATGAGCGAGGTGTTCCGCATTTTGAGCCGTTTGAACACCGGGTACATGGCGGGGATCGTGATGAGGAAGGTGGAGGCCCCTGAGCCGTCCAGGTGGCCGATCATGGCGATAAGGGTGGTGAGCATACACACCAGGATTACATTGTTGCCCGCTTTTTTTGCCAGGCCGCCAATGACCCGTTCAAAAAGCCCCGTGTCGTCCATAAGGCAAAAAAAAGTGATCGAAAAAATGAACAGAGCCGCCGTTTCATAGGTACCCCGGACGCCCTCCCTGATAAACCGGCCTACGGTAAGAAAAGAAAAATTTTCCAGAACCTTGCCGTTCATAAGGGCTGATTCGGGTAAAAATCCCGCAAAACCCGCAATAAGGACCATTACCGTAGGAACCACGATAAAGGCAATGGATGGTACGGTGATTTTTTTCAATAGCAGGAAAACAATAATACCGACAATGAGAAATCCGAATAAACCAAGCATTTAACACCCCTTTTCTTTGTTAGTTGAGCCGCTTTCAAATGTTAATTTTTGAAATCGCCCTTTATAGCGCCGGTTGCAAAACTGAAGTTTTGCAACTTCCCCTGTATTAAAGGTAATAAAAAAAGGAGAAAAAAACCAAAAAAATCTTAAAAAAAAACATAAATTCCTCTCGACTTTTATTCGAAAGTCTGGTTTACTACCCCGAGGCTTGCCGCGCGGAGGCTCATTCGTGCTGAGGGGTTTCTGAAAGACTGACTCTTCCTGCTCCAATGTCTGGTGTATTCCCTGCGGCAGCTTCCGGGGGCCTTTTCAGGGGTGGTGACCGGCCCCTGATCGGCTGGAGTCCCAAGTGGAACTACCGGGTCATGCCCGGATATTACTTGGTCTGGATGGGATACCCGTCAATGAATCCTGGACCGATGAGAAGGGCGGCCTATGGGTCAAATACGCGCTCTATAGGAGTCTGTGGGCGATGACGAGCAATGTTTTGCCCCGGCACAGTTCGCTTATCGCCGCCTGTATGTAGCTCTCGTTGTCCGCGTCCACGCTGGCGGTCGCCTCGTCAAGAATGATGATGGGCGCGTCTTTCAGGATACAGCGGGCAATAGAGATACGCTGTTTTTCGCCGCCCGAAAGGGTTGCGCCCCCTTCGCCGATGACGGTGTTAAACCCCTCAGGCAGCGCCATGATAAAGTCGTAGCACCGCGCTTTTTTGGCGGCTTCGATAACCTCAGACTCGGTCGCGTCCGGGCGTCCCATGCTGATATTGTTGTAAACCGTATCCTGAAACAGGTAGACCCGCTGGAACA
>JAIROT010000237.1 GCA_031257385.1 Treponema sp.
ACAGCAGTACTATCGCGACGCCGTAGGGGACGGCAAACCACAGGAAATACGGCCGGCACTTGCCCCATTTCGACTTCGTCTTGTCTATAACGATTCCCATAAGGGGATCGTTGATCCCATCCCATATCCGCATCGTAAAAAGGATCACGCTGATGGCTGCCGTAGGGATTCCGACGACATCGGTATAGAAATACATCAAATACAGCGAGACCAGGCTGAAGGTGAAGTTAGAAGCCGTTCCGCCCAGGCCGTATGCGATCTTTTCCTTCAGGCCGAGGGTTTTTGCCCCGGATTCCGCTAACATAAAAACACCTCCTTATGACTTCGCCTGGCCCTTGTCCAGGGCGGTGACGATCCTGTTCAGGTTGTTAAAACTGACCTCAATGCTTTCCAATTCGGAGAGCTTGTTCATCTCGTCCTGCTCGACCAGGAGGCACCTGACATTGCTTTCAACCGCCTGTTTGACAAGCCCTTCGATGTCAAGCATCCCCTCGCCGACTTCCGTGAATTCCGCCGGATATTCGGAGGAGCAGTCGACGATCAGCTTGAGGGAAAAGGGGCTGTGGTATTTTTCGAGCAGGTTGACGACCGTCACGTCCTTTGAAACGTCCTTGACGTGCAACAATTCGCAGCGCCGGTCGTATTTTTTCAGAAGAGCTACGGGGTCCTGCCCGGCCCGCTGTGCCCAGAACGCGTCCATCTCCAGCTTGAGGAATTTTGGATCCGTCTGTTCGAGCAGCAGATCGAGAACGGGCTTGCCGTTCATCAGCTCAAATTCCTGAAAATGGCTGTGATAATAAAAATTGAGCCCCTTTTTGGAGCACTTTTCGCCAAATACATTAAAACGCTCAATCGTTCTTTTAAGCTGCTCTTCGCTGTTGAATATGCCGAGGGCAAAAACCAGGCCGCCCTCCGTGCCAAGCTCAAGATGGTAGTCAATCATCTCATCGTCCGTCGGCAGCACCTCAGGGCATATATAACCGGCATTTTTGCAATATTGTTTATACGCCTCCTCGCTCATAAGATTGAGTCCCACATAGATGCCGGGGCCTTCGTGGGACGACATCACTTTCAACCCGCATTTGCTGACATGCTCCTTGAGTTCCTTCGCCGGCATGAACATCGTGTCGGGATTGCCCGGATGGCGGATAATCTCGATGTACTCGTATCCAATTGCCGCGATCCTATCAAGTGTGCCCTGAAAATCCTTTACCGAAGTGTTTCTTACGGTATACATGCTTAATCCGATGGGAATGCCCATTCTACTTTCCTCCGTTCTGGTTAGATTTGGAAATATGCAATCGATTGCATAAATATGCAACAGCAACCACTAGTCCAGACCGGACCCGCGCCCGGACCTTTATGCGGTAGAACCGATTGGAAATAATGCAATCGATTGCATACTATATGTTAAGATAAACGGTAAAACGGAGTTTGTCAACAAAAATCCTTCAAAAATTCCAAAAAAAATTCCGCCGGAACTGCGGGACGGAGAAAATACTGCCGCGCTATGATGCGCTGTTTTTAACGGTGGATTCGCGCACGATCAACTGGTGGCCGACGACTATCTTGTCCTGAACATCCTTATCGCCCTTTATTATGGAAATCAGTTGCTCCACGGCGTTGCCGCCCAACTCGTAGACGGGCTGGGAAACGGTGGTGATTTTGGGCCAATACAGCCGCGACATGATAGAGTTGTCAAAACCCGCAACCGCCATGTCTTCGGGCATCCGGAGCCCGCTTCCGGCAGCCGCTTCCGCGCAGCCCCTCGCAATGGCGTCGGAGATGCAGAATATGGCCGTCGGCCTGTTGTCCATGCCGAGGAACCGGTTTGTTATTTCGATCCCGCTATCGTACTCGTTAATCCCGTATTTGATCATATCGGGGTCAAAGGGTATTCCCGCCTCTCTCAGCGCCTGCTTGTAGCCCTCTTCCCTTTGGCTGATGCTTGATATTCTGTAAACGCTGCTGATCATGCCGATCCGCCGGTGCCCGATTTCGATCAGATGGCCGACAACGTCCATCGCAGCCTGGGCGTTGTTGATCGATGTGGATGGAATGCCGGTTTCTTCATTGTACTCGCTGCATTGGACACAGGGATACGTCTTTCCTATCTCCCGCAGTTCGTCGCTGTCGAGCATGGAATTGACGAAAATGACGCCGTCCACAAGACTGTTCCTCACCAAACCCAGATACTCCCGTTCGATGTCCCTGTCGAGCTCGACGGGGCAAAGGATCACCTTGTAGCCGTATTTAGCCGCCTTGTCGCGCATACCCAGAAAACAGTCGGAAAATTCGGTCATAAAAAAATTGGAAAGGCTGACAAGCATACACATGATAATCTTTGTGTCGGCGCAACGCAGATTTCTCGCGGACAGATTTGGCTGATAGTTTAGTTCAAGTATGGCTTCCCTGACCCTTGCTTTCGTCTCAAAGCTAATGAGAGGGCTGTCGTTCATCACCCTTGACACCGTTGAAGCGGAGACGCCTGCCTTTCTTGCCACATCCTTTAATGACACCATCACACTCCAGTATATAATTTCAAAAATCAAGTGTAAATACACGGAGGGCAGGACCAGCGCATATAAAATAAAAAAACCGCCTAAACGGCGGTTTTTGGAGCTTTTATGCGCAAAAGCGCCGCAACCTTCTAGAAAAAGACTTGGATACCAAGGGGGATGGCCCAGCCGATGATTGGGTCTTTATCCACAGGAATCATTGGGTTGGAGACGTCTACCTTGCTACCATCGCTGTAGAGCTGGAAGCCCACGTAGAAAATGCTGGGGCCCACAGATTTCGTGATGTAGGGGTTGATGTACCATGAAAACACTTGGCTGTCATCAATTTTGTTGCCGGTACCAGGATTTGCTGTTTCGGCGGTATATCCGATACCCGTGTTGAGGAACAGCCTGAGGAAGCCGAGGTCAAAGTAAGGCATTAGATCAAAGCCGAGCCTTAAGGGCTCGTCTACCGTTACGCCGTTGCTTCTTTCTTGAGATCCGGCGAAGGCTGCCGCGAGGCGGGCTTTCACACCGATAGTGTTAGAGATGTTGTAATTAAGACCGAACCCCGCAGCAATAGGGTACGCAGCCTTAACTTCTAGGCTCCCCGCCGGCCCCGCTGGCATATCGAAGTCTCCGGGGAAGGAGTACTTCAAACCAACGTTGAGCTGAAGGGGCTTAATCGCGGTCAGATAGAACTGCGCGTAAACCGCGCTCGGGTCGGTAACGGGCCTACTATTAGTAGTGTCCCAACTATAGCCTGCGCCGCCGACAAAGGTAACGCCGATTTGTCCCACATCGGCAATGTCATAGGTTACCTGCCCTGTGGTGTGCTTGTAGACTTCCTCGGCTTCCTCAGATTTGTCATACGGAACTCCTACATTAATAGCAAGGCCCTTAAGGGGGGTCAAGGTCAGAGCCGCGCCCAAATCGGTGAAGCCGACGTAAGACCACGCGAAGCGAGTCATCCCGTAACCGCCGTACGCGACATAGTCCTCCGCCTGGAAATGGTGATATGTCGCTGCCACGAGGTAGTTAAGCGCGAACTGTCCGTTGCCGTCTTTACCGAGAGTCAATTTGACCTGGGGCAGCGGCTGCCACCAGGCAAAAACGCGGTCGGTTCCCGTAACCAAACCCTCTAACGGCTTAACACGGACCAACGCGCCGAATGAGCCTGGGTCATTGGAGTAGACCGCCTCGATACGGCCGCCAGTGGCAGTGTCAGAGATGCCTGCGCCGAGAACAGAATCATCCTCGCTGGTTCCGCTGACGGCGGTTACACCGATACCCGCCTGACCGCCGATTTTTAGTTCCGCGAACACTGCACCTACGGCAAGCGCAAGAACGAGTGAAAGAGCAATAAACTTCTTCATAAATCCTCCTAATAACTTATGTAATGCAATCGATTGCATTAATTTATATCAGGATAAACGATAAAACAGCGCATGTCAATAAAAATTTTCCAAAATTTTCCAAAATTTTCCAAAAAATCCAAAAAAAGTAAAAAAGTCGTTACTATTCACAGCCCGATAGCCGGTGCGGAGGTATCTGTCACGGTACGCAAAGGTGCCAGGCACTGAATTTCCGTAGTTTCCTACAAGAATAAAGGGGGAAAGCCTTCCCCCTACGGCACACTTCGTTGCGCCGTACCCCCTTCTCCTAGTGGGCTCCGCCTCCTAAAACCCCCATAGTCGGTAAAAACTGCTCCGCGGTTTTTCCAAATCTTTTACCTTCGCCACCCGCCGCATTTGTTCTCCATTGTGGGGCCTTCATTCCGTAATACCCTTGTCATGGTTTTTGCTTATGCGGCGGTGAGCGGTAACCGCTCCCGCTTAGTCGCGGCAATCAGAAAGCGCAAAAACCACTCCACCCCAAGGAACCTTCGGTTCCCCGGGGCCGGGGCATGGTTCACCCGCATACCGCCGCATTTACCGGCTCTATCAGAGGCAAAGCACGTTTATTCCTTACGTGTGGCAGGGCCAGCGGCTGGTGGTTTTTCTCCCGCCCAATAATGCGCCCGAACCGGTGAGGGCGTTATCGGAACAATGCCGCCGGGCGTGGGGCTCAATAAATGCCGCAGTATGCGGAAAATTTTGCAAGCCCCGACGGGGGAGGGCCGGGAGGAAACCGGGGTGGCCCTCGGCGGCCAAGAGCCCGCTCACCGGTTCGCGGGGGAGCCCTTAAACCGGGGAAAAACAAAGGTTCCCCCGCGCAAGCGGGTTCTTGGTATGGGGTTATGGCTGGCATAGCTCTAGCCATATCCGCCCGGTTTCATATCGGGGTTTCAAGGGGTGTACAAAATGTATGCCAATCAAAAGCGGTTCTATTCGCCGCAGTTCTCTGAAGTCTCAGCGGTCTCCGTCCGCCGTCTTGTGTGGTCTCTGGGTGTTTCCATGCCCAAGGCTGTGGATCAGGTAGTCAACTTGCTGCCCTCCCTGTTCCCTCCCGGTGTTGTCTGCCTTGCCTGTAAGGACAACACAAAATGCAAATCTTGCACCTTTAGTCAGCAGTCCGCCGCAGCTTTGGCGGTTTCCGCTGTCTAGCCGTAACGCCCTCGGTTATGCGCCGGGGGCAATACAGGGGGTTGTATGGTCTGTTATCAAGTTTTAATACAGATAGCGCAAGGGTGCCTGGCATTGCGCCACGAAGCTCGTGAAAGGAGGAAATAGGAGAAACCTTTCGAAATGACCTTATGAGGGCCGCCGGAAACGGCGCACCTCATCCGGAAAGATTTAGCACATCACCGGAAGCGAGTGCGGACTTTAGTCCGATGCATGGGCCTTGGCGACAAGGTTTGTGAAGCGTAACGCCCCCCGCCATAGGTAAAAATCGCTACGCGATTTTAAAGACATTAACCTTCGCCAACCGCCGCATTTATCCTCATTATGGGGCATTCATTCCGTAGCTCCTTTGGCACGGCCCTTGCTTTTTGCGGCGTTGAGCGCCGCGCAAGGGCCGTGCCAACCCTCCGGTCGGTTCCCTCCCTCCGGGCCGGAACATTTTTGCTTCCGCATAAGGGGCATTCACCGGCTCCATCCGCCGCAGCACATTCACTCCCTCTGTGGCGGAATTCATTCGGTGGTGGTTTTTCCCCGGCCGGGGGAGGGCCTTGGGGGGTAGTTGTGGCCCCCAAAGGCCCTCCCCCCTTAAACCGGGGAAAAACACAGGGGGCCGAGAGGGGGCAGCCTGGTTCCGTCCCTATCCTCCCGGTTTCATATCGGGCTTATCAAGAGGTTTTGCCATGCAAACACCAGCCAAAAAACGCTTCTATTCCCCGCCCTTCTCCGGCTTCGCCGCGGTCTCCGTCCGCCGCCTCGCCTGGGCTATCGGCAAACCCAGGCCCGCAGCCGTCGATCTCATGGTCCGGCTCTTGCCGTCTGTCCTGGACCCCTCAAGGGTCTGTCTGTCCTGCAAAGACACCAGCAAATGTCTGGGCTGTATCTTCTGCCGGCAAA
>JAIROT010000238.1 GCA_031257385.1 Treponema sp.
CTTGAGCCGAAGAACCATCTGTATTCCTACGAGTTGGGGCGAAGCAATTTTACTGCCCGGCGCTATACCGAGGCGAGGGAGGCATTTGAAACCGTGGTCCGGCTGAACCCCAGGTTTGAGCCGGGCTGGTACAATTTGGGCGGGACCCTGCGGGCCTTAAACCGGCAGGACGAGGCCCTGAACGCTTACCGTCAGGCTATCGCGGTCAAGGCCGATTATGCCCTTGCCCACCGGGAGGTGGGACGGATTCTCCTTGCCAGGGGCGATGCCAAAGGGGCCATAGACGCCTTTAATACGGCCCTGAAGTACAACGCGGACGATTTAGCATCTCTTAGGGAACTGGGGGCGGCCCAGAATACCGCCGGAGACTATGCCGCGGCGGAGGCTTCTTTTGCCCGCGCCCTGCAGGCGGCCCCTTCCGATGCTCAGACCAATTACAATATGGCCGTAGTAAAACTGGGCATGAACAAAAACACCGAGGCCCTTGACTTTGCCAGGCGCGCCGTGGAAAAGAATCCTTCCAGCGCGGTATACGCCTATACACTGGGCCTTGCCGCCGAATCCCTGGGAGGAACCGATGCCGCCATCAGCGCCTACCGGAACGCCGCGTCACTGGATCCCAAATATCTGAGGCCTCGTATTAACCTTGGAAGCCTGTACCTTTCCAAAAATATGCCCGAAGAAGCCCTCCTTTATCTGAACGAGGCTTTCAAGACAGGGCCGGCCAATTTTGAGGTGAACAACAATATGGGCGCGGTATACGCCAAACTGGAAAACTGGACTTCCAGCGTGGACCACTATGAACGGGCTTTGGCAGCGGATGCCAACCATCCCACGCTGCATCTCAATCTGGCCAGGGCTTACGCCGGCGCGGGCGAGCTTGCCAAAGCCCGGAACTCCTACCAGGCGGCGCTACGTCTTGCCCCCGATAACTGGGATGCCCTGTTTGAGCTGGGAAAAACCTGCGTAAGCCTTGACAGACCCGATGATGCGAAAAAATATTTGCAGGATCTCTTAAAGCGCAATGCCGCTTATACCGGTAAAGCGGACGCGGAACGGATACTTTCGAGTCTATGAGAGAGTCCGATTCCCTCCCTTCCCGGCGGGTACAGAGCTATGTATTTGCGGCGATCCTCGTCCTGCTCTTTCTGCTGGTGTGCAGGATCTTCGCCCCTTTTTTTACGGCCCTCCTCTGGGCGACCCTGCTTTATATACTGTTAAGCCCCCTGCACAAGCGCACAATCCGCCGCCTTGATTTTAACACCCGCAGGGGAAAGGCGCTAAAAAATATCTGGGCCGCGGTCTTTACCCTGGGCGCCACCATGATTGTCCTGCTGCCCCTTTCCTTTACGGCGGCGGTGTTTTTCCGGCAGATTATGGAACTGGCGCGTTATGTCCGCGAGGCGGTCGGCGGGAAGCCTGAAATTATTCAGGGGCTTTTTGAAAGAATGGCGGACTTCCTTGGGAAAATGAGCGCCGGTCATGTTCTCATAAACGCGGATGATATTCAGCAGCGGATTCTGGCCTTTCTTTCGGCGAGGCTTGAGCGCCTGGTACCGCTGAGCGGCGATATTGCGCGTAACATCGGAATCTTTTTATTTACTATGTTTCTGATAGTGTTTTCAATGTTTTTCTTTTTTGTTGACGGCCCCTATCTTTCCCGCCTTGCGCTCCGCTCCATCCCCATCAAAAAAGAATATATCAGCACCCTGACCGGCAAATTCATGGACATTACCCGCAACCTCTTTTTCGGGTACATCATGGTGGCCTTGATTCAAACGATAATGGCCTATATCATTTTCAGTGTCTTTCAGATCAACGGCTCACTGGTGTTCGCGGCGCTTACCTTTATCTGTGTGTTTATTCCCATGTTCGGGGGAGGGATGGTATGGCTGCCGATCAGTATCAGCATGTTTTTGGCCGGTAATACGGCAAAGGGGATTATATTTGTTATTGTGTCGGGTTTTTTCATTTCCACTCTGGATAATCTCATCCGCCCGCTGTTCCTGAGGGACCGGATACAGCTCCACCCGCTGATCATATTTTTCGCAATCCTCGGCGGCATAGAGCTGTTCGGGTTTAACGGCCTCGTGCTGGGGCCCATAGTGGTGATTTTCTTCCTCACCGTGCTGGATATGTTTTTTATTGAACATAAACTTGAATAATAATCAGGAGATACCATGAATGCGATTATTACCGTGGTGGGTACCGACAGGGTCGGGATTATCGCCAGGGTCAGCGCCTTTTTGGCGGAACGAAACATCAATATCGAAGACATCAGCCAGACCATTTTAAGCGGCAGTTTCGTGATGATGATGATGGTCGATCTTTCTTCCAGCGTCAAGGCCCTTGAAGATGTGAAACGGGAGCTTGCCGAATTAGGCGAAACCATGAACGTTTCGATCAGTCTGATGCACGAAAAAGTGTTCAGCGCCATGCACCGCATTTAGGAATTACCATGCTGTTTACGCCGTTTGAGATTAAAGAAACTGTGGATATGTTTCTGCGCTACAAGCTGGATATCCGGGCCATTACCCTGGGAGTATCCCTGCTGGACTGCGCCTGCGCTTTCGGAAAAGAAACCCGCAATAAGATACACGGAAAGCTGCTGCGCATTGCCGGTCCGCTGGTGAAAACCGGCAGGGATATTGAGACCGAATATGGCATCCCTATTATCAATAAGCGCATCGCGGTAACGCCCATTGCCCTGGCCGCCGCTTCCTGCGAAGAAACGGACTTTACCCCTTTTGCCCGCACACTGGACGAAGTCGCCGCGGAACTGGACGTTGATTTTGTAGGGGGCTTTTCGGCATTGGTACAAAAAGGTTTTACCGGCAGTGACGAGCGGCTCATCAATTCCCTGCCCGAAGCCCTGTCCTCAACGGAACGGGTCTGCGCCTCGGTGAATGTGGCGGCCAGCAAGAGCGGCATCAACATGGACGCGGTGCGGCGCATGGGCGGGATTATCCGCGCCGTGGCTGAACAAAGCGCGGATCGTAACGGCATAGGCTGCGCAAAGCTTGTGGTATTCTGCAACGCGCCGGAAGACAACCCCTTTATGGCCGGTGCTTTTCACGGGACGGGGGAGGCGGAGGCCTGCCTTAACGTGGGGGTCTCAGGTCCCGGCGTGGTCAGGGCCGCCCTGGAAAGTCACCGGGATGCAAGTTTTGATGAGTTGGCTGACATCATCAAAAAAACCGCCTTCAAGATAACCCGCATGGGCCAGCTCGTGGGAATGGAAGCGGCCCGCCGTCTTGCCGTTCCCTTCGGAATCCTCGATCTTTCCCTCGCCCCCACCCCGGCGGTGGGCGATTCGGTGGCCCGTATTCTTGAGGAGATGGGCCTTGAAAGCGCCGGTGCGCACGGCACGACCGCCGCGCTGGCCATGTTGACTGACATGGTGAAGAAAGGCGGCGTCATGGCCTCCACCCACGTGGGCGGCTTTTCCGGGGCCTTCATCCCCATCTCAGAAGACGAGGGCATGGTGGACGCCGTCAGGAAGGGCGCTATCAGCATGGACAAACTCGAGGCCATGACTTCAGTCTGTTCCGTGGGCCTTGACATGATCGCCCTGCCCGGCGATACGAGCGCCGCAACCATCTCGGCGATCATTGCCGATGAAATGGCTATCGGCATGGTGAACAACAAAACTACCGCCGTGCGGGTCATCCCGGCGCCGGGCAAAAAAGCCGGCGACTGGGTCGAGTTCGGCGGTCTCCTCGGCGGCGCGCCTGTTATGGCGGTAAATCCCGCGAAAAGCGACGCCTTTATCAGCCGCGGTGGAAGGATACCCGCGCCGATACACAGTTTCAGGAATTAAACCAACAGCCCCGCTGCAGGGCGCTAACCTGACCCTCATTGTTTCGTGCAATTTCAGGGGGAGGGAAAAGTCCCGGAAAACACTTGCAGAGTCCGCCTGCGCTGCCTTGGATACGCTCAGACGGCGCAGGAAGTTAATCTTCAGAGAAACAAAAGAGGAACAGGCCTCAACCCATTCCTCTTTTTTTAGAAATCAGCGGGATATCTTACACGTCAGGTCCGGAGAAAATGGCCAGTTCCGTTTCCTTGTCAAAGTACCGCGCCTTGTCCATCTTGGGGATAAAGCTGGCGCTGTCGCCGACCTTGAAGTCGTAGTGCGGTTCGGTACGGGCTACCAGGGGCTGGGTGGCGGTGGTGAGCCAAAGGTGGATATCCGCGCCCAGAGGTTCCACAACCGTTATCTTTACAGAAAAGCTGTTCTCGCCGCCGGATTGAGTGTAAGCCATGTCTTCGGGCCTGATACCGAAGAATACCTCTTTGCCGGCGTATTTCTTGAGACCTTCAACATGGGAAGAATCGGCTTTAATTCTGAATGAGCCTTCGTCCAGTATGACGGAACCGCTCTCCTCAATAACCTTGACGGTGAGGAAGTTCATGGGCGGTGAGCCGATGAAGCCGGCAACGAATTTGTTGACCGGGTGGTTGTAGAGGTAAAGAGGGGAACCGATCTGCTGGACCTTTCCGTCTTTCATAACCACAATTTTATTGGCCATGGTCATGGCTTCCACCTGGTCGTGGGTAACGTAGATCATGGTGGCATTGAGCCTGAGGTGCAGGTCCGAAAGCTCGGCCCGCATCTGGACGCGGAGTTTGGCGTCCAGGTTGGAAAGCGGCTCATCGAAAAGAAAAACCTTGGGGTTGCGGACGATGGCCCGGCCTACCGCGACACGCTGGCGCTGGCCGCCGGAAAGGGCCTTTGGTTTCCGATCCAGAAACTTCTCGATATCCAGAATCCTCGCCGCGTCTTTTACCCGCCTGTCAATATCCGCTTTGGGGATTTTTTTGATCCGCAGGCCGAATGCCATGTTTTCATAAACCGACATATGAGGATAGAGGGCGTAGTTCTGGAATACCATGGCGATATTCCGGTCCTTGGGGGGAACATCGTTCATCAGATCACCGTCGATATAGAGTTCACCCTCGGTGATATCCTCCAGACCGGCAACCATGCGGAGGGTGGTGGATTTTCCACAACCCGAAGGTCCTACAAAGACGACAAATTCCTTGTCCTCAACCACGATGTTGGCGTTGTCCACGGCGCGGACATTGCCTTCATACACCTTAGAAATGTTTTTCAGCTCTACTTTTGCCATACGCTGGCCTCCCTTTGGGGGTTATTTTATAGGTTAAGTCTAGGCCCGCTGGGGAAATTTGTCAAGGCAACTTTTCCTAATCTATCCCTGCAGCAATTTTTGCCGCTTCTCTTCCGCAGCAAGGTGGAGTTTGTCCAGATCCGCCATAACTGCGTCAACGGCGGCCTGCTTTATATCCTTGATACCGGCGGCTTCCGCGGCGGCTCTGGCCTTGTCGCGGAAATCGGCGCAGGCTTGCACCGGGCCGGCGGTGACCAAAAGCAGGTCCTTGGTTACCACATCATTCATCATGTCGGTTTTGTTTACGTGAAGGATTTGGCCGTTCAGGGCCACGCAGCACATATAATCAAAAGTGCGGATATACGAATCGATTTCCCGAACGCCCCTTTTGCTTGCGGGATCCCAGGGACGGTAACGTGTACCTGCGGGAAAAACCAGAACCAGATGGCCCTCTGTCTTTACTTTGGTGAGCGCCTTCATGGCCGCCCGGTTGATGGCGTTGCTGCGGATAATTTCCTCACGGTTTTTTTCACTGTCCATGTCTTGCAGGGAACGGCTGGGGTAGATGACGATTCTGGTGTAAGCGCCGGCAAAGGCGGCTACTCCCGGACTGTCCTCGTTGAGTTTCATTCCGGCGATGGTTACCAGGGCATTGGAAATGTCCGCGCCCCTGCCGCCGGCTCTGCGGGCCATGAGGGAAAAAATCGTCAAATCGAAATTGCTGTAATGTTCCGGAAGGAGCAGGCAGGACTTTCCGGTTTCGGCTTTGACCAGCAATTCCTCGAGATTTTCCAGGCCGTCCAGCCGGGAACCGGGTAGAATGAGCGAAGCGGCCATTTCGTCCAAAATCGGCAGAATATTGTTATCCCCTTCCTGATACACGTTATGCCCGGTTACCACGCTGGGGACTTTTGACAGGGACAGCGCTTCTTTTATCTGCCGGCCGAAAGCGGTTGCCAGGGTATCCATAATCACTCCCCCCAAAGTCTGATTAGCCCGATGACCAGTTTGCAGGCGGCGCACATCTCGCTCACCGAAACCCACTCGATCCGGCTGTGAAAATTCCGGCCCCCGGTAAAAATATTCGGGGTGGGGATACCCAGCTCAGTCAGGCGGGAACCGTCGGTGCCGCCCCTTATGGGCTTCAAGTGATATTCAACGCCGATAGTATCCAGGGCCTGTTTCAGGCGATCAAGCGCTTCGGGCTGTTTGTCAATTTTAGACTTCATATTATAGTACTGCTGCTCGGCCTTAACAATCACCTTTCCGCCGGGAAACTGGGCTTCCACGGTTTTGGCGAAAACCTCCAGCGCCGCGACCCTCCGCTTCATGCCGCCGGTATCAAAATCCCTCAGATACACCTCAAGGGCGGCGTTTTCCAGATCGCCCTTAATTTCCATGGGGCAGTAGTAGCCGTAATAGCCATCGGTGGCTTCGGGGCTTTCCGAGCGCGGCAGCATCACCGCGAAGGAAGCGGCCATAAGCGCAGCATTGGCGAGTATGCCCCTGGCAGCCCCCACATGGACCACCTTTCCCCTGAACTGGACATCGGCTTTCCATGCGTTGAAACACTCCGCCTCGATTTCCCCCATGGGACCGCCGTCCAGGGTATAGCAGGCCGTGGATTTGATTTTTTCCAGAGGAAAATCGGGCAGCCCCTTGCCGGTTTCCTCATCAGGGGAAAAGATGATCTCCACCGGGCCGTGTTCAATTTCAGGGCGGCCTGAAAGGTACTCCACCGCGGCCATGATCTCCGCCACGCCCGCCTTGTCGTCCGCGCCGAGCAGGGTGGAGCCGTCGCTGTGAATAATGGCCCTGCCCTTTTGGGCCGACAGGTCCGGCTCTTGCGCCGGGTCCAGCGCCAACCCGTCTGCGAGCACAATCTTTTCTCCGTTGTAACAGTGTACCAGTTGGGGCTTAACGTCTTTACCGGAAACGTCGCTTGAGGTGTCAATGTGCGCCAGAAAACCGATGGACGGCGCAGCTTCTTTTCCGGGGCTGGGCGGCAGGCGGGCTATTACATAACAGTGATCGGTTAATTCCACGTCCGCAAGACCCAGGCCCAGCAGTTCATCCCGCAGGGCTTTTGCCAGTTCCCACTGCCCCGGACTTGAAGGCGTTTCCGCCAGATGGCGGTCGCTTTCCGTCCAATAACGGACATAACGCATAAAACGGGATACCAGCAGTTTTTCAAGCAGCCGGTCTTCTATTTGTTTTACCGGATTTTCCATGGGAATAGTATAGCACACTTAGCGGTATGTGATAAAGAAAAGCGGCGGAGAGTGATCTTCCAGCCCCTTACGGAGTTTTTTAAGGTATAAATTTGCAGTTTATTCGTGCTGAGAGGTTTAATACCCCGCCCTTCAGGCTAAACTTGACCCTCAATTCAGGCCCCGCCTCTGGGCGGATCTTCCCTGCGGGGTATGCTTGTCAGAGGCGTGGAGAGGGGATTCGGCAGGACGAGGGGGCGGTATCCGGCCCCTTAGCCGGGCGAGGGGGCGAGTGGCGCGGGGAAAACGGGGGAAAATCGGGGATTGCGCCTCCATTCCCGCCTATGGGGGCTGTCTCCGTTCCCCGCCTCAAGCGCCGCCCCCTCTTCCTCCACAGGCTCCCCCTCCAGAATCAACGACCAATACCGGTCTCCCCAGATATGCCCCGTCCTCCCCGTCAGCGCGTTGTACCGCTGGGCAAAGGTCTGTTTCAGCCACTGCATGATAGCCGGCAGCTCCATCCCGTCCTCAGGCTTGATGTAGAAGCTCAGCCGGTCCGCGTCAAAACGGAGGCCCCGGAAACCGAAACTGAAGCGGCG
>JAIROT010000284.1 GCA_031257385.1 Treponema sp.
GGCAAGGCAGGCGGGGATAACCCGCTGAGGGGGGATACAAGGTCCTCCAAAAAGGTAAAAATCCCAAACAGGGAGCAAAAGTCTCCCGGTTTTTACCGAGAAGCGCAACAAACTGCTAGAGTTTTGCGCCTCTTCGGACCGCCCGCCGATAGCTAAACAGACGCGAAGGCGCAAAACTCCAAGCCGGCCGTTAGGCCGGCATGATAGTCAAAATGACGCGCCGGCCCTGGTTCCAGATGCCGTGCGGATTGCCGCGCGGCGGCTCATTTGCTATACTGGGACGGCTCTTAAATTTTGTATACAAAGGCAGCGGCGATGAACATTGGAATTGTGCTTTTAGTGCTTTTTTTGGCCCTTATGACCGGAATCGGTATATGGGGAATGAAGAAAACCAAAACGCTGGGGGATTTCTTTCTGGGGGGCAGGACCTTGGGGCCGTGGATATCGGCGGTGGCTTACGGAACCTCGTATTTTTCGGCGGTTATTTTTATCGGTTTTGCCGGTACCCAGGGCTGGCAGTTCGGCCTGAACGCCCTGTGGATCGCCGTGGGAAACGCCCTTATCGGCGCGGGAGCGGCCTGGCTCGTGCTTGCCCGCAGGACGCGGCGGATGACCCAGAACCTTGACGCCATGACCATGCCTGAATTTTTGCAGGAGCGCTACGGCGCGAAGCACTTAAAGCCCGTGGCGGCCTCGGTGATTTTCTTTTTTCTGCTGCCCTATTCGGCCAGCGTTTTCAAGGGGCTGGGACACTTGTTTGAAGCGGTGTTCGGCATTCCCTACGATGTGGCGCTGCTTGTCATGATCGCCTTTACCGGAGTGTATATGATCCTGGGGGGCTATTTTGCCATTGCCGTTACCGACTTTATCCAGGGAATCATCATGTTCGCCGGAGCGGCGGTGCTGGTGCTGGTGCTGACCGCCCCTGAAGGCGGGATCTTCGGCATCATAGGTAAGATTGCCGAAAACTACCAGGTACACATTCCGCCGGAAAGGCAGCCTTCGGCGCTTACCGTGTTCTCGCTGGTGTTTATGACCAGTTTCGGCACCTGGGGCCTTCCCCAGATGACCCAGAAATTCTACGCGATCAAGAACCAGCAGGTGATCCCCAAAGCGGCGATTGTTACCACGGTCTTCGCCCTGATGATCGGGTTTTCCGCCTATTTCACCGGCGCGGCTTCCCACGTTTTTTTCGATACCGCATCAGCGCCCCAAAACGCCGCCGGCGCGATTCAATACGATTTGATTGTGCCCACGCTGCTCACCGAGAGACTCCCCGCGGCGCTGTTGGCCCTGATCATGCTCCTCGTGCTGTCCGCTTCAATGTCTACCCTTTCCTCACTGGTGCTGGTGTCCTCGTCTGCGGTGGCCATTGATCTGTACCCTTCCCGCATTGACGCCAAAACCGGCAAGGACCGCTCGGTGGCGATGATGCGTTTTCTTTCGGCGATCTTCATCCTGATCTCCTATTTTATTTCGCGCTTTCAGATCAGCATTATCGTGTACCTCATGTCCCTTTCCTGGGGGGTTGTTTCAGGGGCCTTCGCGGCGCCTTACATCCTGGGCCTGTACAGCAGGCGCGTTACCAAGCCGGCGGCTTACGCGGGGCTGCTTTCAGGCGCGGCGGCGATGATAATTCTTTTCTTCGTCCTTGGGGCAAGCCGCTCGCCGCTGGCCGCAAGCATCGCCATCGTGCTTCCCTTTATCGTGGTGATTGCCGTTTCCCTGTTTACCGCGCCGCCCGGCAAGGAACTGCTGCAAAAGGCCTTTGACGGAGTGTAAAGGATGAAGTTCCAGTACTGGCGCCCCGATATCGAAAAAATGCCCAGGGACGGACTCGAAGCCCTGCAGCTTGAAAAACTCAAATCCGAAATCGGACACGCCCTTAAAACTCCGTTTTACAGATCCCGTCTTGAATCCGCCGGGATAAAAAGCGCGGACGACATCAAAACCCTGGATGACCTCAAGCGCATTCCCTTTACAACCAAGCACGATCTCCGCGAGGGTTTTCCCTGGGGTTTTCTCAGCGTTCCCAGAGAAGAGGTGGTCAGGCTTCACGCCTCAAGCGGTACCACCGGTACGCCCACCACGATTTATTTTAACCAGGATGATATCAGGCGCTGGTCGGGCTTTGTGGCGCGCTGTATTTACGGAACCGGCTGCAACAAAAGCGACGTATTCCAAAACATGATCACCTACGGTCTTTTTACCGGCGGGCTTGGTTTTCACGCGGGCGGAGAGGAAGTGGGGATGCTGGTGATCCCTTCGGGGGCGGGAAACACCGCCCGGCAGTTCAGGCTCATGCAGGATTTCGGCACCACCGTGGTCCACGCCACGCCGAGTTTTTTGCTGCACGTTGAAGCCAGAATGAGGGAAGCCGGCGTTAAGCGGGAAAGTCTCTCCCTCAAGCGGGCCTTTGCCGGCGCGGAGCCGTATTCCGAAGACACCCGCCGCCGCATAGAAAGCCTGCTGCATATCGACGTGTACAATTCCTACGGCCTTTCGGAGATGAACGGCCCCGGCGTGGCCTTTGAGTGCCAGTGCAAAAACGGGCTGCACATCTGGGAGGACGGCTATATAGCCGAGATCATCGATCCCGATACCCTGGAACCGGTAAAAGACGGAGAAACCGGCGAACTGGTTCTCACCGTGCTTTGCCGTGAGGCCTCGCCGATTCTGCGCTACCGCACCAGGGACCTTACCGGCTTTTATACCGAGCCTTGTCCCTGCGGCAGAACCCACCGCCGTCTCCGCCGGATCACCGGCCGCAGCGACGACATGCTGATCATCAACGGGGTGAACGTTTTCCCCAGCCAGATCGAGGAAGTGATCATGGGCATAAAAGAAGTCGGCAACAACTATCTCATCGTGATTGAGAAAGACGGCGCGCTTGACCGCCTGACGGTCAAGACCGAGGTTGGGCCGGATATTTTTATGGACGATGCCCGTCCCCTCAACGCCCTCAAAGATCGGATCAGGCAAACCCTTCAGGCTTCAATCTCGATCAGCCCCAAAGTGGAACTCCACGAGGGGGGGAGCCTGCCGGTTTCGGAAGGCAAAGCGGTCAGAGTGCAGGACAAGCGGCCCAGGGATGTGTAAAAGGCCGGGCCTGTACCGTCATTTTTAGCCGTCATGCCGGTGAAAACCGGCAGCGCCGGGCCGAAAAAGCCGGACCGGTTTTTATATCTTTAAGGAGCGCTGTATGCGCTAACTTTTCCCCTTGTCGTAGGGCTGCCCGGACGCTCTGGGGGCGTAGTCCTTCCCGCTGAACAGTACCAGGGTGATCAGGGTGATGAGGTATGGCAGGGCGTTGAAGAATTCCGAAGGCAGAAACTGCAGTCCCTTGATGTTGATGATGTTTACCGCCAGGGCAGACGACATGCCGAACAGGAAACTGGAACCGAGTATCCCCAGGGGCAACCAGCGGCCAAAGGAAACCGCGGC
Source organism: Treponema sp. (assembly GCA_031257385.1). Lineage (GTDB taxonomy): Bacteria > Spirochaetota > Spirochaetia > Treponematales > Breznakiellaceae > WQXQ01. Next base: position 3,445 of record JAIROT010000284.1, read on the forward strand.
CAGGGCAATAAAGCCCTTGCCGTTGATGGTGCTCACCGTGTACTGAATGTCCTGGGTAAGGACGATGCAGCCCCCGGCAAGGCCGGCAAGGAGTCCTGAAATGAGCACCGCAATATAGCGGATCCTGATGACGTTGACCCCGGCGGAGGCCAGGGCCTGGGGGTGTTCGCCGGCGGCGCGGAGCCGCAGTCCCCAGGGACGCTTGTACAGCATGAACCAGCTTGCCCCCAGAATGGCGAGGGCTATCCAGACTGTGGGGTAAATACCGAATAAGCCCGATTTCATCCCCATGCGGTAGTTCTGGCTGCGATCCATACGGAACAGAAGCTGGCACACAAACACGGTAAGCCCATTGGCGAGGAGGTTGATCCCCGTGCCGGATATCACCTGATCAGCCCGCAGGGTAATGGAGGCGAAGGCGTGGACCAGTGAAAAGAGGCACCCCGCTAAGGCGGCAAGGCCCAGGGCCAGGGGAATCGAAAAGCCGATCTTCGTTTCCAGAAGCACGTGGGTTACCGCGGCGGTCATGGCGCCGATGGCCATCAGCCCTTCAAGGGCGATGTTCACCACGCCGGAGCGCTCGCAGATCATCCCGCCGGCAGCGGCGATAAGAATGGGGGAAACTATCATAAAGGTTGAGGGGAGCATGTTCCATATTATCTGAAAGAAAGCCATTATCCGTTTCCTCCTTTTTCACGCCCGGATCCGGCCGGCCCTGCCCGCGCCGCGCCGTTATGCGCAGCCGTCCCATACGCAGCCGCGGCATGTTCCTGTACGCGGCGGGCTTTCTCTTTCATCTGCCATTCGATAATGATCCTTACTCCCGCGCGCAGGGAAATAAAAACCACCACCAGGCCCATGATGATCGCGGTGATCTCCTTGGGGATCTGCCGGGACTGCATCAGAGGCTGGGCGGATTTGAGCATGCCGAAGAGGAGGCCTGCCAGGGCGGTTCCCCAGGCGGTGCTGTTGCCCACCAGGGCCACGGCAATGCCGTCAAACCCGTAACCGTCCTGGGCGGCGAGGATGCGGCCGTAGGAAAAGACGCCCTGGGAAACCGCCGCGCCGGCGAGGCCCGCGAAGGCCCCGGCTATCGCCATGGCGGTAGTAACGCTGGCGTTCACGCTGATACCGCCGTAAAAGGCGGCGTCCTTGTTAAGCCCCGTGGCCCGCAGGGAATAGCCCAGCCGCGTTTTCCCCATAATGATCCAAAAAAAGACAATCGCCGCCAGGGTGAGATAGAGGCTGTAGTTGAGCCGGGACCCGTTGGTAATCGACGACAGAAAGGGGCTTGAGAGAGTTGCCGTGGCGGGGAAGTCCGGCGTTCTGAAGGTGTTGCTGCCGGGAACTCGCAGAAGGATAAGGCGGTGCAGATAAAAGGCGATATAATTCATCATGATCGTGGCCACTACCTCGGAAACCCTGTAGCGGGCTTTGAAGAAACCCACGATACCGCCCCAGAGCGCGCCGGCGACGATCGCCCCCAGCACCGCCACAGTCCAGTGCAATACAGGGATCGGCGGGAAATAAAGAGCGATAAGCTGGGCCGCGGTAAGGCCCGCGATATACTGCCCCTCCGCCCCGATGTTGAACAGCCCGGTCCGGGCGGCAAAGGCCATGGAAAAACCGCAGAGAATGAGCGGGACGGAACTGACCAGCCATTCCCCCACATAGCGCACGTTTTGGGTTCCCCGGCGCAGGTCAAAGCCGCTTACCACTTGCAGGATCGCCTGGTACATGCCGCCGGGATTCCGCCCGATGATAATGATGAGCAGCGTGGCAACCAAAAAGCCCAATACTACCACCGCCGCCGAAACCAGCCCGTCCGAGCCGGTGAACACCTCAAGGAGCCGGTCGCCCAGATTGACGCCGCCGGCCTTCCCGCCGCTTTTTTTGCGTAAGTCAGGCATGGACTCCCCCCATCATCGCGCCGATACGCCGCTCGTCAGCCTCTTCCACCGGAAGTACTCCCGCCACCTGGCCCTTGGAAAGGGCGGCGATCCGGTCACAGAGGCCCAGAATCTCATCCAGCTCGAAGGACACCAAAAGCACCGCCCGTCCCTTGTCCCTTTCCTCCACAATGCGGCGGTGAATGTATTCGATAGCCCCCACGTCAAGGCCCCTGGTCGGCTGTGACACGATAAGAAGCTCAGGGGAAAGATCGATTTCCCGGGCGATAATCACCTTCTGCTGGTTGCCCCCGGACATGGACTTGGCCAGAGTGGCCGGCCCGTTCCCCGCCCGGATATCAAAATCGGTAATAAGGGTTTCGGCGTGCCTGAAGATCACCGGAAAACGCAGAAAGCCCGCGCGGTTTGAATAGGGCCGGCGGCGGAAGCTCTTGAGAATGAGGTTTTCGTCAAGCCTGAAATCCAGAACCAGTCCGTGCCTGTGCCGGTCTTCGGGCACCAGCCCCAGCCCCCGCTCATTCCGGTTTCTGATACTCTCTTTGGAGACGTCGTTCCCTTTGAGGAGCACCCTGCCGGACTTGACCGGCAAAAGCCCCGCAATGGCCGCCACCAGTTCCGACTGGCCGTTACCGTCAACCCCGGCTATGCCCACCACTTCGCCCGCGCGCACATCCAGGGAAAGACCGCTCACCGCGGGGGTTCCCTTTGCGCCGATTACCGTCAGGTCTTCGATTTTGAGTACCACGCCGCCGGGCCTGGCCTGCTTCTTTTCAATGCGGAAAATTACCGCCCTGCCCACCATTTTTTCCGCCAGCTCCGCCTCGCCCGTTTTACTTACGTCAAGGGTATCAATATATTTCCCCCGGCGCAGCACCGTACAGCGGTCCGCGGCGGCTTTTATCTCTTTTAATTTATGGGTGATAAAAAGAATCGTTTTCCCTTCCGACTTGAGGCGGCGGAAAATCGCCAAAAGCTCGTCAATTTCCTGGGGGGTCAGCACCGCGGTCGGCTCGTCAAAAATAAGAATGTCAGCGTCCCGGTACAGTATCTTGAGAATCTCCACCCGCTGCTGCATACCCACGGTAATGTTTTCGATTCTGGCCCTGGGGTCTACCGCCAGACCATAGGTTTCGGAAAGTTCCGCCACCCGTTTTTCCGCGCTGCGGAGGTCCAGGTTCCCCAGGGCGTTATGCGGTTCCAGCCCCAGCACGATATTTTCGGTAACCGTGAAGTTGTGTACGAGTTTGAAGTGCTGATGCACCATTCCGATCCGCAGCGCCGTAGCGTCGTTGGGGCTGCGGATTTTCACCGCCTTGCCCCATATCCTGATAAGGCCGCTGTCAGGCTCGTAAAGCCCAAAAAGGATCGACATAAGGGTCGACTTACCGGCCCCGTTCTCCCCAAGGAGGGCGTGTATCTCCCCCTGCTCAACCCGCAGATTAACCCGGTCGTTTGCCAGCACCCCGGGGAAAACCTTGGTAATCTCCAGCATCTCAATCGCTAACACGGCGCCTCCTTTTAAGCAGCGGCCTCCCGGTTAGAGCGGCTTTCCGCCCTAAGTTAAAGCGGCTTCCCGGCTAGAGCGGCTTTCCGCCCCAGGTTAGGGCGGCCTCCCGCTCCGGGCCCTCAGTCGTCAATCGCTTTCAGGTTCTGCGGAAAGCCGGCGATTTTTTTCGCTTCAGCGTTGCTGGCGGCGATTGTGATCTGGCCGCTCACGATCTGCTGTTGCAGCGTATTAAGCTGGGCGACAATCTCCCTGTCCAGGGCGGGATTGGTGGTGGAGTAACCCACGCCGTCTTTGCCGATGTCAAAGGTTATCACTTCTCCCTTGAAGGTATTGTTTTTGACCTCGTTCAGGGCGTAGACAAGGCTCGTTTCCACCCGTTTGAGCATGGAGGTAAGCACCGCCGATTCGCTGGAGTTGGGGAGCAGCCCCTCTTCGTGCTGGTCGGAGTCAACGCCGATGGCCCAGACATTTCTGCCCGCCGCCCGGTATTCCTTGGCCTGGGCGATGGTACCGTTGCCGCTGCCCCCGGCCGCGGAGTAGATCGCGTACACGCCGGAATCGTACCAGTTTTTGGCTTGGGTCTTGGCAAGGGCCGGCTCGCCCCAACTGTTCACGTAATAGTCCACAATTTCGGCGCCGGGGATGACCGAAAGCACGCCCTGCACGTAGCCCACCTCAAACTTGGTGATCGTCGCGCCCGGCACGCCGCCGATAAAACCGAAACGGGGGTTTGCGATACCGTCGGCCTTGGCCTTGAGCGCCGCCGCCGCGCCTACCAGGAAGGAGCCTTCATGCTCGGCGTAAACCGCCTGCATGATGTTTGGCGGGGCGAGCCAGTCCACATCGACGATCATGTACTTTTGATCGGGGTTGTCCGCGGCGACTTCCGTCAGGGCGTCGGCCCAGGTAAAGCCGGTGGCGACGATAAGATCGTAGCCCTCGTCCGTGGCCTGCCTCAGGTTGGGGATGTACATATCCTGGGTCTGGGCGGTAACCACATCGTAGGATATTCCGCGCTTTGAGGCGCTGGCCCAGGTGTCACCGTAATACTCAAGAATCCCCCGCCACGCCGCGGCGTTGTACGATTTGTCGTCAATACCCGTGGCATCGGTGAGCAGCCGGACCGTCACATCCTGACTTACCGCCGCGGCTGCCGGTTCCGCGCTTTTTTTCCGGCAGCCCGCCAAACCGCCGATCAAAGAAACCGCTGCAAGCGCGGTTAAACTCAGGCAAAAGAATATTTTTTTCATGATTTCCTCCTTGGTTTCGTAATTGCTTCTGCGTATCAGCATAAACCCAAACCGGCCGCAGGTCAACGCGCCCGCGGCAGGGTCGGCGCATATAAACTTTTTATCCTCTGCGCTCTGGGGAAGATTCCTGGAGTTTTGCGCCTCTTCGGACTGCCCGCCGATAGTTAAACAGACGCGAAGGCGCAAAACTCCAAGCCGGCCGTTAGGCCGGCTTGATAGTCAAAATGATGCGCCGGCCCTGCCTGAGCCCACAGGGCCTGACAGCCTCACATTTTTATTTTGTACGCAATTCCTGTTTTGAACCCGAAAATATCGGAACCGGGAATAATAGACACATTTAAGTTATTTATTGAAACATTTGGATTCTTGGGCTGGACTTTATGAACATGATAGGGTCTGACCAGATTAAAAATATAACCGCCCGCAAATATGCCTAATCCGGTCCATAGTCCTACCGTTCCCATGGGCGTGAGCACACTCGCGTCATCATATCCTTTTTCATCGAATTTACCATTGGAATCGTAATAAGCCGCCTTATCGGGATATTGGAAACCAAAAACCGACGAGACTATGCACAAGGTGAGCCCCGCCATTTGAATACCATTGCTGATAAGGGCGCCATTATAATCACCCATCATCCAGGAGCCGACACTGACCAGGGGGATCAGATTGAAGAAGAAGGCCCCGCTTCTTTCAAGGGGTGTGTAATCGTTCAATCCGAACAGATCCGCGCTGCCGCCCATGAGGCCCGCGGTTGTCTTGTCGTTCACTATGTTGGCGGAATACGAAGCGTCTACCCGTGCGGTACGCAGGGCAATAGCCGAAACCCGGAAACGGTAGACTTTGTCCACCTTTTCAAGTGAACCGGTTATGATGGTTTCCGCTCCAAGCATGTGCCCAATCCCCTGAAAGGTTTCGTCACTGACCGCCCCCGACATCTGAAAATCAAGTTCTTTTTTTACATCGTCAAGCCGTCTCCGCTCGACCACGGTGAACATATCCGATTGAACAAGACGCCTGTTCAAATCGTCTATTACATACGATGACATGCGTTCCGATTCGGAAATAAAATTGACCACCGCAAGGGTAGTATCGGGATTTAGCCTTGCCGCGAATTCCTGCGCGGCTTCAGCGAGCGCCTGGTCAAGGGTTATTTGCGAATACAGCGGCGTAGTTATGGCCAGGATCAACAGAATTTTGACGGCACTTTTCAATTTTCTCTCCTCCATTAAGAATAAGAAAAGAAATAAGGAAAGAATAGCTGCAATCAATATAGCACGTCCCTTCAAAAAAAGTCAATGAGCGCGGCAAGCCGCGCAGTATTAAACCCCTCAGCACGAATAAAAGTTCGCGAGCGTCCTGATTTCTCTGAAATATGCCTTGTAAAAAAAATCACTTTATGGTATAGCGGACTTGTAAACCTTTTACCGGTAAGGAAAGCAGTGTCAACAAGTTAAAAATTTTGTCCACAGGTTAAGAGGGTTTTTGGGTACAAAACCTGGGTAATCAACAGACCTTTTTGGGGTCTCGTTTGCTTAACTTGTTGACAGTGCCAAGGAAAGGGGATCTATGCGAAATGGGAATATGTCCTTATGGGTATTGTTTGTTGCCCTGTTTCCGCTCCTGTGGGCTTCGGGCTGCGAAAAGAAGGTCCGGGCCCTGGATCGGTATGCGATCTATACTTCCTACCGGGATATACCGGGTATTACACCGGAAGAAATCAATGCCCTGGAGGCCCTGAAAAGCCGGAAGCGCTTCGACGAAGACCGGGATTATTTCATTTACGGCATGAACCTGACCACCGAGACTTTTTACAATGAGGACGGTCAAATAGCCGGGTACTCCGCCCTGTTTTGCGACTGGCTTTCCACCCTCCTGGGTATTCCCTTCAAACCGGTGATTTACGAGTGGGGGGATCTGATCAAGGGGCTGCAATCCCTGGAGATTGATTTTTCCGGCGAACTTACCGCCACGGAGGAGCGCCGAAAAGTTTATTTTATGAGCGATGTCATCGCGGAACGCTCCATCAAGTATATGCGTCTTTCAGGCGGCGAGGATCTTTCGAGCATCGCGAGAAAACGGCCCCTGCATTACGCCTTTCTGGAGGGCGCCACAACAGCGGAACTGGTCGCGCCCTATATAACAGAGGACTTTAAGAGTTTTTTTATTGACGACTATGACACGGCGTACCGGATGCTGAAAAACGGGGAGATTGACGCCTTCTTCGACGAGGGTATTGCCGAGGCCGCCTTTGATGACTACGGCGATGTGCGGGCGGACGAGTTCTTCCCCCTCATCTACGGGCCCGTTTCCCTGGCAACCCAGAACCCCGATCTCCAGCCCGTCATATCGGTGGTCCAGAAGGCCCTGCAGAGCGGCTCGATGCGCCACCTCATTGGGCTTTACAACCAGGGGCAGAAGACCTATATGCGTCACAAGTTCCTTATCCAGTTAAGTCCCGCGGAAAAGGCCTACATACAGGATCATGTTGTGCGGGAAGCGGCGGTTCCCATAGGGGTTGAACATGACAATTATCCGGTGAGTTTTTACAATCCCCAGGAAAAGGAGTGGCAGGGCATAGCCCTGGACGTGCTGGCCGGGGTGGAGGAGCTTTCGGACCTGAGTTTTCGGCGCATTAACGATGAGACTGTGGAATGGCCGGAATTGATGGATATGCTTGAACGGGGCGAGGCCGCCATGATTACCGAACTGATTCCCTCCGGTGAACGGACGGGTCGTTTTTTGTGGGCTGATACCGCGTACCAGAGTGACTATTACGCACTGCTCTCCAAATCGGATTTTCGGGACATCGGGATAAACGAGATCCGCTACGCCAGGGTGGGGCTTATGGAGGGTACGGCCTATGCCGAACTGTTCCGGGAGTGGTTTCCTGATCATGGCAATACGGCGGAGTACCCCAATACCGACGACTGCTTTACCGCCCTGGAAAAGGGAGAGGTGGATCTGATAATGGCAACCCGGAACCTCCTTTTGAGCCAGACCAATTTCCGGGAACAGCCGGGCTATAAGGCCAACATCGTTTTTAACCGTTCCTTTGAATCCGCTTTCGGCTTTAATCTCCATGAGGAAGAACTGAAATCCATCATTGACAAATGCCTCCGCATTATTGATACCGACGGTATCACGGAACGGTGGACCCACAGGACTTTTGATTACCGGAGCAAGTTGGCGCGCTCCCGGATGCCCTGGCTCATCGGCTTTTCGGTACTTCTGCTTTTTGTACTCACCCTGTTGTTTATTATGTTCCAGCGGAACCGACAGGAGGGCAGGCGGCTTGAAAAACTGGTACACCAGCGTACCAGGGAACTTGAAACCCAGACCGAGGCGGCGCAGGTCGCATCCCGGGCAAAGAGCGATTTTCTTTCAAAAATGAGCCACGAGATCCGCACGCCCATGAACGCCATCATCGGAATGACCGCCATAGCGAAGTCCTCCCCGGATCCGGAACGAAAGGACTACTGTCTCTCAAAAATAGAAGATTCCTCCGCCCATCTTTTGGGGGTCATCAACGATATACTGGATATGTCAAAAATAGAGGCCAATAAACTGGAGCTGTCCCCCGCGGAATTTGATTTTGAAAAGATGCTTCAGCGGGTGGTCAATGTGATCAATTTCCGGGTAGAGGAAAAACAGCAAAACTTTACGGTTCATATCGGCAAGGATATTCCCCGGATCCTCATCGGCGACGATCAGCGGCTGGCCCAGGTGATCACCAATTTGCTGAGCAACGCGGTAAAATTTACCCCGGAAAAGGGCTCGATCCGGCTCAAGGCGGAACTGCTCAGGGAAAAGGACGGCCTGTGTACCCTGCAAATCAAGGTAAGTGACAGCGGTATCGGGATCAGCGAAGAGCAGCAATCCCGGCTGTTTAATTCCTTTGAGCAGGCCGACAGCGGCATTTCGCGGAAGTTCGGCGGTACCGGACTGGGGCTCGCCATATCAAAACGTATCGTCGAACTGATGGGCGGCAGGATATGGATCGAGTCCGAAGTGAACAAGGGTTCCACGTTCATCTTTACCATAGGGATACTCCGGGGCCAGGAACTGCAGACAGAACAGGAACTTTTGGATCCCGCGATCAGCCGGAAGAATCTGCGCATCCTGGTGGTGGACGATGAACGGGATCTGCGGGAGTACTTTGAGGAAATCGTCCGGAGATTCGGCCTTGCCTGCGACAGCGCCCAAAGCGGCCAGGAAGCCCTGGAGTTGCTCGAACAAAGGGGTCCCTACAATATTTATTTTGTGAACTGGAAAATGTCTGAAATGGACGGCATTGAACTTTCCCGCCGCATCAATGAAAGGCCGGGAAACAAGCCGTTCATTATCCTGATGTCCTCCGGGGAATGGGGCCCGATAGAAGAACAGGCAAAAAGCGCCGGGGTGAATGGCTTCCTGTCGAAACCCCTCTTTCCTTCCGCCATAATGGACAGCATCAACAAGAGTCTCGGCGTGGAGGCCGTGATTGCGGCGGCGGATACCCGGCCGGCTGAGGCGGATAATTTTGAAGGGTTCAGGATAATCCTCGCCGAGGATGTGGAGATTAACCGTGAAATCCTGGGTTCCCTCCTTGAGCCGACCCGGATTGCCATCGATTATGCGGAGAACGGCGCGGAAGCGGTGCGGCTCTTTGATGCCCGCCCCGAACAGTACCAGATGATTTTTATGGATGTGCAGATGCCCGAAATGGACGGCTACGAGGCCACCGGTCGTATCCGCAAACTGGAAGCATCCCGGCGGGAAGGAAAAAACGCCGGTTCTCCGGGGGGTATTCCCATTATCGCCATGACGGCCAATGTGTTCCGGGAGGATATAGAAAAGTGCCTCCGGGCCGGGATGAACGACCACGTGGGCAAGCCCCTGAATTTGGAGGAACTGCTGGTCAAGCTGCGAAAGTACCTGCCTCTGGGGGCGAACCGGCAGGGGCGCCCATTGCAGTAAGGCGCTTAACAGGCCGCTTTATTCTCATTTGAAATTGTGTTACGATACTCAGGAGTCTGTGGGGCTTTAGCCCAAATGATAAAGAAAATGCACAATTTTGTGCATTTTCTACCTTGCAGACTCCCAAAGGAGCCCAAAAATCGGGGGTTTTTGCGGTCAAAGGCCGCAA
>JAIROT010000134.1 GCA_031257385.1 Treponema sp.
GGGCAATTTCTTGATCGGAGGCTCGTTCGAGAGGAAATTTATAATACCGTCTGGTTTAATACCAAATTTTTGAAATTGTTATGTTGTTTGAACCGCGGCAAGCCGCGGGGTATTAAACCAGACTTTCGAATAATGAGCAGCCTCCTACCCGATTGGGCGCGTCCGGGTCTGTGGGGGCTCCGGGAGGCGCTCCCCGGTTCTACCCGGCCCTTCAATCTTCCATTCGGCTTTCTTCCCTCAGTTCGTTGAGTTCCTTAAGGCTGCGGAGTTTGTAGGTGGCGTTTTCCTGTATCTGGCGGACGCGCTCACGGGTGATGCCGAGGAGTCTGCCGGTTTCTTCGAGGGTTAAGGGGCCTTCGCCGGTGAGTCCGTAGCGGAGCTGGATAATTTTCATTTCACGTTCGGGAAGCTTCGAAAGGATGTCGGCTATGGTTTCCTGAAGGGTCATGGAGAAAGCCGTCTCGAAAGGTTCGGCCATGGTGTCGTCTTTGATGAGGTCCGCGAGGCGGGTCATATTCCCGCTGTCTACTATGGTGTCAAGGCTCGTGGTTTCCTGTGAGAGTTTGACGATTTCTTTGACTTTGTTTACCGTAATGCCCAGATATTCGGCGAGTTCTTCGTTGCTGGGGTCCCTGCCCAAATCCTGGGTGAGCTGCTTTGCCACGAAGTAGCATTTTTTGATGGTGTTGAGCATGTGGACGGGGATGCGGATGACGCGGCCTTTGTCGGCGATACTTTTGATGATGGCCTGTCTAATCCACCAGGTGCCGTAGGTGGAAAAACGGCAGCCTCTGGTGTAGTCAAAGCGCTCAACGGCCTCGATGAGGCCGATATTACCTTCGTCGATGAGGTCCAGCATGGAAAGGCCCCGGTGCTGGTAGCTTTTGGCAATGGATACTACCAGTCGCAGGTTTGAATTGATCATTTTGTTTTTATTGTAGAGGAGGGCGTTTTCCAGAGCGGCTTTTTCCTGCTCATAGTTGCCTTTTTTCCTTTTGTCCTCAAGAGCCTGCAATTTTCCTCTGAGATTGACTATTTTTTCGCCGATAATCTGTTCTTCCTGTCCGGTGAGGAGGGGAAATTTGGAAATTTGCTTGAAATAGAGGCCCAGAGGGTCAGATTCTTTTTGAATCTTGGCTTTTTTTGCGTTTTTAGCACTTCTGGTACTTTTAGTGATTTTCATGATTTTGGGTTTCGCGGTTTTCACCGTTGTTAAACCTTTTGAGCGTTTTGCCCCTTCGCGTTCTATTCCGATTTCTCCCAAAGCCGCCATTGTTTTTGTCATACCTTTACCTCTGCCTTCTCTGTTTTTACCTGTATCCCCCTAAGCCCTGGGGGCTTTCGCTGGATCAATGGGGGTGTTGCTCCGGTAGACCATGAAAAAGAGCTGGGGTTTTTCAGAGACCGCGTCTATTCCCAGCTTTCCCAGTTCCGTTCCGGGGCCTATCCTGTCCCCCTCTTTTACCGACAGACTTTCACAGCCTCCATACACGTACAAATATCCTCCGCTTACCTGTACAATCGCCACTCTGCCGAAGCCCCGGTAAGGCCCGGCGGATATTACCGTTCCCTGGGTGAGGCTCCGTACCGATTCCGAGCGTTCCCCCCGCACTATCACGCCGTACAATTTGCCGGTCATGTAGGCGATTTCTTTTGGATTTACCGGCCAGCGCACCGAACTGTCCACGGTTTTGGCGGTGGTCTGCCGCGCCGGGGCCGCCGGGCTGCCGGGCTGCCGGGCCGGAGCCGCCGTTGCGCTTGCCGGTATTTTAATCCGCTCACCTTCTTTCAGCACATAACTCGCGGAAAACTTATTGAGATCCCGCAATGTCTGCACGGTAACGCCGTTGGTCCGGGCTATGCTGAAGAGGGTATCGTTTTTCACGACACGGTATTCAGTGTAGGCGGCCTGGGCGGAAGAAGTGGTTTCCTCTGCCCGGGCCTTTCCCGACACTCCGTTTCCGGTTGTAGTGGCGCTTCCCTCCGCCGGGATCGACGGCGCCGCAGGAGGTATTCGGAGCCGCCGGCCTGCCTGGACTTTGGTTGCATCGGCAATGTCGTTATACCGCATAAGCTCGTCAGGACTGACCCGGTACAGGCGGGAAATGGAATACAGTGTTTCCCCCTTTGCCACCACATGAACCGCATCTTCCGCGGAGATCTTTACCGGGAAAGTCCCAATGGCAAAGATCGCCGCCAGCAGAAGTAATAGGCAAATGCTGCGTGGATAGTTCATATCTCTGTATTTTCGGCATTTTTACCCTACTTCTTTACGAAAAGTCCGGTTTTATATTTCAAAACACTTGTTTTGAAACCGTCCTTACTTACATATATATCTCTTTTTATCAAGCAATTCAATAAAAAAGATGTATATAAAATGAAAATAGACTATAATAGTACCGAAAAATAGAGGAAAATACAAAAACAGGAAGCTATGCCGATGGCGGTAGTGCTTCGCATACCCGCCAGCCGCAGAAATCCCCGGAAAACAGCCTTCGGCTTGAATAACCCGCCAATGTGGGTATAATAGGAACCATGAAACGGAATATAGCGGTATTTTTAGGGTTTTGCCTTATGGCTCTTATGGCGATTTTTTCCTGTGCCAGCATGGGTGGGAACGAAACGGGCACGGTGTCTCTTGACGAGGCCATCCAGGCCTCGGCGGAGCGGCTTGGATCCGACCTGACAGGGCGTAAAGTGGCGGTAGTCGCTTTCGCCTCCCCTTCCGAGGCATTGTCTGAATATATCATTGAGGAGCTTTCGATGGCGCTGGCGAACTCCAAAGCGGTAACGGCGGTTGACCGGAGGGAGCTTGACCTGGTGCGGGAGGAACTGGCATTAAACCTTTCCGGGGAGGTGAGCGATGAATCGGCGCAGTCCATCGGCAAAATGCTTGGCGCGGAGGCGGTGATCACGGGCAGCATTGCCGATGTGGGTGGTGTGTACCGGTTCAGGGTGAAGGCGTTACATACGGAAAGCGCCGTTATTGAGTCTGCGCCGGGCTTTGATTTAAACAAGCGAGACGGGCGGATTGCGTATCTCCTAGAAGGGCGGAGAGTTGCCGCGTCCGCTGTTGAGCAGCCTCCGGCAGCAAGGAACTCCCAACCAGTCCAGCCTACGGCTCTGCCACCGGAGCGTCCCGTATCAGAGGGCTTTGTACACATCCAGGGCGGAACCTTCATGATGGGTAGCCCGATGAATGAGCCAGATCGGAACAGGGACGAGACGCAGCACCGGGTAACCTTGAGTTCTTTTTATATGGGAAAGTATGAGGTAACGCAAAAAGAGTGGCGGGACGTGATGGGGACGAATCCCAGTGAGTTCAAAGGGGACGACCTGCCGGTGGAATGCGTGAACTGGTACGACGCGGTGGAATACTGCAATACCCGCAGCCGGAAAGAAGGGCTGTCCCCAGCGTATACGATAGACAAAGGCCGAAGCGATCCGAACAACTCAAACTATTTCGACGATATGCGCTGGCTGGTAACTTGGAACCGCAACGCCAACGGTTACCGGCTGCCGACCGAGGCTGAATGGGAGTATGCCTGCCGCGCGGAGACTACAACGCCGTTTAATACAGGGAACAATATTACGACTCTTCTAGCGAATTATAACGGGAAGTACCCCTACAACAACATGTGGCAGGGAGGAACATACCTCGAAAGGACGACAACTGTAGGCAGTTTCGCGCCAAACCCATGGGGTCTCTATGATATGCACGGAAACGTAACTGAATGGTGCTGGGATTGGGGAGGAGATTATTCGAGCGGGGCGCAGACCGACCCCAGTGGGCCGGTATCCGGGTCCACCCGCGTAACTCGCGGTGGATCGTATATGAGTAGTAGAGAGAAACTCCGCTCCGCCTGGCGAATGTTGGACTATCCGTGGGAAGGACATGCGATCCGGAGCAGCCCATTCGGTTTCCGGCTAGCGCGGAACGGAGAGTAGAAGAAATGCTTCGAAAGTACATTGACAAAAAATTACATACCCGCTAAACTACCGCATAATGAGCCTCCGCGCGGCAAGCCGTGCGGTATCTGGAACGTGGGGCAATTTCTTGATCGGAGGCTCGTTCGAGAGGAAATTTATAATACCGTCTGGTTTAATACCGAATTTTTGAAATTGTTACGTTGTTTGAACTGCGGCAAGCTGCGGGGTATTAAACCAGACTTTCGAATAAACCCGGTAGCCGGGGCCATAGTCGATACGCATTTCAGATATATCACCCAAAAAACGGCTGTCACCGGGATTTCCCTCAGCAAGCCGCATGACCCTGGTAAGAATACGGGCTCTGGCCTGGGGATCTCTCAGATTTTTAATCCATTTTTTATAAACGCTCGATCTGCGTATTTCTTTCATGCTTATAGTGTAGACTATAATACCCACAGTGTCAAGTGGTTTTTCAAAGAAATTTCAGGTTTTTTGCAGGGTTATTTTTTCGGTTTCGGGGCTGTCTTAGCCAGCTCCTCCGGCTTGACTTTCGGGGGACGGCCCTGCTTGGTATCCCGGTTCTTGAAATGTTCAATATTGTCATCAAACCATTACCAGTTCTTCGTTAAAAATATGTTCAAGTTTTTTGAGGGTTTTGAGCGTTGGATTTGCGGTACGAGGATTTTCAAGTTTCTGATACACCTGGTATTTAACACCCATTCTGTCGGCGGCATCGGCAAGGGTCATGTTATGGGCAAGCCGGGTTCGGCGGAGCCAGAGGGCAAAAGCCAACCC
>JAIROT010000307.1 GCA_031257385.1 Treponema sp.
TATAACCCGTTAAACCAGTCTAATACCTTGTATCTATCCTGTCTATCCATTCGTATATTTATTTTTTTTACTTCAGAAAAATGTATTCTTTTGGTAAATTTTGTTATATTATTGGATATAGTTTATTTTTTCAATTAATTTATTTGATTTGAATAATATCTACAAAACAATCTATTTTTGGATGTTATGGTGATAAAGGATAAATAATTTGCTTACGATGAAATACAATATAATCAAAAAAATATTTACTAACAATAGAAAAAGAATATTGAAAACACTGAAATAAATTCGTATTACTTTCCTCGTGCCGCATGGATGCGGCACGAAATCTTCGTATATTCGATTTTTTATGTCGCATAACGTTTGGCTGTATGCGACGTTTGGGCGGGCATATAAGGGCTTGCGTAGCAAGACCAGGGCTGGCAAAATGTGGGTGGAGTTGAGCGTGGGAGGCGTAGCCGACCTAGCGAAACGGAACCCCGAGGGCGCTACTGCGCCCGAAGCATATACAGTCCTGTTATACGAAGTGCCCCCCTTACACCAATTTTATTATTATTTTGTTTTCCATAATTATTTTTTTAATATAATTTTACGCGCTATACTTTATACACTATATTCAAAGTTTTTTTGCCCCCATTCAGTAAACCGGCCCCCGCCATAGACGGCGGGGGCTGTGGGAATAATGCTTCTTCATTGCTTTTATTCTGGCGAAAAATTGCGGGGTCTGGGCGAAGCCCTGTCCCCGCCTCCGCCGGCATTTACGGTGCGGGTATCGCAATCAGCGTGTCGCCTGTGTAGTCCCAATCTTTGTCAAAAAGATACTGGAAAATGTCGCTACCGCTGGTCTGGGCTACGCCGCCTTTGGTGTATGTGCCACCCGTGCCCCACTTCGACCGGCACTTGTACACATTCATTGACCCAGTATCAGTATCTTCACTGGCGGTGTTTTTAGTGAAGCCGTCGCTGTCCGTGCTACCCTGTATCCTGCCGCCGTTTTAGGGTGAACGCGCTTTACTTAACATGCACACCGCCTCCACCACGAGGCACGTTATGCCTCGTAAGAGGTTTTATTTTGTTTTATAGACGTAAGCTGTCGCCTGGTCCTCGCTTTCGAACCAAACATAAACATTTACGCTGTCTGGAAGTCTCACAAAGTATACGGAATCCTTAAATGTAGAATACTTGCCCTCCCTCTCTTTAACAGCATCACGAGCTTGCCGGGAGTACGTAGTAAACTCGTCACCTTCGATCACGGTCGCCGATACTCCAGAAAGAGCTTCTTTAAGAAGTGAAACAAATTCCTCTTGTGTTTCACAAGAAGCTGAAACAATTTTGATCTTAGTATCGGAAAATGCATTCTGAATACCATTAACTGCAACTCCGATAAGTCCAATAATAATCAAAATCCCGATAATCGGAATTATAAATTTCATGCTTCTGCCCATGTCTGCGTTTGAAGAAGAGCCTTTCGCTGCATTATGAAGAAGCGCTTCCTGGAACGGAGTGGCTCTGCCAACTTTTTTCCCTGCTGCTCGCGCTGCTACCACACATTTCTCTGAACAATAACCCGAGTTGCTTCTCTGACCAGCAGTAGCGTCATCAAACCTTCTACCGCACCATTGACAAGTTTTCATGTATGCCATAACTTTTCTCCTTGCGTCCCGCTTCCTGTGCGGGACATTCATTAAAATTTGCCGGATTATCGCCATGAATGGCGTATGCTCCGGCTTATGCGTTTGCGGCGCTGTGAGCAGCGCACCGCTACTGCCAAAACTGAAGGACTGTCATACGCTTTCCAATTCACGGGCGATGCCGATGATTTTGTCCGCCACTTCCTGCGGATGCTCGGTATAGAGCTTGCAGAGGTGAAATGTGTACAACCATTCGTCCCTGGCAAAGAAAGGCCACGACAGTCCCTCGTTGTACCACACAAAGCCGGTATCGGGTTTCGGCCTGAGACCGAATAGACCGCTCATTTTTTCATAAAGGGCATTCTTTTCCTCCGGTGAAACACCGCTGGCATCTGGAGCCACCTGGATGCCGGCTTTGTCCCACAAATAGTTGAAGGAGACATGGTAATTCCCATTTTTTATAGGGAGCCAGATGTAGCGCCAGCCTTCTTCCTCAAGGTACTCAGCGCCGTCAGGCCATGCCTTTGTTACCAACTCGGTTATGGGGCCTTTGAACGCCTCCCGCGCCTTGCTGTCAAAATCCGCGGCGTTGCGTATCGCAAGCGCCGCCCGCCCCGTTTCATCGTCCTTTGTAATCTGTTTGAAAATTGCATCTTCCATTTCCGCATCCTCCGATTTTCCGCATAGCGATTTTACCGCCGCGATGAGTTGTCTAAGATTTTCCCGTACGGGAACCATTTTTTCTGTTATTTCATCGCGCAAGCACACTTCCAGCCAGGGGAGAATGTCGTCCTTGAACGAGAGACACACATAGCTGTCTTTTCCAACGCCAGCCTTTGAATAGTCCACGGGCTCGTGCCCGTCGACGGTGAGGTAGAGTACGGGAATACGCGCCGCCTTGTTTTTCGTCTGGGCATAGCCGAAGTAATCGGCAATCTGTTTGGACTGGTCTGGGGCCCAGATTTTGACCTCGATGGGGACGAAAATCATGCCGTCCTCAAGGGTGATGTCAATGCGGCGGTTTTCGTCGATGACATACTCTGTCGTTACCCTCGTGTTTTCAATGTCAAGCACAGGACGGCCCGGCAGTTTGGAGGCTATTGTCTCCCAGAACAGCCTGAGATAACGGCTGCTTTGACCATGCTTCCCCTGCGGATTCATCAAGTCCGCCAACACACGGCACATTATGACCTCTTTGTGCGCAATATCGGCGACCTTGAAGATATTGTACTTCTCCCCGGTTTTTTGCCACCGCGCCTCGTAACGCTTGATGATGTCTGTAACGCCGTTCAACAACCGGGCGGCGTTAGTTTCCAATGTTTGCTCCATCAAAAAACTCCTTTGCACGAAATATTTTTTCTCAAAAAATACCCAACAAATTCCCTCTCATGTCCGACCTGCGCCGCTTTTGATTCGCCTTGCATATCTGGTTCAGGAATCGACATGTTCCCGCTTACCCCGCCGCCACATTACGGACACTTGAAGTTGAAATTAATGTCACGGCATCCAGTATGTCATCAACATCTATCTCTTTTATCTTGTAAAAATCCGGATATTGCCGGTTATGTCAGTATCATTCCCATCCGCGCCCTGGTTTCGTGCGGAGGCGGAGCTTAATTCGAATTCGAAGTATAGCATATATACATAGCCTATATTGTTTTTCCCTAAAACAGCGGCAACCTGAATAGTGAGACCATCTGTAATATCGTCAATCTTCGGATTGAATACCGCCAATCCCTGCGGTCTTAGACCGGGAAGTATTCTGCCATAGCCAACATCATAATCCGCGTTCTCCCAAGATATATCATGATTATTCCAGATAATATCATTTACCAAATATATTTTTTTCACCCCTGTATTAAAAGCGGCTATTGTTTTTCCCTTTTCGTTGATCAAGTGAAAAACAACCGCTATTCCGGTATATACAAAATTCTTTCTTACCCAATAATGTTTGTTGTTGGAGGTACCAGGCCATACGTGTTTGGGAACACTCTCATCACCTATATACCGCTCCACGCTCCTATTACCACGGTTCCGATTCCGGTAACCTGGTTCATCACTCAATCCCCACTCGGCGGAGTGTCCTGAAGCCAACAAACCTTTCTGTAAATCCTGAATGACCTTTAAGTTGCTATTTGGCGCAAGCCCATAATTGATGCGCAATTCTATAGTCTCATTTTGATAGTTCACCGCGCCTTCGTGAATTGCGGGATCGTAAACCAAATCAAAATACGGATGATCAGCAAAGTATTCTTCCGCTTCACCGAGAATCTTTTCCCATTCCCGCTTTTGTTCGATCAGATTCCGCGCCCGCTGACTGATGTTACCGCTTGTTACCGTGGCAGAAAGAATAGAAAGGCGGTTTGCCGCTTCTACCAGAGAAGTATCGAAAGCAACGGCGTCATAGTAATAAACCAGCGATTGGAGCGTATCTCCGCCTTGCTGTGCGGTAATGCCCTGCGCCAGGGCGGTTTGGGCATTTACATGGTTTACTGCTGCGGCTCCGGCCAATTCTGTTTTTGCCCGATCTGTGAGTCCTATGCCCATTTTTTGGAGCAAGTCTAAAGAAACCCGCCGTATGCCGCTCAGGTTGTCCAGTTCCGCAAAGGTGCAGGTTCCCGAATACGAGGCTGCGGTCATCTTGTCGCTGCTCTTGGTAATCTGGATTTGCAGGGCGTAGCCCAAGGTGGTTTTGGTAATGCTCCCGCCCATGATGTATTCGGTAGGCGTCAGGCGGCCCAGGTCCATTCCCGCTTCTGCGTCATCCTCATAGTAGCCGGATAACAGTTCGGCGTACTGATTGTCTAGCTGTACCCTGTCCAATACGCTTATGGCGGAATAGCCTGAAAAGTTGCTGACAAATTCACCCTGCACGAGGGCAGGAAGATAGTCCTGGTCTGCCGCGAGTCCCCTGCCCTGGGGCGCGAGAATGGCAAGGCTCATCCCCTTGCCGCCGTCTCTGTCAAAGTAAGGATTCTTGGGTGACGGTGGAGGGGCCGCCGGCTGTTGTACTACGGGCGCTGAAGACGACTGGGCCGGTGCGGAAGACCAGCAGCCCGTCAGAACCACCACTGCCGCCGCCACGAACGCGGCAAAACCGAACAGAACCTTTGTGTTTTTCATAACGACTTCCTATAAATCTTCAAAGAGTCTACGCTCTTTGGTTTATCACAGATGCGGTCTTCTCTCAAAACTTCGTCGAGAATTCCTGCCGTCAAAATTTGTGTATGTTTAACCGCATGAAGGGGGGAACCTCTACCCCAGGAGGGCTTGGTTCACTTTCAAGCGGATAACGCCATTGTTAGGGTATCAGGGCGGAAACCAACGGCCCCCAGGGGCCTTTCTTGCCCTCGTTCTCTATCTGCACGGCGAAATACGCCGTCTTTCCGCTGTCCCCAAAGTCAAATTCGATTACGTCTTTTTTCCGCTTCGTATAAAAGGAATTAGGGAGTTCGCCGGGGCCCGCGGGGGGCGTTTCTCCCGGTGTTACCACGCGGTACCATATGCGGTAGCCTTTGTTGGC
>JAIROT010000100.1 GCA_031257385.1 Treponema sp.
ATCAACAACCTCGCCCTAAAGGGACGAGGTTGTTGTTTTGGTAAGGTATTTGTCTCAGGGTACATACCCTTTATAACGCCCTGAAGCTCCCCCGCCGCAAGGCGGGCTCTTGGGTATGTACCCTTCGCATACAATCAATGCTTTGCAAAAAAATTGCGGGGTCTTGCGTTTGCGCACGGCCCCGCCCCGTGTCAGGCAAAATGGCGGCCGGCGCATCTACGGCATAGACGCCGCCGCGGCCACGGTTGCTATGGTTGTTTGTAAAAGACAAATCCAGCCCCTTCCCATCTATCGGCATAAATAAATATACCCGTAAATGTGTCAGTTCCGCCCACGTCATCTTTTTGCTCCTGAGTCAAATTATTCCATGCTACCCAGTTAGCAGGTGAACTCTTGACTGTACCGTATTCCACTTTACAAAGGAAAGCGCACATGAGAGACTGGGGTATGTCAGAAAAAAATAATGACGCCGCCGGCCGCCTGGGAACCGAGCCGGTAGGCAGACTGCTGTTCCGTTTTTCCATACCTGCCATTACCGGAATGCTGGTTAGCGCCCTCTACAATGTGGTTGACCGGGTTTTTGTCGGTCAGGGTGTAAATGAGATTGCCCTGGGAGGCCTCTCGCTGGTATTGCCGCTGATGACTGTCGCTATGGCTTTTTCCATGCTCTTCGGCATCGGCTCGGCAAATATGATTTCGATGCGCCTGGGCCAGGGCCGGAAGGGTGAGGCGGAAAACGCCCTGAATCACTGTTTCTTCCTCCTCTGCGGCGCCGGCCTTTTGATGACCGCCGCGGGCCTGAAATTCCTTGAACCGCTCCTTTCCATGCTGGGCGCGCAGAAGGGCAGCGAATCCCTGGGCTACGCCCGCGATTATTTCAGGATAATTCTCTACGGTTCTGTTTTTTCCATGGTGGGCTTCGGCTTTTCCCATTGCACCAGGGCGCAGGGTTTTCCCACCATCACCATGATCAGCATGATCCTCGGCGCGGGGCTGAACATGATCCTGGACCCGATTTTTATTTTCGTTTTCCACTGGGGCGTTGAGGGCGCCGCCTGGGCGACTATCATTTCCCAGTTTGTTTCGGCCCTTTGGATACTGAGTTTTAATTTCGGCAAAAGGGCGGTGATAAAACTCAGGCTGAAATCGTTCAGGCCCTCCCTTGCCATTGTCACCCAGATCATGGCGTTCGGCTCCGCCCAGTTCCTCCTGCAGTTTTTAATGTCGGCGGTGCAGCTTCTGTACAATACGAGCATGGGCTGGTACGGCGCTGAAGCCCTGGGGGTTGCCAACGGCGGCGACATCGCCCTTTCGGGAATGAACATCAACGGCTCAATCATGATGTTGATCCTCATGCCGGTTTTCGGCATCAACCAGGGGGCGCAGCCCATACTGGGCTACAATTACGGGGCCAGGCGCTTTGACCGGGTGCTCAGGGCTTACCTTGGGGCCATCGCCGCCGCTACCCTGATCTGTGTTCTGGGCTTTACGATTGCCGAGTTGTTCCCGGTGCAGTTGGTTCGCTTCTTTGCCCCGGAGGGCAGCCCGGCGATGATGCGCTTTGCTCCCAGGGCCATGCGGATCATGCTCCTCCTCCTGCCCCTCAACGGCTTCCAAATCGTGTCGGCGAATTTTTTTGTGGTCACCGGCCGTCCCAAAATCTCAATCTTTCTCTCAATGCTGCGACAGTGCCTTGCCCTCATTCCCTGTATGCTTGTCTTCGGGAAAATGTGGGGCCTCTGGGGTGTGGTTGCCGCCACGCCGGTAGCGGATACCCTCGCCGTGCTTTGTACCGGGGTGATGATATTTTTCGAGCTGCGAAAGCTCAAGGCGCATAGTCCCGCAAGATGAAGTACTCCTGCGTCTTTGACTGTGACGGCATTCTGGTAGACACTCTGGAAGATTTTGCCGGCGAATTGTTCCGCCTCATACCGGCGCCGCCGCTTTCCTTCAGCGGGGATGCCGGTAGACCCGGCAACGGCATACCGATGGGCGGTTTCATCCCAGAACCGGGCGTACCAAGCCGGCCTGGGTTTCCTTTAGGTTTTTACCTATGAAACATTATTTAAGTCAACAGATGGAACAGTGATTGGCGGTATTGTTGCTATTCCAAAGAAAGGGAAAGGCAAGAAGCGAAACCGGCAGCCTTAGACTATGCGAGGCTTGCTTCCCCCTTCACCACCTATACGCCGCCCCCTCTGATCGGGCCGGTAGACAGGCAGGGGCGGAACCGAGGCATTACGCCCGGCCTATCCCCCGGATGGAGAAAAACCCTGAAAAAACCTCCGTTCGCCGTGCGTGTTGACAATCTCATAATATGCCTATACAATTATGTATAGATAAGAAAAAACAATGTTTACATGGACCGAAGAAAAGAATGAGACAAACAAGTGTAAACATGGTTTTTATCTTTCTGACATCGTGGATGTTTTTGACGATCCGCATTTATTAGAATTTTACGATGCGGCGCATTCGTCTTTAGACGAGGACCGCTATATCAGTATAGGCCGCTTCCATGACATGGTTATTCTTTTTGTGATAACAACGGACAAGGCCGATGGTGATACTCAGATAATCATGGCGCGAGAAGCAACGCCAAAAGAAAAGGATGCATATAATGACCACTACAGAAAAAGCACGAATAGCGAAAGAAATTAAGGCTTTCAAGAATACTGATTTTTCCGATAGCCCGGAATTAACCGATGAACAGCTTGCACAGTTGCGGCCTTCCCATTATCGGAATATGGCAAACTATAAGCCTATCAAAAAGACCGTAAACGTCCGTCTTGACGCTGATATAATTGAATGGCTTCAAAGTGCCGGAAAAGGCTATCAAACCCGCATGAACGCAATTCTCCGGGAAGCAATGGAAAAGGCCGTATAATTACGCACGGTGGTTGCGCTACGGCTTATGCCGGACCGCCTGGAAAACACCAAAGTCAAGGGTCAGGCGGGTCAATATTCGGGAAGGTTACAAGCGCATCGGGATTTACAGCCCTGCGGAGGTTATAGACTATGAAAACTTATGAAGACTATCTGAACGATCCGGCGCTTGCCGGGGAACCCCGCGCCCTGCGGGAAGTTCATGCCATGCGTCTGAAAGTACAGGACGAAATCCGGGGCATGACGGCAACGGAGCAGACGGCCTATTTCCACGAGGCGGTGGCGGGGATCAGATATAGGGGCGGCTATGAGCCGGGCGACTTCATCAGGGGTGAGTATCCCCTTCTCTTTCGGAGTTTCCGTAGCCTCTCAATATTGCGGAACGGGTCCTGGTCCAGTTCCTCCCGCATAACGGCATACCGTACCGCGACGCGCATACCCAGCAGAACATGATTTATACGATGTCCTGACAGCCCTTTTCCGGCCATCCAAGTGAGCCGGCCACGGATCAACGCCGGGGTAAGTTCCCGGAGCGATATTCCCTGAAAAAGCGGGAAGGGCGCGATATGCCGCCTGACATCCTCATGGTTCATGTGGATGTAATATGCGGATAGAGGCCGCTTTTTGACCAAGGAGGCTTCCCGGACATAGGGTGAATCATGCATCCAGAATTGTTCCATGTATTGAACGAAGGGCTTTTCTTCCGGTGATGGGCGGAATTGTATCCGGGGCAACATTCTCCCGGCGGATTGTTCCGCCTCATACCGGCGCTGTCGCTTTCCTTCAGCGGGGATGCCGGTAGACCCGGCAACGGCATACCGATGGGTGGTTTCATCCCAGAACCGGGCATACCAAGCCGGCCTGGGTTTTTAGGTATAAAGTAAAGGGCTTTCGGGTTTTTTCGGGCACACTCCTTCAGGGAAGAATGTCACTTTTCAGTGTCACTCATGCCTGTTTGTGGGTTATGCCGCCCTTTTTCGGGTAGGCTGTAAACCGCTAATTCCTTACACTGTAATGAATTAGCGTATTGCCCAGAAGAAGACTCGAACTTCCATGCTTGTGAAGGCACTGGTACCTGAAACCAGCGTGTCTACCAATTCCACCATCTGGGCTGATGGCCTCATCATACTACATTTATGTAAAAAAGGTCAAGGTGAACACAATGCAACCCCTGCGCCGCCTCGATTTGCGGGTGCAACTTTTTTTTTCGGGGCATTCAGGCGGCCATGATGAAGTTCCGAACCGAAGCGCCCCATATCCCGCTCCAATCCTTTAAATTTAGCGCTGGGGGGGTAAATGTAAAATTACCGGCACGGCAATGCGGGTACTAGCAGAAGACCGCGTTTTCACTCATAATGAAATTCGATGTGTCTGAATGTCTAAAACAAACAGAAGTTCTTAATAGGCCGAACTTCGAGTTTTGCTACAGGGACTTTTACTACGGAAATGCGCAAGATTGGAGGGCTTGCGAAGCAAGACCCGGGCGGAGCCCTGGAAAGCCCGGGCCTCTTGAAATTGTCACGCAAGCGACAGCCCTGCGCCGGATACGCCCAGGATAAACTCGACATTCAGCCTAATAGTCAAAAGGAGATGATTATGAATGAACCGGAATTCAACGCTGAAAAAAAGCGTGTTAAATTCCCCCTTTCATGGGTTTGGATTGCCGCCACTGCGGCGCTTTGTATTGTTTTTACCCTGGGGCTGGTTCCCGGAGTGGCGGCCCAGGGCAACGGCGAAAGGCCGCCTTCGGTCCCAGGACAGGGTCTGAATATTCAAAACAACCGCAAATACACATCCACCATTCAGAATGTGTTTGATTTTATCCAGCGCCAGTATGTGGAAGAGGTGGATCCCAAGGTGATTTTTGAGGGGGCAATGACCGGTATGCTCAATGCCCTGAACGATCCCTATTCCAGTTTTCTGCCGGAAGCAGAAATGACCGATCTGAATGATACCACCCAGGGAAATTTCGGCGGGGTAGGCCTGTACGTATCCAAGCCCCTGGGCCTGAGGCCAGACGGCAAGCCCAACTATCTGGAGGTTGCCTCCCCCATTGAGGACACCCCCGGCTGGAGGGCGGGGATTAACCCCGGAGATCTGATCCTTGAGGTGGATGGTGAAGCCACCGACATCCTTACCCAGGAGGAAGCGGTGTCCCGGCTCAGGGGAACTGTGGGAGAGGATGTTAAGCTCCTGATACGGCGGGGGGAAAAGCTGGAGTTTCCCGTTACCTTAACCAGGGCCATTATTGAGGTGCCTACCGCCAAACACGCCATGATAGGCGATATGGGGTACCTCAAGCTGCTCACCTTTACCCCCATGACGGAGGCGCGGGCCAGGGACGCCATTAGCGACTTCAGGGCGGCGAATTACAAGAGCTTTATTCTGGATTTGCGGAACAACTACGGCGGCCTTCTCAACTCGGCGGTGGATATCAGCGGCCTCTTCCTTGACGGCGGGGTGGTAGTAAGTACCAAGTCGAGAATCCCCCAGGAAAATCATGTATTCAACGCCCAGAAGACCGCGCAGGTTCCCGCGGATATTCCGGTTGTTGTGCTTATCAATAGGGGCTCCGCCTCGGCTTCGGAGATAGTGGCCGGCGCGCTCAAAGACCGGGGCCGGGCATACCTGGTGGGGGAAAAATCCTACGGCAAAGGCTCGGTACAGCAGGTGTACAACCTGGACAATGTGGGCTTTAAGATCACCACGGCCCGCTACTATACCCCAAGCGATGTGAACATCGACAAGATAGGAATCCCCCCGGACCTTGAGGTGAAATTTCCTGAGTTTACCGAGGCGGACGCGGAGAAACTCAACGAGCTTGTCAATGCCAATAAGATCGCCGCTTTTATCAAGGAAAATCCCCGTGCAAGCGCCGCCCAGGTTGATGCCTTTGCCCGTACACTGGAAAGGGACTATAAACTCGACCTTTCACTGCTCAAGCGGCTGATCCGTAACGAGATGAACCGGACCAGTATCGCCCCGGTCTACGATCTGGAATACGATGTCCAGTTACAGGAGGCGGTGAAAATTTTACAAAACGGCAGTTACCGCGGATTGATGCAGACCACCAAGACCCTCAAAGTCCTGCAGGAAGAAGCCCTTGAGGATATGCCCCTGGCATCCTGAGCGGACGCGGTCTTTGCGGCATGTCAGGTAACGCCGTTTTGCGGTTATGAAGCGCTTCATCCTGAACGAAGCGCCGGACAAAAACGGTATGGTCCGGCTTGGGGGAGATGATTACCACTACCTGGTCCGGGTGCGCCGCTTTGCGGTCAGGGAATATTTCCCCGCCCTGCTTCCCTCAGGCGAAGAGGTCCTGATAAGGGTGCGCTCCGTTGAGGGCGGGACCCTGATTGGAAGCGTTAAGCCGGAGGATACGGCGCGGGGGCTTTCGGGCACGGAAGATGAGGATAGCGGCCGGTTTGCGGATAATGTCCCCATCATCCTGTTTCAGGCCCTGCCCAAGGGTGAAAAAATGGACACCATTGTCCGTCAGGCCGCCGAGGGCGCTCTTGTGGAAATAGTGCCCTTCATATCAGAATTTTCCGTCCCTAGAATCAGGGAGGAGAGTGATGGACGGCATAATGGCGGGGCGGGGGCGAAAAAATTTTCCCGCTGGGAGCGGATCATCAAAGAAGCCCGGCAGCAAAGCGGCTCCCCGGTTGCCACCGCCCTGAGGCCGCCTGAGTCAATAGACGGGCTTTTTGCCTACTGGGAAGAGCTTAAACGGAAGAGGCCAAAGATCCTGGGGCTTTTGTTTCATCATCTGCCCCTTGCGCGGACCGGCCTCCACAGTTACCTTGCCGGTAATCCTGAAATGACGGTACTGGCTGTCGGGCCCGAAGGGGGCTTTTCCCCCGCGGAGGCGTCCCGTTTTTTGGCCGCCGGCTTTAAGGCGGTGACCATCGGAACTACGATTCTGCGGACGGATACTGCCGCGCTGTATGCGGCGGCGGCGGTACGGATCGTTTTATTGGAGAGAAATTCGTGGGAGATCAAAATCAACCAAACCGGAAACGGGTAAGTTTACTCAAGGTTCCCGTCGATATTGTAACGCCGGATCAGCTCGGCCCCCTGGTACAGGAATTCCTCGCCCTGGGAAAGGAACAAAACATTGTCCTCCTTTCCCTCTGGGATCTGCTCCGGGCAAGACGGAACGGGGAGTACCGTAACTATGTGGGGAAAGCCGCCCTGGTTATTCCTATCTCAAAGAGCATTGTCAGCGGCATCCGTTTTCTTTCGGGCAAAAAGGCGGTGCGCTATATGCCTTTTGATTTTGTGGTACAGCTTCTCACGATTCTGGAGAACCGCGAATTCTCCACTTATCTTCTGGGCGGCAAAAAACGGATTCTTATAAAAACCGATAAAAACATCCGCCAGACTTTCCCCCGCCTGCGGGTTGTAGGCCGCTTTCCCGGCTCTTTTAAGCGCCAGGAAGAAGCCGTCATTATCGAAGCGATCCGCAAAGCTTCGCCCGCGCTGCTGTTGGTCGGTAAGGGCGTCCGGGGTGAAGAACAGTGGATCGCCCGAAACAGCGCCCGGCTTGGCGGTGTTATGCGGCTCTGGTGCAGCGATCTTTTTGAGGTATTCGCCGAACGAAAAAAACACCCCTCGCGGGCAATTTTCGACCACGGCCTTGAATGGATAGGGTTTTGCTTCCGAAACCCTTTCAGGTTTTTTAGAATCTTTCCCTACATATACTACAAGCTGTTACTGCTGATTTACAAACTTTTTGTAAAATGAGCGGGTCATTCGAAAGCCAGGTTTAATACCCCGATGTTCATTGCGGCTACTCCGGGTCTTTGTTGCGGTTGAAGAAACCCAGTTTGTAGCCAATTCCGAATCCGAGAACCCAGCGCTCCCAGTCCGCTTTACGGTAGGAGGTTTGTGTTGAAACGGTGCCAAGGGTATACATGAATTCCGTGTCCACAAAGAAAGCGCCCATGTTGCCGCCCTTAACGCCGAACTGGAAGCCTCCGCCGAGCGCCACAAATGTGGGGACATTTTTTACCGTGGTTCCGGTAAACATGGGAATATCAACGCCGACATACGGCTCAAGCATGAAATGCCTTGAAGGCTTGATCGGAAATTTCAGGTCCAGTCCGGCGGTCGGAACTAAAGTCGGTTCTTCAGGATCGCCGAAAACAAACTTTAAGTCACCTTCAACAGACATCCAGTTCAAAAACTGATATTCCAGGCCGAGGGTTGCGCCAATCATGGGCGTTGTCGAGCGGGCGTTTTCCGGTCTTAAAGCATCCTTGCCTTCGCCATCTTCACTTTGCCAGTTATTGGAATCCCCCACATCAGCCTGATAATTTGAGATGTTGTAATCAAGAGAGCCGCGTAGATACAGCCATTTATTGCGCCAATGATCGGGGTCAACCTGGGAGGTCAATTTAGTCAGCGGGACATTTGCCATGGCCTGGTACAGCAGATACAGGTTGTATTCGTACATCTCTTCCACTTCGGTAAACGGAAAATTAAACATAACGACTTCACTATCGTCAGCCGCCTGCAGCAGCCTGAGTTCCAGTATGTTTTGCGGCTCATCAGGCGGCGCCTGTTCTTCCGTCCCGTCATCGTACATGACCATATTCGGCTTGACTTCAAGCTTGAGAACGTAATCCGCCTCGCTTGGATTTTCTGTTGTTACATAACCGGCGGCCATGGTTTCCATTTCAAAATTTTCTTTGAAATAACTCTGCTCCGTAGCGGTACCGCCTATCGGCATCGGGATATAAATAATCGTATCGCCGCGGGTCTGGGCGCATACAAACCCCGCCGCGAATAGTAGAAGCAATGCAATTACACCTCTTTTCATTTTGTTACCTCTATTAGTTTTTATAAACTCTTTCTTCTTCCAAAAGACGGTCAGACCTTCTCTTTCTTCTTCTAAGCATTGTACTCAGATGGTAAGCACTTATGAACAGGGTCAGCACAAACGAGGAAATGGTAAACCCTATCAGAAGATAGGAGACACCCTGAATCGACTCATAATAGGGCAGCATACCAAGCGCCAAAATCAGCACATTGACGGAAGCGACACAGTATAAAACAATCAAGATAAAAATAACCTGGGACACACGGCTCCTGCTCATCCACAACTCCTTTAAATTCCGCGGCATAGCGATTCCCCTTTTTGTTTCAAATTCAGAAACCCAGTATATCTACAAAGCCGGTACAAAACCCGGTTGGTTTTGTACCGGCTCTTGCAGTTTCCCGCCCAATGGCTGCGAAACATGCGTTTTTAACCGGTAGATTTGCAAAACTTCAGTTTTGCAAATCCCCTACAGAAATATACTATACCAAAACTTAACTTTCGTCAAGATTTTATCTTGTATTCGGTAAGAATTCCCGCATTAACCGGTCATAATGGGCCCCGGTCCCTTCGTACAGGAGCTTTTGGGAGACGATTCCGGATGACACAATTCATAGTATTCACATGGCAATACAGTGTTTCTCCAAAACCGGAATTTCCGTATTGAGCGCCATGCCTCCTCTCGAACTAATGCATCGCTAAGGATACCGCGGAGCTCTACTCCGCGGAGGCTCATTCGTCCGCTTCCTGAATCTTGAACGATTCCCTGGCCTTGATTACATCCTCGGCGATACGGCCGGAGATCGGCGCGTAATGGTCAAAGGTTACACTGAACGAACCGGTACCGGAAGTAATTGAGCGCAGGTCTATTGAGTAGCGGAGCAGCTCCGCCTGGGGAACTTCAGCATGGATTTCGGCGATGCCGCCGGATGAGTCCTGACCCAGGATTTTACCCCGCTTGCCCGACAGATCGCTCATCACATCCCCCAGGTATTTTTCTTCCACAAAGACCGTGAGGTTCATGATCGGTTCCAGCAGTGTAGGATTGGCCTGGCGCATCGCGTCTCGAAAGGCGTTACGCGCCGCCAGTTTGAACGAAAGCTCTGAAGAATCGACCGGATGGTACTTGCCGTCCACAATCTTCACTTCCACGTCAACTACCGGGTAGCTTGCCATAGTGCCGTGGGCCATGCCTTCCAGTACGCCTTTCTCCACACCGGGGATGTAGTTCTTGGGAATGGCGCCGCCAAAAATGGCGTTGATAAACTGATAATTCCCGCCGCGCGGCAGGGGCGCTATTTCCAGCAGCACTTTGCCGTACTGACCATGGCCGCCGGTTTGCTTCTTGTGGGTGTATTCGGCGCCGGCCTTCCTGGTGATGGTCTCCCGGTAAGCGACTTTGGGGACGTGGGTCTCGATATCTATTTTTTGATTGGTCTTGATTCTGTCCAGGATGATGTTGATCTGCAATTCGCCCATGCCCGAGATAACCGTTTCCTTGGTTTCGGCGTTGAAGTTATAGCGGAACGTTTTATCTTCTTCCGCGGCCCGCACCAGGAATTCGCCAAGTTTGTCGTCGTCTTTTTTCGCCGTCGCGTTCACCGCCACCGAGTGTACCGGCTCGGGGAGGCGCAGGTGTACAAAGTTCAAGGCCCCATCCGTGGCGGCGATGGTGTCGTTGGTTTTAAGGTTGGCCGACTTGGTGATGATTCCCACGTCGCCGGCGAACAGTTCCTTTACTTCTTCAAGTTTCTTGCCCTGGCAGGTGTAGAGCTTGCCGATCCGTTCTTTTTTATGCTCCGAAACATTGAAGGCCTCGGAGTCGGCGGCGAGTTTGCCGCTGATGATTTTGATCCACGAGAGTTTTCCCGAAAACTGGTCGTAGGAGGTTTTGATAACCAGCGCCGAAAGGGGCTTGTCCGGGTCCAGGGGGACGCTCTGCTCTTTGCCTTCGGCATCCAGAACCAGATCCCTGGCGGTCAGGGCGCCCGGCCCGACATCCGCGATAAAATCGATCAGGGGGACAATTCCGGAATTTTTAAGCGCTACGCCCGCGAAAGCCGGCACGCACTTGTTTTCCGCCAGGGCTTCAATCAGGCCCTTTTTCATTTCTTCAGGGGAAAGGGAACCCTTGTCAATGTAATGCTCCATCAGGGTATCGTCACCCTCGGCGGCTGCCTCAATCAGCCTTTCCCGCGCGGCTGCCACCACATCCTTGAACTCGTCGGGAACGGGGCCTTCTTTCTCGAGCGCCTCGCTCCGGACGAAGTAGGCTTTTTCGTGAAGCACGTCGATAACGCCCTTAAACGCGCCGCCGCTCCCCATGGGCAGGGTCACCGGCACGGGATCAACCTTCAATTTTTCCTTTATGTCGGCCAGCGCCTTGTTGAAATCGGCCTGGTCATTGTCCAGTTTGCTGACAAACACGCCCCTCGGTTTCCGCCTGCCGTCCAGATTTCGCCAGAGTTTGATGGTCTCAATCTGAACCCCGGAACGGCCGTCCACAGCCAGCAGGGCGAATTCGGCGGCCCGGAAACTCAAAATCACGTCTCCGGTAAAATCCGATGATCCGGGAGTATCGAAGATGTTGATCTTCGTCCCGTTCCACTCAATATGACCCAGGGCGGCGTGTATCGAAATCTTCCGCTCAATTTCCTCCGGACTGGAGTCGCCGACGGTTTTGCCGGATTCTACGGTTTCTGCCCTGGGGATGACTCCCCCGGCAAACAGCAGGCGCTCAAAAAGGGTGGTTTTGCCGGTCTGTCCGTGACCGGCGATAGAAACATTTTTGATAAGATCGGTAGTGTGACTCACAGAAGGCTCCTTCAGGAGCCTGCTGCCGGCTCCTTTGAGTATCATGCCTTGGTATAGGCAGAATTGTCAAGGAAAAAAAACAGTAACTATCAGAGGGGAGCTTTCACCTGGGTTCGAACACTATTGGGTGAAGAGCCGGAAAGGGAGACGGACGGCAGGCAGGAAAACCGGAGGCTTTCGTATTCCGCCCCTATCCCAAAAGCTGTATGCGGGCAAGAATGTAGTCCAGCCGGTCCTGGTTAAGCACTGCCCGGCGGTGCCTGGTGCCTTCCAGTTTTTCAATCCGGTAAGCGCCGCGGCTGACAAAACGGCGGCCCTGGCCTTCGGTGAACCAGTAAACCAGGGCGATATCTTCGCCGCTCAGTT
This sequence comes from Treponema sp., assembly GCA_031257385.1. GTDB lineage: Bacteria > Spirochaetota > Spirochaetia > Treponematales > Breznakiellaceae > WQXQ01. Next base: position 11,885 of record JAIROT010000100.1, read on the forward strand.
CTATGGTATGAAGCCCTTTTTTGCCGATGGCGCAGCCTGAGTTGAAAAGGCAGGGCACCGGCAGATCGTCTCCGTACAGGCTCTGGCGCAGTACATCCCGCCGCTCTTTGCGCCTGAGCTTGCCCAACTCCCGGCGCAGGGCAGAGACTTCGGTTTCGATCCGTTCCCTGTCCTCGCCTACGGCGGCGGGATAATCCCGGCAGAGCCGCTCAATCTCGAACTTGATGTAATCAAAGCGGCTCAGTGATTCAAAGAGGGGCCGATGGGTGTGGCCAATAATGGAGAGACAGTGGTTTTTCAGGGAAAAATTGTAGGCCTTTCGTTCCACATGATAGCGCCGGTGGGGGCTGCTGGCGGAAGAAATGTTCATAATGCCGAAAGGCTTGAGAACATAACGAATGCCCGCTCCGATAAGCTTGTTGTATTTGCGGTAAATATTTGAGCCCTGGTGACCGTGGTACACATAAACGGGGATTATGCCGGTATCGATTCGGATCGCGTTGTAGAGGGTATAGGGATAATTTTTTTTGAAAAGCAGCTCCTCGTCGTGGTTGCCGATGATCTTGTAGAGCCGATTCTCCGCGGCAAAACGGTCAAACACCCGAAAGAGCCGGGCCCAGCGTTCCTGAATATGTTCCAGCGAATGGCGCTGCAATTCCTCGATATCCCCGTTGAGAACCAGGTGCCAGCCGCTCTCCAGGTAATACTCTTCCAGCAGGCTGATTAAAAGCCCGCCGTTACGCGCAAGATCGTCCCTTTTGCCGGCCCCCATGTGAAAATCGCTGATTATCAGGACTTTGCCGCCGGGGATCCTGCCGTCTTTGGAAATGTCCAGTACCGCATTTGGGTTAAAGTGCCGGCTGGTTATGTCGCTAAAAAAACTGGGTTCAGCCATTAGATCCCCTGAACCTGCCGGTGGGCTGCGCAAATAGCGGCGCCCAGGGCATCGGCTGCGTGGTCCGGTTTGGGTATATCGGACAGGCCCAGAATAATGCGGACCATCTCCTGAACCTGCTTTTTGTCCGCGCCGGAAATCCCTGCCACGCCCTTTTTGATTTCATTGGGCCGGAGTTCATGGACGGGCAGTCCCCGCCCGGCCAGGGCTGCGGAAATCACCCCGCGGGCCTCGGCCACGGGAATGGCGCTTGAGACATTCCTGCCGAAGTAGATGTTTTCAATCGCCGCCTCGTCCGGCCTGAAACTGTCCAAAATTGAGCGGACAGATTGCCCAATAAAAAAAAGGCGTTCCGCACGGGGCCGTTCCGCCCCGGTTTCTATGCTGCCGTGATCGACGTAACGGACCTTTCCCCCCGCGCAATCGACCACCCCCCAGCCGGTGGAAGCCAGCCCCGGATCTATGCCGATGATGCGGCAAACTTTTGCCCGCCGCTTTTCACCTGATAACGCGCCTTCACGAGGGCCCGCGGAATGTACCTTTGAGGGACTTTTCTCCGGAGGGGCCTCACTCCGCCTCAAAGCCTTCGGGTATGTTAATATTGGAATAGACGTTCTGCACGTCGTCATTTTCTTCAAGTTTGTCAATCAAGCGAAGGGCCCTGGCCGTGCCGTCGTTATCCAGGGAAACCTCCGCTTCGGCCACCATGCTGATCTCGGCGCTCGTGGTTTCAAAGTTCTTGGCCTGAAGCGCGTTCATCACCGCCTCAAAATCCTCAGGGGCGCTGGTAACTTCGATAATACCTTCGGAGAGAGACACGTCCTCCGCGCCGCCGTCCAGGGCCGCCTCCAACACCGCGTCTTCGGTGTACTTCCCGCCATCCAGGGTAATGACGCCCTGGCGCTTGAAGAGCCGGGAGACCGAGCCGGAAGTGGCAAGCTGTCCACCGGCCCTGGTCAGGATGTTACGGATGTCCGCTGCGGCCCGGTTTTTGTTATCGGTCAGCACCTCAATAAAAACCGCCACACCGCCGGGGGCATAGGCCTCGTAGACCAGCTCTTCGTAATTGACCCCCTCAAGCTCGCCCGTTCCTTTCTTGATGGCCCGGTCAATATTGTCCCTGGGCATATTGGCGCCCCTGGCCTTGAGAATGGCCGTGCGCAGCCGGGGATTCCCCTCGGGATTTCCCCCGCCCATCCGGGCCGCAATGGAGATCTCTTTGATAAGTTTGGTGAACACCTGGCCCCGCTTCGCGTCTGCGGCGCCCTTTGCGTGTTTGATTGTCGCCCATTTACTGTGGCCCGACATAGCAACTCCTTACGATTTCAAAATAAAACTTCCAAAAACCAGGGTTTTTGGAATGCTTCGAGAATAACAGGCCTCATATCGGGTTTATTTTGGGCGCATCCGGCGCAGGGTTGCCGCTTGCGCGGCAATTTCAAGAGGACCGGGCTTTCCGGGGCTCCGCTTCGCTCCGGCGCTTGCTTCGCAAGCCCTCCAATCCCCTGCGCGCTCCCTGAGTAAAAGCCCTGTGGCAAAACCCGAAGTTCGGCCTGATAATGTCCAACGCGGCAACAATAATTAAAATTTTCCCTTTTCAACGGCCTTTTCGATTGAATCCTTGATCAACTTATTGTACCATTGATAGTCAAAGGGAGATTTGGTCCTGACTACAGGTTTAATCTGCAGTTCAAGGCTGTCCTTGCAGGATTCGCAAATGTCCCGATGCGCCATGTGGAAGTAATTCCGGCTCATAACCGGCTGCTGGATATTCTGTTTACAAACATCACAGGTAAGTGTCTTCATAGTCAACTCCTTCAATTGATTTCTATCATAATCATATCAGAAGCCGGGAAGATTGTCGAGTGGTTTTTCGTTTTTTTCTGGTTGACACAAGTACTTTGGCGGGAAAAGATACTATAGATGAACGAATTATTTTCCGTAGACGGGCGGGTTTTTAGCCCCCAAAGACCGCTCGTAATCGCCGAGCTGGGTACTTCCCACAGGGCCGGTCCGGACAGGGCAAAAGAGATGGCCGATGCCGCCGCGCAAGCCGGAGCGGACTGCGTCAAAACACAGATGGTATTTGCCGATGAGATTCTCCACCCCAATACCGGCGAGGCGCCGCTGCCCGGGGGGAGTATCCGGCTTTACGACCGCTTCAAAACCCTTGAAGCGCCGCCGGAATTCTACCGGGACCTCAAGGAATATGTGGAAAGCCTGGGGCTGCTGTTCCTCTGTACGCCTTTTGGCCTTAAAAGCGCGGGTATTTTGCGCGGATTAGGGCCGAAAATGGTCAAAATCGCCTCGCCTGAACTCAATTTTACCGCTTTATTGCGGGAAATTGCCGGCTGGGGACTGCCGATTCTGCTCTCCTCCGGGGTTTCCACCCTGGCAGACATTGATGAGGCGCTTTCGATAACGAAAACTTGCGAAAACAGCGGCCAAAACAGCGGAAAAATCTGCCTTCTCCACTGCGTAACCAGCTATCCCGCGCCTGAAACGGACTTCAACCTGAGGGTTTTGCGGAGCCTTCAGGCGGTTTTCGGCGTTTCCGTGGGCCTCAGCGATCACAGCCCGGCCCCGGAACTCGTTCCGGCCCTGGCGGTCAGCCAGGGGGCCGCGGTTATTGAAAAACATTTCTGCCTTTCCGAAACCGGCGGCGGCCTGGATGATCCCATTGCCCTGTCCCCTCCCCTGTTTGCCCGCATGGTCAAAGCGGTCCGCGAAGCCGCGGAAGCGGGGCCGGAAGCGGTCATGGCAAAGTACATCCGCGAGCGGGGAAAAGCGTATGTGGAGGCTGTCCTGGGAACAGGGATCAAAGAACTGGCTCCCTCCGAGCGGGCAAATTACCGGCGGACCAACCGTTCCATTCACGCCATGCGGGACATTCGGCGGGGAGAAACCATCGGCCCCGGAGATTTCGCCGTACTCAGAACGGAAAAGAAACTCCGCCCCGGTCTTGAACCCCGATGGGAACCCCTCATCGCCGGCAGAACAGCCCGCGATTTTATTCCCGCGGGAGAGGGAATTCGCTTTGGGGATATATGAACCGGCCCGCCTGCGCTGTTATGGCATTTTGAGGGTTTGCGACTCACGGGTTATAGTATACCCTGATTTGAAAATCGTAAATTTCGAATGAGCCTCCGTGCGGCAAGCCGCGCGGTATCTGGAACGTGGGGCAATTTCTTGATCGGAGGCTCGTTCGAGAGGAAATTTATAATACCGTCTGGTTTAATACCGAATTTTTGAAATTGTTACGTTGTTTGAACCGCGGCAGAGCAGATGCTTGCGCAGCATCAAGGGCGGGGTATTAAACCAGACTTTCGAATCAAGTCCCAATGCCCAGCTCTTCGACCTTCTTTGAGCCTATTTCCCGCAACAGGTACTTCTGAATTTTCCCGCTGGAGGTGAGAGGGAACTTATCAACAAAAAACACATACTTGGGTATTTTGAAACGGCTGATCTGCCCCCGGCAGAAGTCGCGGACATCTTCTTCGCTCATTTCTACATCAGGGTGAAGGATAATAAAGGCCCCCACTTCTTCGCCGTACTTTTTACTGGCAACGCCCACCACCTGCACGTCCCTGACGCCGGGCATGGCGTACAAAAAGTCTTCGATTTCTTTGGGGTACACATTTTCGCCGCCCCGGATGATCATGTCCTTGATCCGTCCGGTAACCCTGAAGTAGCCGTTTTCGTCCTTGACACCGAGGTCGCCTGAATGAAGCCAGCCGTTTTGGTCTATACACCGGGCGGTAGCTTCGGGCATTTTGTAGTAGCCTTTCATGGTATTGTAACCCCGGCAGCAGAATTCGCCGTGGATGCCGTCCGGGCACTCCTCGCCGGTTTCAGGGTTGCGGATGCTCACCTCGATGCCGGGCAGGGCGCGGCCCACGGTTTCCACTTTAGCTTCCAGGCTGTCGTCGTAGCGGGTCTGGGTCATCACCGGCGATGACTCGGTAAGGCCGTAGCAGATGGTCACTTCCTTCATATTCATCAACTCTATAACCCGGCGCATGGCTTCAATGGGACAGGGCGAGCCGGCCATAATACCGGTGCGGAGGCTTGAAAGATCGAAGATCTTGAACATGGGGTGGTTAAGCTCGGCAACGAACATCGTGGGCACTCCGTACACCGCCGTGCACCTGGCTTTTTGAATGGTGGCAAGCACCAGCAGCGGATCAAACCACTCCACCATGGCGGCGGTAGCGCCGTGGGTGAGTACCGCCATCATCCCCAGCACCAGGCCGAAACAGTGGAACAGCGGTACTGGCAGGCACACAATATCCTTTTCGGTAAAACGCTGATTATCGCCTATGCCCTGACCGTTGTTGAGGATGTTCCGGTGACTAAGCATGACCCCCTTGGGGAAGCCGGTGGTCCCGCTGGTGTACTGCATGTTCACCACGTCGTTGGTATCCAGCGTGGCTTCGATTTGCCGCAGTTCCGCTTCACCGGTATGCGCTCCCAAAAGCAGCAGTTCGCTGAAGCTGTACATGCCCCGGTGTTTTTGCTGGCCCACGTAGACCACGTATTTGAGGAAGGGGAATTTTTCCGCCCTGAGATGCCCCCTGGGAGCAATTTTGATTTCAGGAACCAGTTCATTAACCATGGCGATATAATCCGAATCGCGCCAGCCGTCAATGATGCAGAGACAGGTCATGTCCGATTGTCTGAGCAGATATTCAAGCTCGTGGATTTTGTAGCCGGTGTTGACAGTGATAAACACAATCCCCAGGCGGGCGCAGGCAAAAAGCACCGTATTCCAATCCGGTACATTGGTCGCCCAAATTCCTACATGATCGCCCTTTTTAAGTCCCATGGCGAGAAAGCCCTTGGCAAGGTCGTCTACCCGTTTGTCGAATTCGGAGTAGGTAAAATGTAAATCACGGTCAGCGTAGACCAGAAAATCATGATCCGGATGGGCTTCGGTTTTTTCGCGTAACACCTGCCCCAGGGTTTTCTCAATATATTCCACGTTACTGTTCCTTGAAAGTCCGATTGTTCGTCATTAACAGTCCTGAGAACCTCAGGCCCGCCGTTAGACCGGCGTATAAATAACGGCGAGAATCCGAACCGTCTTCGCGTCCGCGGGCAGCACCCGGTGGGGCACAATTGAATCGTAGTAAACGGAATCGCCGGTATTGAGGGTATATGAGGCGGTCCCGTATTCCAGCAGAAGGTTCCCTGAAAGTATGTGGATAAACTCTTCACCCTCGTGGGCGGATTTATCCTGCACCGCGTCAGGTTCAATATCCACAATGAAAGGCTCCATGTGGCGGCCGCTTTTGTCCGCCGCCAGGGCCTTGAAGTTCAAACCGTGCCGCCCCTTTTGCGCGGTTTCCGGCGTTTTCCCACCTTCGGGCAGTCCGGTCACAAAGCGCGGCGACGAAGCGGCCTCTCCCGCCCTGGTGATTATCGGCCCCAACTCCCCGTGGTCGTCCAAAAGGGTACCCAGCCGGACGCCCAAGGTCCGGGCTATTTTTATCAGGGGGGCAAGATCGGGAATGTGTCCCTCATCTTCGATTTTCGCGATCAGTTCGACAGGAATGCCGCTCCGCTCGGCAAGGTCTTCCCTGCTCGTGGAATAGGTTTCACGGAGTTCGGCGATACGCTCTCCTGGTGTATGTGTTTTCATGGATGCTGTTACTATAGTAAATTATGCGGGAAAAGGCAACACGCGCATTGCGCCATAATTAAAATCGGTAAACCCCCGGCTTTGCCGGGGGAGTCAAAAAGTTTGACTTTTACGGGAGTATTAAAAGTTTTCAAATTCATACAGAACTGGATGTTGTAACACACATCAAGAAGGTTCCTCAGAGATAAGACAAATCAGGTAAGGCATGATGTTGCAAGATAAAGGTAATTAAGCACATAAAAGAGTAAAACGAATTTATATTAAGCAGGGTAGGGCAGAGGTACAAGCCCTGAGGGACTAAAAGGAAGAGATAAAAAACCAAACAACAAAAACCGCTTTGAGCGGTTCACAAAAACAAGCCCCCGGCTTTGCCCTAAACTTGACCCACAATTTTTGCTGATCCGTGCTATACTCTCCTCAACGTTGGGAACTCTGGGAGGGGAATATGGCACAGGAAAAAAGTTTCGACATGGCGGAAGAATTCGCGGATGTGGATTTCAACGGGGCAAGGCTGGAAAAGCGGTTTGTGCGGACGATGGAAACGCTG
>JAIROT010000107.1 GCA_031257385.1 Treponema sp.
GGTACGGTATGAGAAGAAAGCGAGGAACTACCAGGGGCTGGTAGAGTTAGCCTGTGCCATAATAGTTTGGCGCAACCTGATCCCGGTTCACCCCGGACTTATTCCCGGATAAGTTCTAAGCCGGTGCCGGGCTATGCAAGGCCCTTCAGGGTGGGGAAGTGAGGCCGAGTCCTCTTTTTTCAGACATCTTATAGACATAGGAGTAAGACAAAAGGAGTTTGAGGACAGGAAAAAGAGGATTCTGGAAGAAGCTCAGATTGATGAGGCGGTAAAGCAAGTCAGGCAGGAAGAAGATTTTGAGAAGCAGGAAATGCTAAACAGAATAGAAAAAAATATTTATCGAAAGAAGGGTAGAGAAGATGATATTGAAAAAGAGGCCTAATAGGACGAGGCGTCGGAACCGCTAAGCCGGGGGACAAGAATGAATTCGGGGAGTACGTTTTTAACCCTTCCTGGTCAAACCGCTGGATATGGCTTTGGGGGTGCAGGGTGATAGAATTTCCGGAGCGCGGTCAGCATGATTAAACGCATCAAAGAAGCCGTATGGAGTGTCCTCGACCAGGATGGCGATATTCAAAGCACCGTTTTTGACACCTCTATTATTATTCTCATTCTAATAAACACAGCCGCCGTAATTGTTTCTTCTTTTTCTGTTTTTGCCGCCGATCACGTTACCGGGCTATATCGCCTTGAATTGGTTTCTGTAATCATTTTTTCGATTGAATATTTCATGCGCCTTTGGACTGCGGACAGAAAATATCCTAATTCAAAATATCCTTATATTAAATACGTCTTTTCAGCCTTGGCAATTATCGATCTGGTGGCAATACTGCCCTTTTATATCCCCTTTGTAACCGGCATAGATTTACGGTTTCTGCGGATTTTGCGTCTATTTCGCATGTTCAGAATTTTCAAACTTGGCCGGTACAACGAATCAATGGCGATTATCGGACGGGTATTAAAAAAGGAAAAAGAAAAACTTATTACAACTATCGTACTTACAGTCATTATGATTTTTGTCGCTTCTTCGCTCATGTACTATGTTGAAAACCCGGCACAGCCGGAAATATTTACTAACATTATTGAAACAACATGGTGGTCTATCGCCACCTTTACAACCATTTGGTACGGGGACGTATACCCGATCACCGTGGCGGGAAAAATCTTGGGCGGCATTATATCCCTTTTAGGGATTATGCTCATCGCCCTTCCCAGCGGCATCATTTGTTCCGGCTTTATGACGGAACTGGAGCATAAAAAGAACGTCTGCCCCCATTGCGGGAAGGAGATCGAATGAAAAGATATATTAAAAAATTATGCGTCTTTTTTCTTTTTGTTTCCCTGTCTACCTATGCTGCCGATGTTCCCGGTTATCTCCGACAGGAAATTAGCGCCACACCGGAACAGATCGCCGTTATAGAATTTTTTGGGGGTGTAAGATGAAATCTAAACTAACCGCATATCTGCTTTGTATATTTCTGGGTTTTTGGGGCGGCCACCGTTTTTATATCGGGAAAATCTGGACGGGTGTACTTTATTTTTTTACTTTCGGCCTTTTCGGTATCGGCTGGCTTGTCGATCTGATTACCCTTTCGGGGCAAGTTGATAAATACAACGGAGAACATGACGCTTCGGAGATACCTCAAACGGTAAGCCCGTCAAAATCCATATCAGTACTGGAATCAAATACTCCAACCACCGTCAATTCTCATGCCACATATCAACCCAAACCGAAAGAAAAAAACGCAAAAATTACATGATACAAGGAGCGCAAAAATGAGCGTATTTGACATATTCAGAATATCCGCAATAAAACAAGAAAACGAAACCGTTAAAAATGAAAATGCAGCGCTACAGGGAATTATAGACGAAATAGGCGCACGGGATGCTGTAACCGTTAAAAATAAAATAGCCGAATTTCAGGAAACAAGAAATAATCTTGAAAATTCGTGTAATGAAGCAAGGAGCATAATCGAATTATTACAGGCGGAAATAAAACAAAAACAAAATGAAATACTCGTCCTTGATGAAACCATAACCCTTGAATCCTTCGCCCTTTACAAGCCGAAATTCAAATTTCTTACCAGTGAAGAGTATAAGCAAAAACTAAACACCATACGGGACAAGCAAAAAGAATTGATAAAAGATAATATTGCTGTTACCGCAAACGAGGGCTGGACGGTAAACGGGAGCGCCTCGGAGGGTAAAAAAATGGTTAACGACATGAAAAAATTATTATTACGCTCATTTAATAACGAATGTGATTATTGCGTTGACAATGTCAAGTTTAACAATATCGAAGCAAACGAAAAACGCATTGAGAAATCTTACGAGCAGTGCAACAAATTAGGCAGGATAATGAATGCGCAGATTGTTTCATCGTATAAAAAACTAAAATATGATGAATTATATCTCGCCTATGAATACCAAAAGAAAAAAGAGGAAGAAAAAGAAGAAGCGAAGCGGGCCAGGGAAGAATTGCGGGAACAGCAAAAACTTGAAAGGGAAATCAAGGAAGCCCGCGAAAAAATAGCGAAAGAGAAAAAACATTTTACAGCGGCCATAAAGGAATTTGAGGAAAAACTAAAGAACGCCGCCGATCAAAAAGAGCGTGAATTGATAGAAAAAAATCTCAACGAAGCTATGGGACAACTTGCGGAATTAGACAAAGAAGAAAAGGTTGTTGACTACCGGGAACAAAACGCGAAAGCCGGATATGTGTATGTTATTTCAAATATCGGTGCTTTTGGGGAAGGCGTTTATAAAATCGGTATGACTCGGCGGCTTGAACCGATGGATCGTGTTGACGAATTGGGGGACGCATCGGTGCCGTTCTCCTTTGACGTTCACGCCATGATTTTTTCCGATAACGCCCCCACGCTGGAAGCCAAGCTGCATGAACATTTTTATGACAGTAGAATAAACAAAATTAACGACCGGAAAGAATTTTTCAGGGCCGACATAAATGAGATCGAAAAGGTTATTAGAGAAAACTATAACAAGATTGTCGATGTTGTAAAGGAAGCCTCGGCGGAGCAGTACCGGGAAAGCCTTCGTTTATAATACTTTTTCGGGGAGAGTAATCACTTCCCCGGCCATGGTTTTTTCTCCGGCATGATCTGCAAAATCGCCTTGGCGATATAGTTCTCAAAGATGTAATCCGGCGTGAAGGTCTGTTTCATCTTGTCCTCCGCCATCCCCCGCCAGTCCCACCGGGGCGGCAGTATGGGCTCATCTTTGAACAATTGGATCATCTCCACCTCTCCCTTGCCCTCGTTGAACGCTTCTTTTACCGGGAGCGCTCCGCCTTTGAAGCGGTAGAGGCCCGGCTTGTACTTTCCTCCCCTCAAAATAAAGGTTTTGGACGGGGATGTTTTTATTTTCCCCTCGGCCATCATGCGTACCATTGCCGCGAAGCGGGACTCCTCCGGAACATTGCCCGGTACGTCCCTGTCGATAGCCGGTATATACTGTCCGGGGTGCATCCGCGCCCAGCCTTCCCCTGTGCCGCGCCAGTTCCTGCCCTCGCGGCCGGCGGGTGTGATCACCCGGCGTTTAGGGCGCGCCACAGCAGAGGGCTTTCCGGTGATCTCTTCCTCAAACCCTGAAAACCGGATTGAGCTTCCGCCGTCCCCGGCGTCCGCTGACGTTCCGTACCAGGTACCGACGAGGGCCACAATATCGGCCATGTGGGATCGGGGTTTTGCCTTATCAATTTTGATTGTCCTTTTAAGAAACGCCGGATCGCGGATCGTATACCGCCCCGCGATTATTCTGAGGTATTCGTCCTGAAATTTGAACGCCATGTCATTGACATACTTGGCCGTCCACTTTCCCGCCTCATAGGGAAACGCGCGCCACGCCGCAAGCCATTTTCGCATTTCCGATAGATCCATCTGAAACGTAACCAGATTACCGCTTGTACTTGCCATTTACACCCCCGCCCGCGCTATCGCCCAGATGTCTTCTTTGCCCATCTGGCTGTATGAAAGCCGCCCCGGCACTCCCTGCGCCGACGCCTCGCCCAGCCCCTCGACGGCGGCGGTGTTTTTCTTTTCCTCTTCCAACAGTTGGCGGATAAGCCCGTTTGTTTCGGCCATAGTATCGCCCTTGCCGCCTACCGCCTTCGCCGCCGCGTCAAGACGCGCCTGCTCCCCGGCGGCCCGCTCAGGGCGGTATCGCTCGGCGGCAGGGGACCCGGTTATGCCTGAGGTATCCTCGGCCAGTCTCTGCCGCGCCAGTTCCGCGCGGCGGGCGCCCTGGTAGGGATCGGCCAAAAATCCCGGTCCGGAATTGGACAGCGTGGACTTGCTCCCGGTGAGCGCGGTGTTCATCGCGTCCTGAAAACCGCCGAGCCTGCTGTTAAAGGCAGCCGCGGCCGTAGCGCCCGCTTCCCGCTCGGCCCGGCCGAAACCGCCCGCGGCGAAACTCTTCGCGGGGTCCGCCAGGGCGGAGAACCCCGAATTCAGGATTGTCGATTCGCTCCCGGTGAGCGCGGTGTTCATGTTATTCTGAAAACCGGAGACGGCTTCCAGCGCCCCCTTGGCGAAATCGCCGGCCTTCGGGATTTTTGAAATAGCCGTGAGTACGCCCTTTAACGCTTCCATCACCAGGTTAACCGGGATAAGTATCCATTTCATAATCGTCTGCCCCACCGTCTTAAAGCCCGCCACGACAGTGGGGATAACGGCCCCGGCAACCGTCGCAACCGTCTGTATGTAGTCTATCACCAGGTTAACCGGGATAAGTATCCACTTCATAAAGGTCTGCCCCACCACCTTAAAGGCGTTGCCCACGCCGCCGACTTTTTTAGCAAGCATAATGAAACCCGCCACGAGCGCCGCGACCAGGCCGACTATGAGGCCGATAATATTTGCTTTCATGGCCATATTAAGCCCGTGCTGCGCCGCCTCCGCCGCTTTAACCGCCGCTATTTGCGCCGCGGTCGCCGTCGTTCCCGCCGCAGTCGCCGCGGCAACCGCCGCCTGCGCTGCCTGCAGCGTTGCCGCCGCCGCTTCTTGCGCCGCTTTCAGCGCGTCAAACGCCAGGGTTACGCCCTGTATGACCGCGGTTGTTGTTTTCCACATCTCAAAGCCCGCCGCTATTGCCAGAATTGCCGGCCCCCAGTCGACAAGGAATTGGTACGCCGCTTCCAGTTTGGGGATAAACCATTCAACGGCGCTTGCGGCGGCGCTGATAAATTCTTCTATCCTGGTCTCGATCAGTTTCCGGTTCGCGGCAATCCAGTCCTGCAGTTTGATAACCAGCGGCGTTACATACTCTAACACCGCCCCCCGGATAATATCCCCAAAACCCTGCATCATAGACTTTACACGGGAGACGGTATCATTAAACAGTTCGGCAGTGGTTATAGCGTCGGGCGGGATTATATTTCCATAGGCGGAGGCGTTTTTAAGTTGTTCCGACAGATCCCCCAGCATGGGGATTAACTGCGCCCCCGACTTTCCAAACGCGGCGTTCATCATAGCGGCCCGCTTCGTGGCGTCGGTCTCGGCGCTTACGGCGGCGGCAATAGTCCGAAAGGCGGCGTCCGCGCCGGGGGTTTTGGCGATCTGCGCGGTAAGGGCTTTGTCAATTTTCCCCATGGAAGCCGCCAGTGTTCCGGTTCCCAAATTGCGGTTTAAGGTCATAAAGGCGTTGTTCAGGGTTTCGTTACTTACCCCGGCGAGGTCTCCGGCATAGCGGTACTTTTGAAGCGTATCGGTGGCTATGCCTATTTTCGCGCCGGTCTTGGAAATCCCGTCCGCCCGTGAAGCGAATTCCGGTATGCCGGCGATGGCAGTTTTGATCGTGCCGAAAGCCTTTTCAATGCCCTTCGCCGCGAGGCTGCCGATAGCCACCTGGCCGGCAAAGGAATTGAAAAACTTACTTACTATGCCGCCTGAGGGAAACGCCGATTTAATGGCGGCGTTGGCAACGGTGGAGAATTTAGTGACCGCGCCGGCCGCTTTGGGAAAAAACGGGGTTA
>JAIROT010000114.1 GCA_031257385.1 Treponema sp.
AAGTGATGAAGAGATGAAACAGATACGGTTATTCGAAAAATCTTTTCATGGCGAATGGAATTATGATATAAAGCCGCATAAAAAATGATATGTATTAGTTATTTATAGACAACTCCTTAGGCGGGGAATGGCAAAGCGTGGACGGCTGCATGGTAAAAGCGCCCCTGGCCCGGCAAGACAGGGCGGCGCATGGGTAGTGAAGGGGAAGGTAAACAGGACGGGATTAGGGATCGCCCAAGATAACCGACATTCGGCCTAACTCAAATAATCCGAAAGCCGCCGGTAGTTTTTGTTCACTATGCGCTTCACGGCGGCGTCCGTCCCGTCGCTTAGTTCGTCGATAAGCGCCTCAAGGCTGGAAAGACTTTCGTTGAGGCTCGTGTGGAAGCCCCGTGACGGGCGGAACCAATAGCCGCCTTCGCCATCGGTGAAAAGAGTGAGGAAGCCGAGTTCTTTTGCGCCTTTTTTGCACAGTACGGGCTTTACCAGGACATCGAGATGATCCAGCAGCGCCGGCAGCTGTTCCCGTGAATTGAAATTCCCCCTGCGGGGCCATTCGCGGCTCAGGGCCTCCTCCGCGTCAAGGGTGGGCGCGAGCGAAAGGATCAGTTCGAGCTTTTCCCCGGCAAGCAGGCTGTACCGGTTATTGACGATGACGCTGCCTTTCAGTCCCCGGTACATTATCTCCGGGGGAATCTTGTCGCTGACGGCAGCGAGTTTTTCCCAGGGGAGTATCGCCGTCTTCTTTCCTTTAATCGTTTTTATTTCAAAAACCTCTCCGGCGATCCTGATGTTGCTGGTAAAGTCCCTGGGTTTTTTAAGTTTTTCCCCCGCATCCGCTTTCCCGTACCCGGAAGCGAACATACCGGGCCTTATCCGTTCCAGCACTTCTGTCGAGAGGGGGGAAACCGACATGGCGTACATTCTGGTGGTACGCACGATTTCGCCCGCCACGATAAAGGGCGGGTCGGCGCGGAACATCACCGAGCCGGGATGGATGATGATTTTGTCCGCGGTCAGGCTGCGGTACGAGCCGTTCCTGCCCGCCCCCTCGCGCACGCAGACGAACTGTACCATACCGCGGCCCACGCAGCAGAGGTAGTCGTCGGTTTTGCCGCCGTCGGGTACGGGAATTTGCAGGGCGGAGAGTATCTGTTCAAGCTGGGCCACTACGTTTGCAATTTCCGCCATTGCCCGTTCGTCAAGATAATACCGCCCGCAGAATTTGATTTTGTCACCGGAATCGCTGTAAGCGCGGAACAGTTTGAGGTAGGAGACAAAGTCCCCGCCGGGATCGCGGAAACTGTGATGGGCCTTGCGCGCGTCGATTTCTTCCCCCGGCGGCAGGACGTAGGGGCTTTGGGTGGAAAGGAAGGCCGAAGCGATGAGCGTTTTCCGGATTTCGCAGGGGTAGCGCATAACGGCTTCCACGATGATCCGCGACTGCCGGGGGGCAAGGGGGAATTCGGTCATCAGCCTGCCGATTTTGGAAAGACTCCGGTCCGGTTCGAGGGCTCCAAGGAGGTTCAGCGTTTCAATGGCTGCGAGGAGTCCTTCTTTTCCGGGGGCGGAAATAAAATCAAAATCCTCAAAGCCGGTTATACCCAGGTCGGCCATGCGGAGAACCACCTCGGAAAGATCGGTGCGGAAAATCTCCTCGGTGGTGAACAGCGGCCTGTTTTCAAAATCCCGGCGCTGGTAGAGCCGGTAACAGGTCCCCTCCCCCGTGCGGCCCGCCCGCCCCTTGCGCTGGTTCGCCGAGGCTTTTGATATGGGCGCTTCCACCAGGCTTGAGGTAAAGGTACGCGGGTTGTACCAGTTGAGTTTTGAAAGCCCCGAATCGATCACGGCGGAAATCCCGTCGATGGTAACCGATGTTTCGGCGATGTTGGTGGCGACAACCACTTTGGTTTTACCCGCGGGCGCGTCCTTGAACACACGCTCCTGCTCTTCCTTGCCGAGCCTTCCGTACAGGGGTACCAGATGCAGGGAGTTTCCCACGGAACTCAGGGCCAGACGGTTCATGCAGTCCTTGATCATCTTTTCCCCTGAAAGGAAGACGAGGATATCCCCGCCGCGTTTTTCTGTAATGAAACGGGTGGTAATGGCTTCGACTTTGGTGAGTATCGCGTCCATAACGCTGTCGCCGGCGGGCCGGCTTTCACGCCGGCTTCCCGCGGTTTTGTCTTTCCCGTTAGGCGCGTAAGGCCGCCTCCGTCCGGAAAAGCCGGAATCGCCTCCGGCGTTTATCCGGGGGGGATCATAGATCAGCGTTACCGGAAAGCGCCGGGCTTCGATTTTCACAATGGGACATTCGCCGAAATATTCCGAAAAAACTTCGGCGTTGATGGTCGCCGAAGAGACAATTACCTTGAAGTTCCTGCGGTTTTCTAGCACCCGTTTGAGCAGTCCCAGGATAAAATCAATGTTGAGGCTCCGCTCGTGGGCCTCGTCCACCACGAGCAGGCTGTACCTGGAGAGCCAGGGATCGAGCTTCATCTCCTGCAGCAGTATTCCGTCGGTCATGATTTTGATTTTGGTTTGGTGATTCGTCCGGTCTTCAAAGCGCATCTTGTAACCGATGACGCCGGGTATGACCGCGCCCATTTGCCGCGCGATGAATTCGCTCACCGACACCGCGGCGATACGGCGCGGCTGGGTTACGCCGATGATCCCGTGTTCCGAATAACCCGCTTCGTGGAGTATCACCGGCAGCTGCGTGGTCTTCCCCGAACCGGTGGGGCTTTCCACCACCACCGCCTGATCGTTTTCAAGGGCCGATAAGATTAACGTATGATTTTTGTAGACCGGCAAATCAAGATAATTCATGGTACTATCATAACAGCGTGTTAAAAATAAAGGAACCGCTGAAAACCAGGGCCCAATGGTCACTGAGGGACGCCCTGTTTACCTGACAGGGGCGGCCGTAAGGCTATCGGGAAGGCGGGATTTGAACCCGCGACCTCCAAGTCCCGAACCTGGCGGTATAGCCAACTAACCTACTTCCCGTATGCCGCCCAGTATACATCAAGTGAACCGTCTTCGTCAATTCGTCGTTTGGCGGCCTCAAATAGCGTTTTTGGACAAAAAAAGCCCCGAAGAAAGGAGCAACTTCGGGGTAGGGGAATAGGAGGAACATGAAACTGCACTTAACCTGCCATTAATAACAACAACGCAGGAGCGGAAAGGTAACAGTGAAACATAAAACTCAGTCTAAGGCATCCGCCTTCCATTGGGCTATGAAACGCTCGTAGGCGGCTATGGTGGCGGCTATAGCCGTGTCCTGCACCTCTCCCCGGCCGGCCCAGCCGGCCCCGTCCATTATACGCAAATGCCTGAGAGTCCCCTCTAAATCCGCTATTGTACAGTCCGGGTCCGCCCGCCTGCGGCGTTCCAGGCCCCGCAGTTCCGCTTCAAGGGTCTCCATATACTTGCTGTTCCGCCATTCTTCCGAAACACCCATCTAGTTCCCCGCAAAGCTGATACGGCGGGTCCAGGAGCGGCCCGGCCGGGGTATTAATATGCCGAAACGGTTAATTACGGCAATATCCTGGCGGCTTATCCAGTTTCCCGCCGCGTCCCGCTCGTATTGGTAGCGGTATTCCAGCGCCGGAGGCCCGGCTTCTTCCGCGTTCAGGGGGGCCGCCCCTGTCTCAACCGGGACGATTTCCCCGGATGCCGCGGGGATGCCCCCGGCGGCCGGAATGGGATACTCAAAACTGATGCCCAGGAGGAGACCCTGTTCGTCCCACTGCAAGGCCGCACGGGAGAAGGCCGCCGGGGGGCGGGAGACGGACTGCCTTTCCCAATAGCGCGGAAGATTGTCCCGGTACAGGGCCGAAAATGTCCCTTCCGGGGAACGTATCCCGCTGATATTGCCTCCTGAATCAAATGAATATTCCTCGGATTGCGGGCCTTTTTCGTCCCGCGAGTAAAGGGCCTGTACGGTCCAGGAACCGTTTTCCGGGCGGACGTTCGCCCTGAAAAAGGCCAGCGGATTTCCTTCGCCGTCATACCATGTTTCGGAGAAGAAGGCCCGGCTCTCAAAGAAAAAGACAAAAAAAACCGTATCCCCCCGGAAAACCTTCGCCGGAGGAAAATCCCCGCCCGGCGAAGCGCCGCCGTAAGGGAAAAAATCCGGAGGGAATTCAATATCCCATGTTGTTTCGGTGATTTCGCTTTCCACGTCTTCGCTTTCGCCGTCCCCTTTGCCGCCGGTTCCATTTTCGGAAACCGCGGCGGCCCTGACGTTCATACTCAGCATCGCGCCGGAATAATCGTAAGCGGCTTTTACGCTCAAGCGGGCATTACGCAAAAAAAACGGAAATTCCCTGAGACGCCCGGCCCCGTCGCGCTCAAAGCCGAACGTTTCGGTCCCGTTTGAAAGGCTAAGGGCAAAGGGCATCCGCCGCGCTTCACGCTTTTCTCCGGCAAGCAAAAAACCATCCGGGGGAATAGTATCGGGCCAGTCAGGCCGCCAGCGCAGCTCTCCGTTAAAGCCCGCCTCAAGAAGCGGAATAAGCGGAAAAATCACCGGAGCGGATTCGTCCTCCGGCGGGTCTTCGGCGGATACCGCTGTATCCGCTCCGGCGGCCGGGTTGTTTTGCGCCTCCGCGCGGGCGGGGAAAAAGGCGGGGAAAAAGGCGGGGAAAACAACCAGCAAAAAAAACAGCATATTCCGCCGGGGCTTCATGTTTTTTCCTTCTTCCCTTTGCGCTCTTTAGTGTTCCTTTGCGGGTTTCCCTTTTTTTCAATTTTTCCCCTCAGCCGGACCAGCGCTTTATGCAGGCCCGAAGGTTCAAGGGCAAAGACCAGGGCGATGGGAAGCATCAGCATCTGATCGGTGAGGTTTTGCTGCCAGAACTGGGGCAGGAGCTTTACCAGCATGGAAACAAAAATACCCAGCGCGGTGAGCAGCCAGAGGAGCCTGAGCAGCGCTTCGGAGAGGAAACGCCTGTTGCCGTCTCGTTCCAGCGCGTAACGGATGCCCAGGGGAAGGGCCGCAAGGAGCAGGGGATTGGCGAAGAACAGATTGGCGTTATGGTAGGTGTAATCATGGTCGGTAAAGAAGGTCATAAAAAAGAGGACGAGGCCGAAGCCGCCGAAGAACAGGCCGGCCAGGCTCTGGCTGAGGCCGACGAGTATCTGTCCGGCCCTGCATTTTTTTGCCTGTAAAAAAAAGAAGAAACCGATAAGAACCGAAACCGCGAGGCTAAAGGCCAGTTCGCGGGGCCATTGTCTGCGGGGAACATCCAGCACCCCCGGACGGCCGGAGGCCCGGTAAACCGTCTCCACGCCGGAAACCAGTCTTCGCGTAACGCCTTCCGAATCAACATACGAAAAATTTTCAATGCGGTTTCCAATTTCCGCGGGAAGAAACATCTCTTCCCAGATCGTAATGGGGGTGTCGATATCCTGACCCATCAGGAAATTGAGCAGCCAGTCAAAAAAAGGGGAAAACCAGGTATGGCGGCGCACGTGCCCGCGCAGGGTAAAACGGCCCGGCGCTTCGCCGAATTGTTCCTTAAAGCGGCCGTCTATCGCCAGGTCAATAATATCCCGGATACGGGTGGCGCAATTGTCCCTGAAATGGTGGTAAAAATAATTCCGGTTTTCGGGAAGCACATTGTTCTCCGCGAAATCCCGCACTTCCGCCCGTTTTTCCGGGGAAAGATCCAGGGTATAGAACTTTACATCGCGGTTGGTACGAACATAGCCTGCGATATTGCTATCGGACGGAGAGACGCCGCAGCTATACAGGAGTCTGCCGAGGGCGAAATTGGTGAAGAAATGATCGGTCTCGAATGAAAAAAGCCCGTAGTCGTAAAAACGGCTCTCGCCGCTGCCCGCGTCGTCGATCATCAGTGCGATATGCCCCCACCAGAAGTACAGTTCGCTTCCGGGACCCATGACGGCGATCCTGAGGGTAAGCTCATCCCCCCGGCCTTTTTCCCCGCCGTTTTGGGCGGCAAGCGCCGTTCCCAAACAGAGCAGCATAAAAATCAACAACCCCGCCCTGACCTCAGCACGAATAAAAACGCATTTTTTAATCGTATTCAAAACAAACCTCACAGAAATTAATTCGCGTCTGTCCACAAAGCCGGTTACTTTATGGACAAACACTAATTCGTAAGCATGGTACCGATGCCCTCGTCGGTGAACAGTTCGATTAAGAGGGCGTGGGGAAGGCGGCCGTCGATAATGTGGGCCTTTTTAACGCCGCCGTCCAGCGCAAGGGCGCAGCATTCCGCCTTGGGGATCATGCCCTTGCTGATGACACCCTGTTTTCCAAGTTCTTCCAGTTCGGAACGGGAGGCGGATTTGACCAGGGAATCCGGATCGCCCAGATCGCGGAGTATACCCCTTACGTCGGTCATAAGGATGAGTTTTTCCGCTTTCAGCGCGGCGGCGATTCTGGCCGCGGCGGTGTCGGCGTTGATATTGAGGGCCTTGCCGTCGTCTTCGCCGGTGCCGAAAGCCACCGAGGACACCACCGGTATAGCCTCCGCGTCCAGCACATTGTTAAGGACCGCGGCGTCCACTTCCTCAATTTCACCCACCAGGCCCAGGTCTTCCTCCCCCTTGAGGCGGCGGGCCTTGAGCATCGCGCCGTCTATGCCGCACAGTCCGATGGCCCTGCCCCCGGCCCGCTCGATGAGGCCGGTGATCTCCTTGTTCACCTTGCCGCAGAGAACCATCTGCACAATCTCCATGGTTTCCTCGTCGGTGTAGCGGAGGCCGTTGATAAAGCGACTTTCTTTGCCTGCTTTTTTCAGCGCCGCCTCAATTTCCGGGCCGCCGCCGTGAATCAGCACGGTACGGATACCCACGCAGGACATGAGAATTATATCTTCTATCACCGCCGCCTTGAGGTCCCCGTTGATCATGGCGTTGCCGCCGTACTTAACCACGATGGTTTTACCCCGGTAGCGCCGTATATAAGGCAGGGCGTGAATCAGCACGTCCGCCCGCCCGCTGTTGCTTATCGAATTTTCCCGCACCATATCCCCTTTAAGAACGATAGTCCCCGTTTATTTTCACATAATCGTATGTAAGATCACAGCCCCACACGGTCGCGCTTCCCGGCCCGCCGCCCACATCGGCAAGAATCTCAATCTCCTCTTCGGAAAGGATGCGCTTGGCCTCCTCCTCGGAAAAAGGGAGGGGAACGCCGTCCCGGTATACGGTGATTTCACCGGAGCGGCTTTTGAAGCGAAGGCCGGTTTTACCGGGATCAAACCCGGCCCCGGAATAGCCCAGGGCGCAGAGTACCCGGCCCCAGTTGGCGTCCGCGCCGAAGCAGGCGGCCTTGACCAGGCTGGAAGACGCCACCGCCTTTGCCATGACTTCGGCGGCCTGCTCGCAGGACGCGCCCTCAACAATAACCGTGACCAGTTTCGAGGCCCCTTCTCCGTCTCGGGCCAGGGCGCGGGCCAGCCTGACACAGGCTTCTTCAAGCGCGGCGGCAAATAGTTTTTGATTTTCTCCCGCCTGCCCGATGGGGGGATTCCCCGCTTCGCCGTTTGCCATGATGATCACCGTGTCGTTGGTGGAGGTGTCGCCGTCCACCGTCAGGCGGTTAAAAGAACGCCTGACCGCGCTTTTCAGAGCCGGCTCCAGCATTTCGCGGGATATCGCCGCGTCGGTGGTAAGAAAGCAGAGCATCGTGGCCATATTGGGATGGATCATCCCCGAACCCTTGGCCATGCCGCCTATACGCACCGGCACGCCGCCGATTTCTATCTCCAGAGAAACTTCCTTCCTGCGGGTGTCGGTGGTCATGATCGCTTCAAGGGCGGCGACGTGACCGGCCTCGTCTCCCCTGATGCTGTCCGCCAGGGCGCCGGCGCTGTTCTCAATCGCCGTGATGGGCAGGGCCACGCCGATGACCCCGGTGGAGGCTACCGCCACTTCCCGCGGGCTGATGGCGAATTCGTCCGCGGCCAGCTCCGCCATGCGCCGGGCCGCGGCCAGCCCTGCCCCGCCGGTACAGGCGTTGGCGTTGCCCGAATTGGCGATGATCGCGCGGAGAGTCCCCCCGGACAGGTGCTCGCGGCTTACCAGCACGCTTGCCGCCTGCACCCGGTTGGTGGTGAACACCGCCGCCGCCGCGCAGCGTTTTTCCGAATAGATAAGGGCAAGGTCCCGCTTCCCGGAAAAACGCTGCGCGGAGCCTGCCTTGATGCCGCAGCAGATGCCGCCCGCCTTAAACCCTTTGGGCGCGCATACGCCGCCGGAAACTGTTTTTATAACATCCATAAGACCGCCCCCTTAAAACAGAGCCGGGACATTTCCCAGCCCGGCCTTCTCGTCAAAGCCGAAAATCACGTTCATGTTCTGAACGGCCTGTCCGGCGGCGCCTTTCACCATATTGTCAATGGCGCTGACGATGATCAGGGTGGAGCCGCTCTGGTCCAAGTGTACCGAGATATCGCAGTAATTGGACAGCCGCACGCGGTTCGTGGCGGCGGCAAGCCCTTCGGGGAGGATCCGCACAAAAGGCTCGTCTTTGTAAAAATCCGCATACAGCCGGCGTATCGCGGCTGCTTGCTCCTCAACTTCCTTTGAGGGAGGCAGGACCGCTTCCCGCGCCGCGCCGCTTGCAGGCCGCCATTCGGCGCGGAGGGGAATGTAGATCGTGCTGAGGATGCCCCGGTTCATCGGGGCAAGATGGGGGGTAAATATCAACGCGGGCCGATCCTGCCCGGCGGCCATGGCCGCGAAATTGCGGGCGATTTCCGGCGTGTGCCGGTGGCCTCCCACTTTATAAGGGGCAAACGAATCTGCGCATTCGGGGTAGTGGAAGGAGCGGGAAGGCTCCCTGCCGCCGCCGGTAACGCCCGACGCGGCGTCAACGATGATCGTCCCCGACGCGGCCAGCCCTTTTGCCAGAGCCGGAAAAGCCCCCAGAGAAGCGCCTGTGGGATAGCAGCCCGGATTGCCGATAATCACCGGCCCGGCGGCGGCCAGTTCCCTAATCCGGGAGCGGTTCAGTTCCGGCAGGCCGTACACCGATCTTTTTCGCAGTTCAGGGTACCGGTAGGGCTTGCCGTACCACGCGCTGAAAGCCGCCTCGTCTCCGTCAAAACGGAAATCCGCGGAAAGGTCGATGAAGGGAACGCCCCGCTCAACGCAGCTCAGGGCGTAAGATTCCCCCACCCCGTGGGGCAGGGCGGCAAACACCACGTCCGCCCCTGCCGCCGCTTCCTCCGGCTTCAAAAGCCGGGCGGAAACCTCCCCTAAAAAATGGGGATACACGCTCTCAATCCGCTCCCCCTCAAAACTCACCGAGGCGGGGAGCAAACCGTCAATTTCAGGATGCCCCGCAAGGAGCCGCGTCAACTCGGCGCCCGCGTAGCCGGCCGCGCCGATAACACCCGCAGTCATAAAAAACCTCTCTGTTTGAACTGTAGCATAAATAAGGGGGCAGGGAAAAGAGAAGGATATCAACAAGCTCGCCCTGAAACTCCCCCGCCGCAAGGCGGGTTTTTGGGTATTAAACCCCTCAGCACGAATAAATTTGAAACGGGACCCATGGATTTGCCGGTGTTTTTATGTTTTCAAGCTCATTAAAAGGTGAATTCGGAATTTCTGCAAAATTTTGGAAAAGTATATACTGTATATTTTAGAATTATTTTGAATAAAAATGTTATTGTATTATTTCCAATGAATGTTTCACTCATATTGTTACGGGATTAATGTTATATGATTAACGACTAATTCAATGTCTATAATGTGGATACATTATAGACAGACTACCTTAAAAAACGCATTTTCGCAGTCTAAAGGCTGCGAAAATGCAAGGTCTGTCCATACAGTAACCGACTTTATGGACAGACACTATTTATACCCTGCAGACTCCGTAAGGAGCCCGTAAATCGGGGTATTTTTGCATAAATATGCAAAAAATCTACAAAGTCCCACAGGCTCCTAGCCATTAAGGTATTTGCTCATTATGGCGAATACCTTGTCAATGTCGATAGGCTTGCTGAGATGCTCATTCATTCCAGCCGCGCGCGCCTTGTCGATATCATCCTGGAACGCGTTGGCCGTCAGGGCGATAATGGGGACCGTATCGGCGTTCCGCCATCCACTCGACCGAATAGCGGCGGTAGCTTCAAAGCCGCCCATAACGGGCATTTTTATATCCATAAAAACGATGTCTATTTCCGGCGAAAACTGTTCAAACTTTTTGATCGCCTCTTTTCCGTTCTCAGCCTCGATGATGCGTATGCCGCTCGGTTCCAGGAGCGTCAAAATAATTTCGCGGTTTATCT
>JAIROT010000150.1 GCA_031257385.1 Treponema sp.
TCCGGCAAAATTTCAATCTCCCCGGGCGAGCATACGATATATGCCGAATTGTACACCATTAAGACTGA
Organism: Treponema sp.; assembly: GCA_031257385.1. Lineage (GTDB taxonomy): Bacteria > Spirochaetota > Spirochaetia > Treponematales > Breznakiellaceae > WQXQ01. Next base: position 69 of record JAIROT010000150.1, read on the forward strand.
GACGTTGCGGTTTAACGCCGGCCCCGGTATTAAATTTGTTGTTACCCCCCATTCCCTGGATAACTTTGTGATAGAACAACAGGGTTTCGTTGCTGCTGCTCCCATCGCCCCGGCCGCCGCCCCCGCTGCTGCGGCGGTGGACAGGATGACTCAGGCTTTTGAGGAGCCGCCTACGCCGCCGGCCAGACCTGTGCCGGCAGACACCAGCGTAGAAGCTACCCTGGATCGGGCGGCGAATGTCCTTATGGATAAAATTCCTTCCAGATCAAAAATAGCGATTGTTTATGTTACCGCCAGGGACCCGGAAGTATCGGAATTTATTTCCGGGGAACTGGAATTCCTTATGGTGGGGAAGGGCTACACCCTGATTGACCGCAGCGAACTGGACCGGATTCGGCAGGAGCAGGAATTTCAGATGTCCGGAGAAGTGGACGATAACCAGGCAGTTTCTATCGGTAAATTCGCTGGCGCGGATGTGATTATTACCGGTGCGGTTACCGGATCCGGCGATCTGCGGCGGCTCCGCCTGCGGGCACTCAGCACGGAAAGCGCGGCAGTACTGGCCGCCGCTTCGGAACGGTATTAACCGGAAGCGGGCTTTTAAGAACGGCGCGGCGGTAATGCCATGGCCGGTATAAAATTCCAGGCTGGTTTTTTAACCGGCGAGAAGGAGAATGAAATGAGAGTTTTTTCAGTTTTTAACTTGGCGGCCGTTCTGGCGCTGTTATTGGTGGGATGCGCCAGTGCGCCTCAATCCGGCGGCGGATCTTCATCCGGCGGCCCTCTGGGTAGGGGTTTGAGTGGTGTTCCCTCCTTTGTAAACGACGCTTATTTGAACGCGTCGGAGGACGTGCTTATCGGTATCGGGACCTACAAAATCGGGAACGATATGTCCAAGATGGGAACCGGGAAGACCTTTGGGGAAACGAGGGCCCGGGCCGATATTTCCCGCCAGCTCCAGACCATTGTCAAAGACATGACGGTGGATTACACCGCCACCAGCGAGATTGATCCTGAGGCCGCCCTTTCGTTTCAAGAGACTATAACCCAGAACCTCAGTAAATCCACTTTGAGGGGCGCAAGGACTATCAAAATGGACACGGATGGCAACGGCCTCCTATGGGTGGTGATGGAATACAGCAAATCCGCCGCCGCCGTCGATGTGGATCAGGCGGTTAATGCCGCGAGACTCGCGGTCCCCGCCGCCGCCGCGTTTAATGCCCTTACTCGTATGGACACCGCGTTTGCCAAAGAAGCGGGCGGCGGACCCGTTCCCGTAGTTGAAGAATAACCGGCTTAACGGGCGGCGCGGATTAAGAACCCGCGGGGCGGAATGATATACATAATGTGTCATTCCCCCGCGGTTTCTGAATTCCCGGGGTATACGTTTTAGCGGTGTAAACCTCGCTCCAGCGGACTTTGGTTTTGGAAATTATATGAAAAATATACTTTTTTACCCTTTGCCATTCTTCGTGATTCTTTCGCTGTACCTTTCCTGCGCCGATTCCGCTGCGCAAAAGGTTCCCGGGGGAAGGGAAATTCAGGTTCCGACGCAGACGGTTTCGCTGGAAGAATCGTTTGATAGTGGTTATTGGGTAACGAGGCCGCAGGACGCCTTTATTACGATTATGGGTATCGCCGGCCGGCGGAGAAACCGTGATGAATCTATACGGGAAGCCCTGGCCGACGCGGCCCGCAAAGCGGCCCTGTATCATGGTGTCTATGCGGAAAGTACCGCCGTGTTAAATCAGGGTTCCGGCAGCTTGGACTATTTTAGCGAATTTTTTTACCAGATAAGCCCGTTAAACAGCCACGAGGCTTATATAGATGCCCTCGTTTTTGATGAAACCACGGATATTTTGGAAAAAAAAGGCGCGGTAATCGTGAGGACCCAATATTCAGGGGTTTCCGATATTCCTCTTTACGAAACTCGGATCGAAAATGGTGTTCCTATCTGGGTTAAGGACCATAATGCCGATATTCCTGGTTTTTTGGCGGGGGTGGGATATTCAGGGAACAGGGGTTCGCTTCAAAAAACATACACGGCTTCCTATGAGGCCGCGATTGTCTCACTTTTGCCGATGCTGTCGATAATGGTTTCCAACGAAGTTATCGATGTGGACGGTAGTAAATTGACGGGTAATATTACAAAAAGTGAAGGTGAATTGGTAAACGTGATGATTCTTGAGACATGGATCGGTAAAAACACAAATTCGGTTTGGACCCTTATAGCGGCAAAGGCCAAATAAATTACCCTGTCCTGGAAGGCAGACCGGTGGATTTTTCCTTAGAAGAATCCGCAACAGAATGGAATGAATAGGAATTTTATTACTGTGAAAAATATTTGTTTATTTGCTTTTTTTATGATCGGAGAATTCGCGGCGCTAAACGCCCAGACTAAACCGGCGTGGGTAAATAATCCTTCCGCCGTGTATTCCAGCCAGCTTTATGTTTCCGCCACCGGCGCGGGGGCTGGCCGCCAGGACGCGGGAAGAAACGCCATTGCCGCGCTGACTTCGTTTTTCAAACAGTCCGTATCAAGCAGGGTAAGCATTATTGACAGGGAAAGGCAGGTGGACGGCAGCTCCGCTTCAGAATCGAATATGAGCCAGTCCATTGAATCCTCCGCCATGCTGGACAACCTTATGGGTGCGGAAATCAGGGAAGCGTGGAATGATACGGTAAATCGAATATGGTACGCGGTGGCCGTGATGGAAAAAGATAAATGCACCGGCCTCTACAATGCCGAGTTGGATAAAATAGCGGGGGAAATAGAATCCCTGATAGCGGCGCCGGAGGGCATTACTTTTGAGGCGATCCCGCGGTGTAAAAGGGCGCGGGAACTTGTCCCAAAAGCCGATACCTGCGCCCTGGTGCTGCTTATGCTTGACGGGCAGAACCGTCAGCCGGAAATTTCCCTTCTGGCCGAAGAAATAAACGCCGCGCTGGACAGGGCAAGGAGCATACCGGTAGACGTGCGGGTCCAGGGCGATTCTGAGGGCCGTATCAGGGCGGCGTTTGCCAATGCCCTTAGCGCGGAGGGTTTTAAAACGGGGGGCCGGAGTTCCCGTTTTGCTGTCGAGGCTGCCCTATCCACTTTTCCCGCCCCTAAGACGCTCTACTTCAATACCCGCTATACGGTAGACGCGGCGCTGGTGGACACCAGTACCGGCGCGGAGTTGTTTACTTTTAACATAACGGGCCGCGAGTCCCACCCCGCCAGCCAGGAAGACGAGGACAGCCGGGTTCTGGTTGGAGTCCGGCGGAAAATCGCCGAAGATTTTCCCGTGGCCCTGCGGGAATACATCAATTCAATTTACTGAAGGCCGGCTCAAAGGGAATACCTGCCCACAATGAGGGCGCCGGTACAGGGTAGTGTGCGCGAAGGTTTTAGCATGGACGGACACA
>JAIROT010000249.1 GCA_031257385.1 Treponema sp.
CGAGGATTTTCAAGTTTCTGATACACCTGGTATTTAACACCCATTCTGTCGGCGGCATCGGCAAGGGTCATGTTATGGGCAAGCCGGGTTCGGCGGAGCCAGAGGGCAAAAGCCAACCCTGGATCAATTTCTATGCCGAACCAGTCAGCAGAGGAGGAACCTTTAGGTATGGTGAACGTATCTCCATACTCCAGATACGAGGCAAGAATACCGGAAACGGCTTCGGCGGCCATGTCCTTGGCGTCTTCAAGGGTAGCGCCGTAGGTCAAAATACCATCGTAGAATCCCGGAGATTCCACATACCAGCAGTCGTCCTTTTTGGAATAGGTGATTTTACAAGGAATGGTAGTTTTCATTTATACCCCGCCTTTTTATTCAAAGAATTGAGAATACCCGGTTTAAGGTCTTCGTTTTTATGGACAGGCACGGACAGGATAACGCCATTTTTCCGCATGATGTGGTGTGAGCCGTTTACCCGATCCAGCACCCAGCCATCTTTCATCAGCTTTTTAACAAAGTCCTTACCGCTCATAGGCACAATATACACCTTATATGGTGTGCATGTCAAGAGAATTCTTCATTTTCAAAAAAATCACTTTTTTGAGGGGTTATTTTTCCGGTTTCGGGGCTGTCTTGGCCGAGGTTTCCGGCTTGGCCTTGGGAGGGCGGCCCCTACCGGGGACATCCTTTATAGCCTCAAATACATCCAGTGAGTACACGGCGTCTTTGGTGAGCGGCTTATACCCCCCCACGCAGAATACGTCTCATTACTGTATCACGAGGAAGATTTAACTTTTCAGCCATTTCAGAAATAGTCATTCCGGTCATACCTCATATTATCTCTGATGGTCTTCTCCGTGGAGTGGAGGTATCGCCTGGTGGTTCTCAAATCGAAATGGCCAAGCATTTCCCGTATATACCGCAGGGATATTCCCCTTTCTTCCAGCAGGGAAGCCAAAGAGGCAGGGCATCATAGGGAACGCTGTTCTGGCTTGGCGGGTCCAGATCCTGAAATGGATTGATCCACCGCTTATGTTTCCTCCGGTATTCCCTAAAAACCATGCGGAGGAATATAACGATTCCGGTGAATGTCCGGCTCCCCGCCATAGGGGCCCCGTTCTTGAGCTTTTTGATAGACAGGCGGTTGGTGAAAGTTGTCACATCATCCTCATCCACTTCGGACATGAGCATTTCCGCAATGGGATCATTCTTAATATGAGTATTGTAATAGGTTTTATAAGTATCAAGTGTCCCCAGGGAATAGGAGCGGTTCTTGGCGGCGTTCCTGCCGGTCCTGGGGCTGGTCTCAATGTCCGTGAACTTCTTTGCCCAGTCGCTCACCGTAACGTTTTCCGGGGGGATACGCCGGGCGTTGTCCGCCTCCAGCTCCTGGTTAAGGTACTGGATAAGGGCGATAACGCCGGCATCCGCCGCGGACTTGTTTTTCGGGTTGCGGTACTGGGCAAGGGCATCCGGAAAGTCCTGGAAGCTGCGGCGCTGCCAGTCAAGGCATGCCTTCCAGGGAAGCCCGGAAGCCGGGTTAATCGAGAACAGGAAGGTTTTTGAATCGTTCCTTCTGCGCGTAAAAAATGGCTTTTGCGGTCTGGGCATGACGGTACTCCAAAAAATAAAAGCACGATAAGAGCACGATGCCACGCAATTCGATTTTTCTTTTTAAATGAAAATCCCGTAATTCCTTACAGGATAAGGAATTACAGTGTTTGGGGAGTGGAGGATTCGCCCTCCAGCCTTCGACTTCCTGTCTCAGGCTTCCGGGCCGGGGTTTAGCCCTTCCGGCGCCATCCCTGGCGCCTTTTCCTCCCGTAGGTCGGCGGGCTAAACCCTTCGAATCCTCATTCAAAAACAACAACGGCTTTCCTTTCGGAAAGCCGCGTTTTTGGGGAGTGGAGGATTCGAACCTTCGAAGGCTGAGCCAACAGATTTACAGTCTGCCCCATTTGACCGCTCTGGAAACTCCCCGGATAATGGCGCGTAAAGTGCGTTACTTTACGCTATTTCAAACAACCACCTTGACCAGCCGCCTCCCGGAATCGAACCGGAGACCTCATGATTACAAGTCAAGTGCTCTGCCAGCTGAGCTAAGGCGGCAATACCACTTAAAAGCCCTTGAATCATTAACATAAACGCCAATAATAGTCAAGCCGGCCCTGAACAGTGTCAACGCCGATCCGTCCGGAGGACTTCGGCGCCGTTGCGGTACACGTGGCGGGGAACGGAGCCTTCGGGGAGGTAGCAGTGGAGAAGGGCGCGGACGGTACGGTCCAGGGCGCCCCGGGTTTCGGCTTCCTGGACCGCGAAAAGGGCCAAATTCCCTGCCCTGCCGGATTGGCGCAGGGCCGCGGCCGGATTAAACGCGTCAAGGTCCGCCGTTACCGAAAAAACCAGTGAGACAATGTCCGCTTCCGCCAGATTGTTCTGCGCAAGCAATGCATCGTAAAGCAGGGCGGTCTGTTCGCGGATGTCTTCTGCCTCGTTCAGACATTGGGCGGCCCCCCGCAGGGCGTAAAGTCTTTTTTCGCTCATCCGTTTCCCCCCGCAGCGACAACAATAAACGAATTGAGAACCACCAGAAGTATCCCCAGTATCCCGGTCAAAAAATAGAGTCCCATACCCAGCAAATACCGGAACCGGGGCTTGCGGACCAAAAGCCGGACGCTGAAGCCCAGGGCGCAGAGGGAAAATACTATCAGAAAAAGGGCCAGGTACTGCATTATCCTGAGGAGCAAAAACTGAGTCTCGTCGGGGAAACCCCGCTCCGGTATATTGCCCGCCATATACAATACAAAGGCGGCAACCGAGAGGGAGAAACTGAGGAGCACCCCCCCGCGAAGCGGCCACGGCACGCCCCGGAACCATATCTTCCGGCCGGTTACATCATCCATTCCCCATTCCCACTTTTTGAATATCTGAAACGGTTCCCCATTCAAAAAACGCTGTTTTTGAAAAATTTACGGTTGTCAAACCGGCTTTATATAGGTTATTATAATAATACGACATGAAAAAGTTTTTTGCCACTCTGTTCATCCTTATAATTCTGGGCGGCCTTGTCTTCTTTTTCGGCTGGGTCCAGTTAAAGGTACCCCCCGGCGCTTATGGGATCGTGCGCTCAAAAACCCATGGGGTCGATCCCCGCGTGATCCGCTCCGGGGAATTCCGCTGGCTCTGGTACGCGCTGATTCCTACCAACGTAGAGATCGCGGTGTTCCGTATTGCGCCGGTCCGCCACAGCATCAGCGCAGGAAACACCCTGCCGTCGGGGAACACCTACGCGGCTTTCGCGGATATTCCCGCGGACTTTTCCTGGGAGATCAAGGCTTCCCTGTCCTTTACGGTAAATCCCGATGCCCTGGTCACAATGGTCTCTGATAATAATATCGGCAGCCAGGATGAATTGGATACCTGCGAACAGGGAATCGCCGAAAAAATGGGGGCTTTTATCCTGCGCCGCCTCGGTTCGGGGGAGGCGGACGCCCGGCAAATGGAGGAAATCCTCAAAACCGGTTCCAGTCCGGAGCTGGAACGGGAACTTGCGGGGCAATTCCCCGGCCTAAACGATGTTTCCTGTCTGGTGAGCGCGGCAAAATTCCCCGATTTTGCCCTTTACGGGCAGGTCCGGGGCCTGTATGAGGATTTTATCGCCGGACAGCGGGAATACGCGTCTTCGGCCCTTCTGCAAAAGGCGGAAAGCAGGATTGACAGCCGCCTGCGCTTTGACGAACTGGAACAGTACGGGGCATTGCTTGCCAAATACCCCGTTTTGCTTGACTACCTCGCCCTTGAGCGGGGAATCAGCCGCAATTCAGAGTAACCGCGGGGCTTTCCGCTTGTTGTTAAAGCAGAAACCGGTGTCAACAGGTTAAGCCCGGCAATTCCGGTACTGGAGTAACCGGCTACTATAGGCTAATGTACGTTTAGGGGTACCGCCCGCATGGTGCTATGGCGGGCAAATTGAAGGAGCTGTGCGTATGCGAAAAGCGTGGGCCTTTTTATTGGTATTGATACTGTACGCCGGAGGATGGGGAAGGCTCCGCGCGCAGGAGAATCAGCCCGGAGACATTGAATCCGAGTGGGATATTTACGCGCCTGAGTTCTATTCGCAGGGGGATCAGACCTTCATTATCTCCATGGGGCTGATTTTCCCCACGGTCTTTTTCAACCAGGGCAATATAATCGAGCATAACTTTTCCCCCCCCCTCGGCGGTACCGGTTCTTTGGCGTACAACTACTATCTCAACTCCCATATAAGCGTAGGGGGGGAAATCGGGGGGATGTTCAACTATACGGTGGCGCAGAGCACGGTTTTTATTATCCCCATAGGGCTTCGGCTAGGCTACCAGTTCATATTCCAGCGTTTTGAAATTCCCCTTACGGTAACGGCGGGGATTGCCCCCCAGCGCTACCTTGAGCTGGGGTATTTCGGTATTTTCGTGAAAGCGGGGGCCTCGTTGTATTACCGGTTTAACCCCGACTGGTCCTTCGGCGTAAACGCCAACTGGGGCTGGTTCCCGCAGTGGACCAAAAATCCCGAGGAAGATGTACACGGAAACATCGCGGACCTTACCATTGCCGTCCGCTATCACTTTTAGGCGGAGACCATCATGAGACACAGCACATTACAAAAACCGGCGTTTTTATTCCTTTTCGGGGCGCTTTTCGCGCTGGGCTCCTGTAACCAGGACGCGATTTTTCATGAAATATCCCAGTCCAATAAGCCCCTGGAGGCCCGGATTAAGGGAGGCCCCACCAATATGGCGGTATTTAAGCGTAACGGGAAAGATTATCTCTGTGTGGCTTCAGGCGATTCTCTTTATTCATACGCCAAATCCGCGGGCTGGGATAAGGGTACTCGCATACCTAAACCGGACGGAACTATCACGAGCCTCGCGGCCACGTCCGCTTATCTTTACGCTTCAACGACTAAAGGCTTAAAGCGAATCGGCAACACCGAAGCGAACTGGGCCGACATTAGTACCGATTCTGCCCTTGAAAGAGTTTATGCCGCCGGGGATAAGGTTTTTGTCGGGAAGAAAGCCTCGGGCGATAAATATGCTATTCTTTACATAGATGAGCAGAAGACTCCTCTCGCTCTTCCCACTTTGCGTTCCGATACCGGCTTGCTTACCGGGGCCGTTTTTAACGGAAGTAATTATTATCTGTGTACTTCAAAAACCACCGAGGTTTCCGGTCAAATTTATAAGGTGGAGCCGGGCGCATCGGGTTTTCCCGGTACGGTAACTTCTCTCAATACTGAGCATTACCTGGGTATGGTCAGCCTGGAAAATAATGGAACGGCATCGGATATAGCCGCCATCCGGCAGGACGGACAGCTCGTGCTGATAGACGGTTCGAGCGGCGCAATAAATCTTAAAGGAAAAACAAGTACCGCAACAGGCGCCCTTGCCGTCTGGCGGAGTTCCGCCGATTCAACCGGGCTCCCGCGGCTCATCCTCGCGGGAAGGCGCGATTCCTCCTATGTCCTTGGTTACCAGGAACAGGCGATAACTAACGGCGTCCCCTCCGGCTCATTCGTTAAGCCGGCTACCAGTATGCACCACGGCGGGAACTACGATTCCTCTATCGGGGAGCATGCGGTTAACCATCTTTTCCAGGCTCCTTACGCGGTTGATACTGATATGACTCTCTTCGCCTCCACCCAAAAGGACGGCCTGTGGTCCTACCGTAACCGGTCCAGCGGAGGATGGCAGTGGAACGCGGAAGAATGATTCGTGGATGAGCTTTTTGCCGCGAAAAATTCCCCCGGAGCGGGAAGCGGCAAAACCGTTGCCGGACAAAGCCCGCTTGCCGACCGGATGCGGCCCCGCGTCCTTGAAGACATTATCGGACAGGATCACATTGTCGGACCGGGGAGATTGCTCCGCCGCGCAATCCAGGCGGATCGGCTTTCCTCGGTAATTTTTTACGGCCCGCCGGGTACGGGCAAAACAAGCCTTGCCAGGGTTATCGCCAATACCACCAGGGCGGCGTTTGAAAACCTTAACGCGGTGCTTTCAGGCGTCAAGGATATTCGGGAAGCCATTGACCGCGCCGATGAGCGTTTCAGGCTCTACAGCAAGCGGACCATTCTCTTTGTAGACGAAGTACACCGCTGGAACACGGCCCAGCAGGACGCCCTGCTCCCCTGGGTGGAAAACGGTACAGTTATTCTTGTGGGCGCCACCACGGAGAATCCTTTTTTCGAGGTAAACCGAGCCTTGGTCAGCCGCAGCCGCGTGTTCCAGCTTAAATCCCTGTGCTCCGGTGACCTGATGGAAACCGCCCGGCGGGCCGCCGCCGATGCGGAGCGGGGTTATGGAAACTGGCGGGTGCGTTTTGGGGAAGGCGCCCTGGAACACCTGGTGGAAGTGGCCGGCGGCGACGCCCGCAGCCTCCTCAACGCCCTCGAACTGGCTGTGGAAACCAGCCCTCCCTCCTGGCCGCCGCCCGCCGGCGCGGAAATATACGTTTCCCTGGAAGCCGCCGAAGAAAGCATACAACGCCGGGCCCTGCTCTATGACCGGGACGGAGATTATCACTTTGACACGATCAGCGCCTTTATCAAAAGCGTCCGGGGCAGCGATCCCGACGCGGCCCTGTACTGGCTGGCCAAAATGGTCCGGGCCGGGGAAGATCCCAGCTTTATTTTCCGCCGGATGATAATCCTGGCCAGCGAGGATGTAGGACTTGCCGACCCGCATGCCCTTTCGGTCGTTATTTCCTGCGCAGGGGCTTTTGACCGCATCGGCTTCCCTGAAGGGAATTTTCCCCTGGCCCATGCCTGCCTGTACCTTGCCACCGCGCCCAAGTCAAATACCGCCATGGCGTTTTTTGACGCGCTGAAGGAGGTTGACCGGGAAGACGCCGAAGTGCCCAGGCACCTGCGGGACGCCGGCAGAGACGCGGAAAGTTTCGGTCATGGCGAAGGCTATGTGTACCCTCACGCTTTTCGGGATCACTGGGCCGCGCAGCAGTACCTTCCCGCGGCCCTGCGGGGCAGGACTTTTTACATTCCCTCGACTATGGGTTACGAAGGAAATATCCGGGAGGAAGTACTGCGAAAACGGGAGCTTCAGGCGGCGATTGTCCTGGGCGACGGCGCGGATGCGGCGGGCGGCGAATTCCTTACCTGGTCCGCGGCGGCCAAGGGACGGGAAGGCTGGTTCAAACGGCTGGAATCGGGCAGGAGCGGCCTGCTCCTCTCCGACCGTGACGCTATTTTCAGGCTGGCTTCCCCTTCCCGCCACGCCCGCCTGCTTATCCCCCTGGCAAATGACGGGCTGCTCCTCTGGGAAGGACTACGCCGCTGTCCCGAAGGACTCGTCTCCGCCCTGGTAAACGGCGGCGCTGCCCGTGAAGCCCTGCTCGGCTACGCCGCCGCCTTATTAGACGAAGTTGAAAAGCCTGAAATCGCCGTTCTGGAAAGAGAACTGCTCCCCACAACAGGGCAGGCTGCCGAATGGTTTTCAAGCCTTCAATTTGACCATATTCTTGTCAGGGAACCCTGGAAACGGGGTTTCCAAAACAACAGCCCACAGGAGGCTTTTTCCCGGTTTGCCGAACTTGCCGGGCCGCTTATTGCGCCCGGCGGCGGCCTTAGCCTCCTCTGCTCCCCTCCCCGCCTGGGAGAGCGGATATCCCGAATTCTGACGGAAGAATGTGAGGCGTCCGGGGAACTCGCCGGGGAAATGCGCCGGGCCGAAGATCTGTTTTTCTCCGCCGCCGGCGAAACCGGGAACGGGGAGCAGGGCGCCGATCCCTGGAACTGGGACGCCGATACGCTCAAAAAGGCCCTTGAAAAAGGGGGCTTTACCGTACGCTTTGATTTGTTTGAGCAAAAAGAGGAACGGCTGATTACCGAGCGGGACATTGCCGCGTGGTTTGACCGGAAACATTCCCGCTGGGGGGCGTTTATCAGTAAACAAATGGGAAAAAACGATTTTTCCCATACCGAAGAATCCCTGCGCCGCCGGATTCAGAAAGGGCCGCTCGTCTGGAAATGGAAGAGTATTCTTCTACAGGCCGGGATGAACGCATAGGCGCGACACGATGCCGCTTGAAATAGCTGACTAAATATGAAAAGGAGCTGAGGGAAAAAACATACCCTTCGGTCTACCCCATCCATTTGGAGTAATGCTGTCCATAGGTGCGTATCTGGAATTTCCTACATAATCGTAATAAACTGTCTACATGGAATCCAATGAAACAACGGTAATTTCCGGAGCGGCCGTCAGTCAGGAACTGTTTTCCAAAATTGAACGGGAGCGTGCGGAATTTGAGCTGCTCTTCGATATCGCACATACCTTTGACAAGCATGTAGAACTGCGGACGGCCCTGGGGCCTTTGCTCAGCCTGCTGGAAATTCGGGCGGGCCTGCACTGGGGTATGGTTACCCTGCTGGATCGGGCCACAGGGATGCTGAAAATCGAGGAAGCCGCGGGGCTTACCGCCGGGGAAAAGGAACGGGGAATATACCGCCTGGGTGAGGGACTGGTGGGCCGGGTGTTTGAGTCCGGCCTTCCCGTTACCGTACCGGATCTTTCCAAAGACACCCATTTTCTCAACCGCGCCAAGAACCGGGCCAGGGAGGACATGGCGGGACTGACCTATTACTGTGTCCCCATCCGTTCAAAAGGGAACATTATCGGCACCCTGAGCGCCGAGCGGAGGATACTTGACGAAGACCCCGAGGCCCGGATGGAGCGGGATCGCTCTTTTCTTGAGAAGGTTTCTTCGGTAATAGCGGATTCCGCCAAGCTGCGGGAACGGATTTTGGAGGAACAGTTCAGGCTGCGCCAGGAAAAGGAGCCGGAGGGGCTGGGCACGGGGGAAGCGCCGGGCCGTGATCACGGGGGCAGACTAGCGCCTGACAGTGCGATTATCGGGACCAGCAGCGCCATGCGCGGGGTCTATGAGCTGCTGTCCCAGGTTGCGCCCAGCGACGCCACGGTGCTGATCACCGGGGAGAGCGGTACCGGAAAAGAACTGATAGCGGCGGAACTGCACCGTCTTTCCCGGCGGGCGGCGGCGCCTCTGGTAAAGATCAACTGCGCCGCTTTACCGGAATCGATTATTGAAAGCGAGCTTTTCGGACACGAAAGGGGGGCCTTTACCGGCGCGACGAGTCAGCGGAAAGGCCGTTTCGAGATGGCCGACCGGGGAACCATTTTTCTGGATGAAATCGGCGAGCTTTCTCCCCAGGTACAGGTAAAACTGCTGCGGGTCTTGCAGGAGCGGGAGCTGGAACGGGTAGGGGGAACCACTACGATCAAGGTTGATGTCCGGCTGATTGCCGCCAGTAACCGCAACCTTGAGGCCGAAGTTAAAGCCGCCCGTTTTCGTGAAGATCTGTACTACCGGCTTAATGTATTTCCCCTGCACGTCCCTCCGCTGCGGGAGCGGAAAAGCGACCTTATCCTTTTGGCGGATTATTTTGCCGAAAAATACGCTGAAAAAAACAGCAAGCTCATCAAGCGGATATCCACCCCGGCCCTGGACCTCCTGACCAGTTACTCATGGCCCGGCAATGTGCGGGAACTGGAAAACTGTATGGAACGGGCCGTAATCCTCTCCACCGACACGGTAATACACTCCTACAATCTTCCCCCCAGCCTGCAATCCGCGGTTTCTACCAACACCGAACCCATCACCACGCTGGAAGCGGCCCTTTCCCGTCTGGAAAAAGAACTGATTGTGGAAGCCCTGAAAATCACCGACGGTAATATGGCCGCAGCCGCCCGCCGCCTGGGCATTACCGAGCGGCAGATGGGCCTGCGGGTGCACCACTACGGCGTCAATTGGCGGCTCTACAGAACTACAAATATGTAGGACGAAAAATAACAAGCTACATTTATGTAGAAAAAAGAAAAACAACATACCTCGCCAAAACATAAATTGTGGGTCAAGAATAGTCTGCGGGGCGCAAGCAGCCATTTTCCGCCCCAGGGGGGTAGCGGAGGACCCGAAGGGGCCGGAGCGTAGGGGGGGCGGACAGAAAAAGCGGCGGTGTACAGACCAGGTATGGAAACAGCCCCCCCTCCCCCGCGCTGAATAGTTACAATAATTCCCCCAAAAAACAATACTTGGCACACTTTTTGCTAATATAAGGCTGAAGAAGTTTCAAAATCCGGCGCTGCGGCCGTACCGTGATTTTGGGGCGGACTGGCTGTATGCCTTATTTTTATTTTTGGAGGACAAAAAGGTGAGGAAAAAATTAGTTGTGTTGACGATTCTGCTGTTGTGTCTGGGGGTTTCCCTCTTCGCCCAGGAGAGTCTTGAGAGCCTGGGATTCTCCCTGGATGTGGTCTGGCTTTTTATCGGGGGCATCCTGGTCTTTATCATGCAGGCGGGATTCGCGCTGGTGGAGACAGGACTTACCCGGGCAAAAAACGCCACCAATATCACCATGAAAAACGTGATGGATTTCTGTTTTGGCGCTATTGTGTATTGGGCCATCGGCTGGGGCTTCATGTATGGGGCCGATGCCCTGGGCGGGCTTATCGGGTCGGATCAGTTTTTCCACAGCCCCATGGCTTTGGATATAGAGACCGGCAATTTCTACAAATCCTGGTTTTTCCAGGTGGTCTTTGCCGCAACCGCGGCGACTATTGTTTCCGGGGCCATGGCTGAACGGACACAGTTTAAGTCGTACCTGATTTATACATGCTTCATTTCGGCCTTTATCTACCCCATTTCGGGCCACTGGGTCTGGGGCGGCGGCTGGCTTGCCGAACTCGGCTTCCACGATTTTGCCGGTTCGACGGTGGTCCACTCAGTGGGCGGCTGGGCGGCCCTGATGGGCGCAATCATCCTCGGCCCCCGGCTTGGCAAATACGTCAAGGGCGAAGACGGAAAGGTGAGCGTCAAGGCCTTCCCCGGTCACAACATTCCCTACGCGGCCCTGGGCGTGCTGCTCCTGTTCTTCGGCTGGTTCGGCTTTAACAGCGCTTCCACAGGATTTGCCACCGTGGGAGAAGGGGGTATCTGGAGCGGCCTGGCCATTGCCCGGGTTGCCGTTACTACCTGTCTGGCCGCGGCCGCCGGCGCCGCAGCGGCCCTTGTCTTCTCCTGGATCTGGTTCAAAAAACCTGACGCATCCATGACCCTGAACGGACTTCTCGCGGGCCTGGTGGCGATCACCGCCCCCTGCGCGGTGGTTTCTCCGGGCGCGGCGATTATCATCGGCCTTATTGGCGGTGTTCTGGTCGTGTTGTCGGTTGAGTTTATCGATAAAGTGCTCAAGGTTGACGATCCGGTGGGCGCCGTCTCGGTACACCTGGTTTGCGGCATCTTCGGAACCATCGCGGTCGGCATTTGGGGTAACGCGGAAGCGGACGGGGTACTCGGCCTGCTTCACGGCGGCGGGGCAAGCCTGTTGGGTACACAGCTCATCGGCATCCTCGCGGTGGGGGCCTGGGCAGGTATTACCAGCCTCCTCCTCTTTACGCTGATTAAGCTTATCTTCGGCCTGCGGGTCAGCGCCAAGGAAGAACTGATGGGCCTTGACATCTCAGAGCACAAGTCTGAAGCCTATACCGGCTTCCAGATCTTCACCAATACGTAAAGGAGGCGCACAATGAAACTGATAATCGCTTATATCCAACCTCACGCTTTGAACGAGGTTAAGCAGGAACTGTACAAAGCCGAAGTTTACAAGGTTTCGATCACCAACGCTCTGGGCTGCGGTCAGCAAAAGGGCTACACGGAGCAATACCGGGGCATTGAAATGGAAGTGAACCTTTTGAAAAAGGTCCGCGTTGAAATCGCCGTAAACGACAACTTTGTGAAACCGACGGTAGACGCCATTATCCGGGGCGCAAGGAGCGGTGAAATAGGAGACGGGAAAATCTTCATCCTGCCGATTGAAGAAACCATCCGTATCAGGACCGGGGAAACCGGTTCGGTGGCAATAGGATAATCCCCGCCGCTAAACGGCGCAAAAAAGGAGGCACAGACCGCTCAGCGGCGTTTGCCGAAGCCTTCTGTGATGTAAAAATTAAAGAAAGGGGCGCCCCGGTCATTGGAAAATGCCCGGGGGCGCCCTGTCTTTTTATGACGCCGATAGATGCTGTTTTACCCCGGCGGCGTTTCAAAGGGGAGGGGCAGGCCGTACAGGTAGCGCTTTATTTTCAGAGTGGGGGTTTTTTCAAAGGGCTCTAGCCTGGCTTCTATCCGGCTAATGCGGGAAAAAACGGCAAGGCGGCGGTTCGCCCAGTGCCGCAGCTCCTCAACGGCCTGCTTTGCGGCGTGGGCGGCCCCGGCGGCGGTCTGGATTGCCGCCTTCGCGCTCTCGCTGAAGCGCACCATGGCGACCAATTCGCCATGTTCGCCGGGGTAGACCAAGGCGTCTTCCACCATTCGGGAGGACTTGAGAACCCCTTCGATTTCTTCGGGGTAGATATTTTCCCCGGCGGGGCCGAGGATAAGGGTTTTGAGGCGGCCCTTGATGTACAGGCGGCCTTTTTTATCCAGACGGCCCAGGTCGCCGGTACGCAGCCATCCGCCGCTGAAAGCCCGGCGGGTCTGTTCCCCGTCATTGTAATAACCCAGCATTACATTCGGCCCGCGTACCTGGATTTCGCCGATCCCTCCCCCGGAGCGGCTCTCCCCCAGGAGCCTGTGGGACTTGTGGATTTTTGCGGCCTTTGACCGCAAAAACCCCCGATTTTTGGGCTCCTTTGGGAGTCTGCAAGGTAGAAAATGCACAAAATTGTGCATTTTCTTTAT
>JAIROT010000009.1 GCA_031257385.1 Treponema sp.
TGTAACTATTCAGTCGAGTAGAGATTTTACCCGAATTATCGCTATAAACAGCATGAATTTCTATCAAACCGCATGATTTTCAAGGCATTATTGTCCAAAATGGCCTGAAATAGGGGATCGACTGAATAGTTACAAAATAATAGGGCAACGCTGATTAGCGTCAAGTTAATCAGCGTTGCCCTAAGCGGAATAGTTCATTTTTATTCGTGCTGAGGGGTTTAATACCCCGCCCTTCAGGGCGGTTAAAAAGGTATTAAACCCCGAATGCAATACCTCGGGAGAACAACATACCTCGCCCTGCAGGGCGAGGTTGTTGATCTTGACACGAATCGGGTTTTTTGTTATTTTACACCAAGAGAGGTTTTAATATGGCTGTACCCAGATTTAAGACATCGAAAGCGCGAACCCGCCGACGACAGTCTATTAACATGAAACTTACCGCTCCCACCATGATTGAGTGCGGGAGTTGCGGTAACAAGGTCCTGCTGCACCGGGTCTGCCCCAAATGCGGCTTTTACCGGGGAAAGCAGGTAATTGTGCCCGATTCAAAAGTTTAACCATAGAGAGGAAAAAATGGACGAAGAATTGTTTGTAAAGATGAAAAAACTCATCGCCGATAAGCTGGAAGTGGAAGAGGAAAAGATCACTATGGATGCGTCTTTCCGCCAGGACCTCGGTGCCGACAGCCTGGACACCTATGAACTGGTCTACGCCATTGAGGAAGAGATGGGCATTTCTATCCCCGATGAGAAGGCCAATGAATTCGAGACGGTCAAGGACGCCTACGAATACATCAAATCCCAGCAGAAGTAAGACAGGGCTGTTCCCGGCCCTGGAGCCGGGAAGAAAGAAACAATTGGCTGCGTTTCAGAAGATCGCCGGTTTCAGGTTCAGAAGCCTAGAGCTTTTGAACCTTTCTTTCATTCACCGGTCGGTGTCAAACGAGTCCGGCGCCAGGCTTAACAACGAGCGGCTTGAATTTCTGGGCGATTCGATCCTGGGCGCGGTGTGCGCCACGCTGTTATACGAAAAATACGCCGAGAAAAGCGAAGGGGCGCTTGCCAAGATAAAATCCGTGGTGGTCTCCGAGGAGGTGCTTTCCTCGGTGGCCAGGCTTTTACAGATAGATACCATGCTGCTTTTGGGCAAGGGAGAGGATCTCTCAGGGGGCAGAACCAAGAAGACGATTCTGGCCGACGCCCTGGAAGCCCTTATCGGCGCCCTATACCTTGACTCCGGCTTCAAGGCCGCCTATGCCTTTGTAAGCCGTTATCTTGCCCCCGAAGTAGACCGCGTGGCGGACACCGATTACCACCAGGATTACAAGTCCCTGCTGCAGGAATTCTGCCAGCGCTATTTTCGCACGTATCCTGAATACCGCATGGTAAAGAGATCGGGCCCCGAGCATGAGCGGATATACTGGATGGAAGTCGGCGTGAACAATAAAGCCTACGGCCCCGGCATGGGGCGGAATAAAAAAAGCGCCGAACAGGAAGCGGCAAGAGTGGCCTATGAAGCGTTAAAAAACATACGCGGGGGCACGGATGAAAAATGAGCGCGTCTGTCACCGAAAAAATGCATCGTAAAATCCTGTAAACCCGCAAATGATCTAAAGGGAACTTCCAAAACTTCAGTTTTTAGAAGTTTTTTGCTTAAAAACGCAAGTTTCTCACCTTACGGGTTAAGCAACGCTAAAGATATTGCGGAGCGCTGTTCCGCGGAGGCTTATCCCTGGGTTTTCGAACAGTTCTATTGTATAAAAAAACATACCGTTATATATTTAAATCTCATGGGTTCCGCTGGATTTTTTTTCAAATTGGCAAAATTTCTCCTGTGCTATGCGGCGGCGTTTCTTGTTCTTTCCTGTGCCACCGGCTCATTTGCGCGGCTTGACAATGCGGCGGAACAATCCCGTTACGCTGAAAGCGCCGGGCTTTTGGAAAAGAGAAAGAATTCCCTGTATGCGCCTTCAAAGGACAGTGTGCTCTATTTTCTGGATAAGGGTATGCTCAGTCATTATGCGAAAAACTACGCGGAATCTTCCCGGCTCCTGGAAAGCGGCGAACGGGCGATAGAGACGGCCTATACCAGAAGCGTTACACGGGAAATCGGCTCCTATTTGTTAAACGACACCGTTCTGGAATATCCGGGCGAGGACTATGAGGATATCTACATCAATTCTTTTAATGCGCTTAACTATTTTCACCGGGGAAATCTTGAGGACGCTATGGTTGAAATCCGCCGGATGAATAACAAGACGGCGCAGCTTTCGGCAAAATACAATGTGATTACCACGGCGCTCCAGAAAGAAGCCCTTGAGCTTGGGCAGGGGAATATTCCTGCCAATCTCCGGGCCGCCGGGAAGTTTACCGATTCGGCGCTGGCCCGTTATCTGGGAATATTGTTTTACCGGAACGAGGGAATGTATGATGACGCGAGGATTGACAGCGAGGGGTTGCGGCTTGCCTTTGCCAACGCCCCGGTGGTATACAATTATCCGGTGCCTTCTTCCATTTCAGGGGAGCTGAATATTCCCAAAGGCATGGCCAGATTTAACGCGCTTGCCTTTAGCGGGCTTTCCCCGGTTAAGCGCAGCCGCGTACTTCGAATCCCCCTGCCCGGTTCACGCTGGGCGAAAATCGCCCTGCCGGAGCTGGAAAGCCGCCGCTCCGAGATAACGCGAATCGAGGTCGTGTTTGATAAGGGCCAGCGCTTCAGGCTGGAACTGCTGGAAGATATTGAAGCGGTAACACGGGAAACATTCAAGGCCCGCCAAAATGTTATTTATCTCAAATCGGTGTTACGTGCCATGGTTAAAGGTCTCGGCTCCCTGGCGCTGGATACCGCCGCGAAAGAAACAGAAGAAGATGAAGCCGAAATCTCCTTGGTTCTGGGCCTCCTCAGTATTACCGCCCAGATTTTCGCGGAGGCAAGCGAACAGGCGGATCTCCGCATATCCCGCTATTTCCCCGCCAGGGCTTATGTGGGCGGCATCAATATCGTGCCGGGGATTTATTCCTTCCGGATAAACTATTACAACAAGTCCGGAAGGGAAATCGATTCGGTGCGCTACAACAACATACATATAAAAGAAGGCGCACTGAACCTCGCCGAAGCCGTTTGTCTGAAGTAAGGGGCTATTTGCTTTTTGACTCCCAGTAGCCTTTCCACTCGGCGGGCCGTTCAATATAGTAGCGGCACTGTTCCGCGTAGAATGAAGCGGGGCTGTCGAGTTTTGCGAGAGACTCAAAGTACGGGAGGGCCTCGGCGAATCTGCCGGCATAGAACAGGTCCCTGGCTTTGTCGAAGCGGCGGATAACGGCATCTTTCCCGCGGAACACCGCTTCGGGCAAAGGCTCGTAAACGGTAACGGCCTCTTTTTTCCCGACCACCGCGACCTGGGCAAGCTTGCGGCCGAAAAAGCCGCTGCCGGTTCCCGCCGTTTTGACCGTCTCTCCGGCCTGCCTGAACGTTTCCCCGGTGCACATAAGGTAGGTGCCGAATTGCTTGTTGAGGCCTTCAAGGCGGGCGGCGAGGTTAACCGCATCGCCCAGCATGGTATAGTCAAAACGCTTGCTGGAACCCATGTTGCCTACCACCGCGTAGCCGGTGTTAAGGCCGATACGGGTCAGGAGGCGCACGCCGAATTTTTCCTCAAAGAAATCCTGCCGCTCGGCGAGCCGCTGCTGGCAGGCCAGCGAGGCCTGTACGGCCCTGGCGGCGTGATCCTCATAGCTTAAGGGGGCGTTCCAGAAAGCGATGATTGCGTCGCCTTCGTATTTGTCGATGGTGCCCCCGGAATCGAGAATCGTGTCGGTCATAAAGGAAAGATAGTCGTTGAGCAGTTCCGTCAATTTGGGAGGATCGTCCTTGAATTTTTCGGAGATCGTGGTAAAACCCTGCACGTCGGAAAAAAAGATGCTGATCTCGCGGCGCACTCCTCCCAGGTTGAGCAGGTTCGGGTTGGCGACGAGCTGATCGATAACTACCGGCGAAAGGTATTGGCTGAACGCGGATTTTATGAAACGCCGCTGGCTGCCTTCAGTGGCGTAGTTATACAGGGTGGCGGTAAAAAAGGCGAGCAGGGCCCCGGCAAGGGGAGCTGTCAGCGGAACCCACAGGCTGCCGAAATGGTAGGCGCCAAAGGCGAAGCCGGTAAGAGCGATGACAACAATTACCAGGCCCCCCACAACTACCGGAATACGATTTGAAAAAATGGTGAGCGCCGTCACCAGGGCGGCGGCGGCAAATATCAGTATAATATCGAATAACGTGGAAGGTGACCGTATAAAATCCCTCTGCAAAATATTGTCCAGCATAGTGATGTGCATTCCCACGCCGGGATAGGTAGAGCGAATCGGAGAACTGGCAAAATCAAAAAGCCCCTGGGCGTAATAGCCGAAGAACACGAACTTGCCGGCAAAATCCTCAGGCGGCAGATAGGCGCTTCCCAGCTCTTCGGTGTTTCCGTTTTCGTAGGCTTCCTTGCTCATAAGTATCTCATGGGCGAAATAGGGAATGTAGCGATCCACGTCGCCCCGGAAACGGAGAATGCTTCTCCCGTGCCGATCAACAGGAATCGTCCAGCCGTCCCATTCTATGAAGCTTTTCTTCTCGTTATACGTAATCTGACGATCATAACCCGCGGCAAGAAGGGAAGCCGCCGAAAGGCCGGGTACCGCTTTTCCGTCAAAAACCGAAAACAGGTTTGCCCTGCGGAAGATACCGTCCGAGTCGGGCCATCCGGTAACATTGCCGATTACCCCTGCTGCGTTTCTCAGCTCTTTAATGGGAAACTGGGCTTTTATCGGCCCGCCCCCGGCGTCCTGGTTAAGTTTCTCGTATTCTGAAATAATGCTTTCAAAATTTTGCGGCTCAAAAAGCGGGGTATCGAGATCCGCAGGCCAGGAATCGGTATTTCCGGTCTGGGAACTGAATACCACGGTCTGCACGACCCGGCCAAAATCCTTTTCGGCCCGCGTGAAGGAGGCGTCATCCTCACGGCTGCTCAATGTCCGCAGGGCGTTGATGATTTCCCTAAAGGCCAGAAACCGGCCCCTGTTCTGAACGCCGGTCCCCGCCCGTGGTTCGTCCGCCGGCTGAACGTTCTCCAGGCTGGCCACCGCCTCGTCAATGATCGCGTCCTGCCGGGCGTTACGGTACACCGAAGGCTCGGAAAAAATAACATCAAAGGCAATGGAATTGGCGCCGCCCAGGTTCATGTAGTCGACAATTTCGGCGAAGGCTTTCCGCGGCCAGGGCCAGCCCCAGCCCCGCGTCCTGTTGGCCCAGTCAATGCTGTTTTGATCCAAAAGGATCACGATAATGTCATCCGAAGGGCGGGAATACCGGGCCAGCATATTAACCCGGAAATCGTAGGTCTTATATTCCAGAAAGCTAAGAGCGCCGCCCAGATGCAAACTTATGACAACAAGGGATATAAGGCCGGTGATCACTAAGGCGGCGATATATTTTTTGAATCCCCCGCCGGTTTTTTTTGGTTTTTTCATTTTTATTTGTTCCTGAAACGGGAAATTCGGTAAGAGCGCGTATCCTGAACGCCGTAGCGTCCGGTCATCCTGGCGGCGTTTGTTATGCGATCTTCAGGGCTTGGGTGGGTACTGTTAAACCCGCCTGACCGGGTACGCTGAACCCGCTGTAAAATTTTCAGCATTTCCATAAGCCCTCCGGGATCATAGCCCGAAGCCGCCAAAAACGTTATTGCCGCGTTGTCCGCTTCAAATTCCTGGGCGCGGGAAAAGCCGTTTTTCATCAGGGTGTCGCATAACGCCGTGACCGACTCGCGGAAAAGCGCGGTCCTGGCGGCTATATTGCTTTCACGCGCGGCAATCCCCACGGCCCGGTCCGCGGTCGATGTAAGCCCCTCGTTCAGCCTCATATCAGCGATAATACCGGCGCCGTGCTTTAGCAGCACATGGGCCAGCTCATGGGCTATCAGGGCGGCCAGGACATCCTCTGAAGGAATGAGCTCCAAAAGCCCTCGCGTTATGAGGATATGCCCGCCGGGGGAGGCGAAGGAGTTAAACTCATTGCTATCCAGAATGAGCACATGGTACCCGTTGAATATCTCAGGCTGAAAGGAATTGATCGCGATGGTCTGACAGATCCGATTAAGGTAACGGGTAAGCTCCGGTTTCAGGTTGTAGGGTTTATAAGCCGCCAGAATATTCGCCGTTACCGCCCGCCCAAGATAGTATTCATCCTCAAGGTTAGGCTCCTCATTTACCTCCAGCGCATTGTCCATCGTAGACAAGGCGTCATTCAAATCCGAGCCGATGGTATTAAGCCGGTCCGCCGCCGGGGCGGATTTTCCCTGCCCGCCGGCCTGCTGTCCTCCGGAGGACAAGGGCCAAAGGAAAAGGCAGAATCCAAAAACAGCAAAAAGAAGATGTTTTTTTCTCACTGTTTATTCCCCTTTGGACAGACGGCCATCGTTGATAAATCTGAGCAGTTCTTCTTCGGGAATGGTCAAATTTTCCATGGAGTCTACCGCCGAATAGTCCAGTCCGTTTTTCCGGTATTCCATTTCCACTTCCGGGGAAAAGCCCTTTCCCGCCAGTGCGATTTCCCTCGCCGCGGCTGAATAGCCCGAACCGGTAACGCGCTTCGCGCTGAGACTTGCCGAGGCCGCCCATCCGGAGGAAGCGCCTGCCTTGATTTCCATCCATTTGCCCGTGTCCCGTATTACGGTAACCGCGTCTCCCAGTCTCAGGATCTTCACGGTTTTGGCAAAAAAACCGGCGGAGGACTTTAACGCGGCGCTTTTTACCGCCACATACATGGTTTTCCCCTGAAGCTGGGAGAAGCTCAGGCCGCCAATGCAAAGAACCAACAATATCAAGAGTAATTTTCTCATAATACCCCCTTAACGGGATCCGCTTGCCTCCTTTGAAGGCGCTCTTATACTAAACCGAATTAAGCGCGTCTTCAATAGGGCAACTCAATTTCAATTCCTGTACCGTATCCTGCCGTACGCTTCCCGCTATGATTCTGTGAAGGCCGGAACGGAACTCCGGCAGCAGCAGCGAAACCAGGTTACGGGCCGGGGAAAAATCCGCTTCATCTTCGATCTGATTTATAAAAAGGATTTTTTTACCCCGTGCAGCGCTGAAAAGACTCCTGGGAGCCTGTGGGACTTGTGGATTTTTGCGGCCTTTGACCGCAAAAACCCCCGGGTTTTGGGCTCCTTTGGGAGTCTGCAAGGTAGAAAATGCACAAAACTGTGCATTTTCTTTATCATTTGGGCTAAAGCCCCGCAGACTCCTAGCGGCGGAATGCGCGCCGTTTTTTTGACTGCCGCTGATCAATGCCGCAAGGTGGTCAAGGCTGAGGGCTTCTCCGGGTTTTGCGCCGGTGAGGGCGCGGAACAGCGGCAGCCGGTGTACGATTTTCCCGCTGACCGGCTTCCCCAAAGGCCAAAGGGGAAGCATCCCGACGGTAATACCGGTGAAAGAAGGCACAACCGGTTCATGGGCGGCCCAGCCCTTCAGGGGCAGTTCTTTTGAACCGTCCCCCTCAATAAGAACCACATCATAGCCGCCGATTATCCCTTCCAGTTCCGGCAAGGGTAAGGATTCCAGCTTGCCGGTTTTTTCATTGAATGTTCCACTCAGGCTTATACCCCTGGCGGGGGCAGGCGGCGCGCCGTTGTAGCACCAGTCAAAAAAACACCCGTTCCGCGAAGGAAGGAGCATTTTTGCAGCGGGAGTTACCAGCACTTTCCGCAGAGAGCGGCTTTGCGAGAGACGGCGTGCCAAAAGCCAGATAAGGGAAGTTTTTCCGCCTGAACCGACGAGGGTGATCACCGCCGGGCCGTCCGCAACGGGGCCGCTTTCGCCGAATATCAGCTTTTCAAACCAAAGGCTTAGGGATTCCACAGCGTAAAGACCCCTTCGCCGTTGCGGCAATAAATTCCGTCAATGGCTTCGCCCAAAAGAACACCGGCTTTTTCCATATCGGCGGAACTAACCCTGAGGGCAATTCCGCAGGCGGGGCCAAGCGCCGCCGGCGTAGGCATTACCCTCGTGTCAATACCGGCGTCAAGGAGGGACCGTTCCCCCATGATCGCCTCATGGGTATTATGAAAAATAACAATCAGTTCGGTCCGTTCCTCTTCATCCATTGTTTTGCCGGTCCGCGCTATATATTGATGAGCCTCGCCGCCTCAGCCATAGCCGAGGCAATGGCATACATATTAGTCACATTTCCGACAATGAGTTTTTCTTTTAATTTGTAGAAATCAAGACAGGTACCGCAACTGGAAATAAGGGTTCCCTTTGATTCCAGAGTCTTGAGGTCATTGATAACATTGGATCCCTCAGTGGTGAGCTTGACCCCTGAGTTGAAAAAAAGCAGGTTCTCAGGAGGAGTATCCAGTTCGGTGAGTGAATAGATGAAAGCCTTAACCAGAATGGCGCCTAACTCATCATTCCCGCTTCCCATTGTGTTTTGCCCAACGGCTACTACTAGTCCGCCGCTGATTCCGGCGGCGCCGCTTCCCGGCAGGCCTGAATGGCCCTCTTTCGGCGCGGCGGCGCTAATCGTTACCAGAATGTTTCCGTCGGCCTGCTTTTCATGGGAAAAGGGAAGACCCATCCCCGCCGCCATTTTTTCAAGGTTCTGCCGGCTGATGTCATTATCAACAAGCACCTTTACCTGTTCAGCCGCCGCCGCTTTCCGCAGGGCTTTTTTTGCCTCGATCACCGGGATCGGGCAAGGCTTACCGAGAACATTGATGATTTCCATAATTACTCCTTGGGGAAACTCTAAAAACCGGTTGTTTTCTCCGATTCCCCTGTAGTTTCTCACCCTATGGGTTGTGAAACATGCATTTTTAAGCGAAAAACTTCTAAAAACTGAAGTTTTTAGAAGTTTCCATAAATGTCTACAGCACCAATACCGGGAAATTTTCCCGTTCAACAACCTCGCCGATAATCGCAGCGGCGGGATCATCCTGCCTGATTGCATCGCAGAGTTCCCCCGCAGTCTCAGCCGCCGCCGAAATGAGCAGTCCCCCCGAAGTTTGGGGATCAAAGATGATTTCCTGCATAGCCGCTGAAACGCCGGCCATATCTATCTTCCCTGCCATAAAGTTACGATTCCGCTGACCCGCAGCGGTGGCGAAATAATTTTCCGCGAATCCCAAAGCCCCTGGCAACAGGGGAAGGGAAGCGCTGTCGATTACCAGTGTGTGGGAAGCGCCGGCCATCTCCGCAGCGTGCGCCGCAAGCCCGAAACCGGTAACATCGGTACAGCCATGTACCCTTCCATTGGCAATTTTCTCGGAAGCCCAGCGGTTAAGCCTTTCCATGGAGTCGGCCGCAGCCTGTACAATATCCGGCCCGGCCCGATCTGCCCGCAGCGCCGCCATAACAAGCCCCGCCCCCAGAGCCTTTGTGAGGATCAGCGCATCCCCTGTTTTGCAGGCGTCATTGCGAAGTATATAACGCGGGTCGATAATGCCGTTTACCGTCAGTCCGTACTTTGGCTCATGATCAAAAATTGAATGTCCGCCGGCTATCACCGCACCGGCTTCGAGGACCTTGGCCGCGCCTCCGGCGAGAATATCTTTGAGTATTGCCCGGTCGAATTTTTCAGGAAAACAAATGAGGTTCAACGCGAACAGGGGCCTAGCCCCCATGGCGTAAATGTCGCTTAATGCGTTAGCCGCGGCGATCTTTCCGAAGAGAAAAGGATCGTCTATCATGGGAGAGAAAAAATCAACTGTGGAAACCAGCGCCCGGTTTTCATCGATCCGGTACACCGCCGCGTCATCCCTGCCCTCAAAGCCCACGATGAGATTTGGATCGGTTTTTACCCGCAGACCGGCAAGCAAATCCGCCAGTTCGCCGGGACCGATTTTTGCTCCGCATCCCCCTGATGTGCAATTTGACAGCAGACTTGATCCCTCGCCGTTAATTTGCCCCATGAATAAAGTATATCCTGCTTTATCGGTACGGACAAGATTTTGACATCATTTTTGTATTCCTTCGTAACTATTCAGTTGGGCCATGGTTTGATTCGTGCTGAGGGGTTTAATACCCTTCATGGCGGGGTTGTTGATTCGAAAGTCTGGTTTAATACCCCGGAGCACTGCTGTCTGGTTTAAAATTTAGCCTTAAATTCGGGCCGAATCCTAAAAAATCCTAAAAACTTGGGCTATAATGACACAAATAAATGGATATTTTGACACGCTTTTTTTAATTTGGA
>JAIROT010000076.1 GCA_031257385.1 Treponema sp.
TTTGGGTACAAAGGGGAACCCGGTAAGGGGCAAGGACCCTGCGGTCTGTCAAGGCCGGCGCCCTGTCAGGGTGCGGGATCCTTTTTCCTCTTGGTATATAAAACGAAGGGACAGCGGCATGCCATTTGCGGTGGTAAAAACGCCGGTGTTCCGGACAAGTAAGGAGAAGAACATGAAGAAAACTTTTGTGAAACTGGGATTACTGGCCTTGGCGCTTGCCTTTGTGCTTGTGTCCTGCGCGCAGCCGACCGAAGAGGCCGGAGGGCCTAACGCCCCGACTATCATCCGGCTGTATCTGGACAGGGATGACGCTACATTGGAACCAGATGACGAGGTTGAAATCAGGGTGGCGAAGAAAACACTGGTGCCCGCCAACTATACCGAATATCCTTATCCTCAGGACTACAGAGCTGGGGCGCCTGTATGGGATGCGGCCAAAGTCAACACGGCTAGTGGTACTCCTCTTGCTGTTCCTCCTCTTTTGGACGGGGATCGCGGCAGTAAAATCGCAATACCGCATCGGAGACCCAATAATGCTCCGTCTGTTCTTTTAAGTATTGACCCGAAGAGCACGTATTTGACGAGCGGGCTGAAAACACTCCAGGCGCCGGTTACGGTTGACCCCGTTACCGGTGTTACTGACGCCGGAAGTTCAATCCAGGTCAACGCCAAAGGGATTTATTACGTTGACTTTGAGCTGATTGACCTGACGGTGGCTTCAAAAGACCGCGGCTCGGTCTATTCAAAGAGCATCAGCGGCTATGTGGAACTGACGCTTGACGCTAGTGGTGGTGCAAATGGTTCTAGGAATCTCGGGCCTACTTACGCCCAAGATGAGAAGTTGCCTGACGCGACTTATCTGTACACCGATGGGAAACACGGTTTCAACGACAAGTCGGGTAATCTGGACGGCGACAGGGTGATTTGGAACATTAATAATGGCAACATTAAGACGGTCAGCCTGAAGCCCGGCATCAACGAACTGTATCTTTCGTATTTCTCGTACAACCAGTACGACAACTAATATCATTCGGCCTGCGCCGCCCAGCCACCGCGGGCTGCGCCGGTCTTGTTGATATGTTTCCTTGCTCTTGGGCCCGTTACGCCTTGCGTAACGGGTCTTTTTCTTTCGCCTGCGGTTAAATTACTTTAGAATCAACAAACCCGCGCCGGATATGCAGGGCCGGCGCATATAAACTTTTCATCCTCCGCGCTCTGGGGAAGGGGGCCGGCCGAACGGCCGGCCCCCTTCCCGCAACGCGCATAAGGCGCTAAGATTGAAGAATCAAAATTATGATCATCTGGTTTGCGAGCGCTAACATCCATAAACAGGCGGAACTTGCCTCGATACTGAACGGCAAAAACAGGGCGGGCGGCTTTTCCGGCGCGGCGGGCTTTGAAATCAAAACGCCCGCCGGCGCGGGCCTGGCTTTTGATCCCGATGAAAGCGGGGGCAGTTTTCACGAAAACGCCCTGCTCAAGGCGCGGGAACTGTACCGGCTTTTGGCGGAGCGCCGGCCCGCGCCCTACCGCAGCGGAGATCCGGTGATCGCCGACGACTCCGGCCTCTGTGTAGACGCGCTTGGCGGCAGGCCGGGGATCTTTTCGGCCCGCTACGGCAATATTGCCGGGAAAAAGCTCGAAGCGGCGGAACGTAACGCCCTGCTGCTTGGGGAGCTGGCCGGTAAGCTCCGGCGGAGCGCCCGCTTTGTGTGCGCCATGGTCTTATTGTTCAGCCCGGAGCGCTTTTATCTGGTACAGGAAACCCTGGAAGGGGAAATTGTCAAAAGCCCCGCGTATGCCGCCGGAACGGGTGGTTTCGGCTACGACCCGGTTTTCTTTATTCCCCCGCTGGGCCGCACCGCTGCGGAACTTTCCGAAGAAGAAAAAAACCGCGTCAGCCACCGGGGCAAAGCGGGAAAAATTATCGCGAATATCCTGCGCGCGCCGGACCTGTAATGTACGAAGCGCGGCAAAGTACCGGGAGTGATCTTGTCAAAACTCGACATTAAATCGGAACTCAACGGACCCCAGCTTGAGGCGGTAACGGCTATCGAAGGGCCGGCGCTGATTATAGCCGGCGCGGGTTCGGGCAAAACGAGGGTGATCACCTGCCGCATTGCCCATATGCTGGAAAAGGGAATCCCCCAGCACGCGATTCTTGCCCTCACCTTTACCAACAAGGCGGCAAGGGAAATGGAAACCAGGGTCAAAAAACTTACCGGGAGAAAACTGCAAAGCCTCACGGTGAGTACCTTTCACGCCTTCGGCCTGCGGATCATCAGGGAGGAGGCGGAACTCCTGGGCTACCGCGGCAATTTCTCGGTTTATGACGAAACCGACCGGATGTCCCTTATCAAGGAAAGCCTCAGGGAGTGCCGCATGGCCTCCGCCAGGGTTGACCTCTACGCCCTGGGCCGGCTTTTTTCCGATATCAAGACCGGCCTTGCCGTCTGGAACAGGGGCGCCGGGAAAAACGGCCCTCCCCAGGCAGGGCCTGCCGTAAGCGCCGACTTGCGGCCGGTGTACGAAGAATACCAGCACGGCCTCAAAGTTTACAATGCCGTTGATTTTGACGATCTCCTTACCGTTCCCCTTGAACTATTTGAAAACAGCCCGGAGATACTCGAAAAATACCACCGGCGTTACCGCTATATCATGGTGGACGAGTTTCAGGATACGAGCCTTATCCAGTACAGGCTGTTGCGGCTCCTGGCCGGTGTCAGCGCCACAGACAGGGCGGCAAGGCGGGCGCAGGGACAGGCGGCCAATGTATGCGTGGTGGGGGACGACGATCAGTCGATCTACTCGTGGCGGGGGGCCAACTACGAAAATCTCCTCATGTTTGAAAAAGATTTTCCCGGCGCAAAAGAAATCAAACTGGAACAGAACTACCGTTCCACATCCACGATTCTTGAGGCGGCTAACGGCGTAATTTCGCATAATACCAACCGCAAGGAAAAAACCCTCTGGTCCGGCACGGAGGGCGGGAAACCGGTTGAACTGTTCTACCCTGAAAACGAAAGCGCCGAGGCGGATTTTATCGCTTCGCAGATACGCCACCTGATGATCATGGAAAGCCTCAAGTACCGCGACTTCGGCGTGTTGACCAGAACCAACTCGCTGGCAAGGAACATTGAGGAGGCTTTTCTCTCCGGGAACATCCCCTACAGGGTGTCCGGGGGGACGAGTTTTTTCCAGCGCAAGGAGATCAAAGACATCATCTCCTACCTTAAATTAATGGCGAACCTCAATGATGACGTGAGCCTCCTGCGGATAATCAACACCCCCCGCCGGGGCATCGGAAAAACCACGATTACCGCGTTGGGCAATCTGGCGCGGGAAAACCGTTCCGGCATTTGGGATGCCGTTTCCCGCCTGAACCGTGCCCGCTCAGGCGGCCAGCAGGGGCTTTTTCAGGATAAAAAGGCGCTGACCGAACTGGAAGAATTCATGGACCTCATCGAAACGCACCGGGCGGAAATGCTTGAGCGGAAATCCCGGCCGGGCCGTCCCTGGGCGCTTTCCCAAAAAGTGCGGGCTTTGGTTGACGGCATCGACTATTGGGGCTATTTGGTGGCCGAACACGGCAAGGAAGAAAAAATAGCCCGCTGGAAATTCGGCAATATCGAATATTTTATCAGGATGATTGAAAACTGGGAGCGGGATCCGGATAACTTTGATCCGGGCCTGTATCCCTGGCTCAACCGGATCAGCCTTATCACCAGGGACGACGGCGAAGACGATGCCGGGGACAAGGTCAACCTTATGACCATACACGCTTCCAAGGGCCTTGAGTTTCCGGCGGTTTTTATCGCCGGCGCGGAACAGGGTCTTATCCCCCACGAGCGGAGTATAGGCGGCGCTGAAAACGGTGAAGAGGGCGGCAGCCTTGAGGAAGAGCGGCGGCTTTTTTATGTGGCCATCACCAGGGCCAGGGAAAAACTCTACATCACCAGCTGCCGAAAGCGCCGCCGCCTCCAGAACACCGCGGATTGCGTCCCTTCGCCCTTTCTCGATGAAATCCCCAAACACCTCATTGAGTACCACGAGCCGGAAACAACGGTGGACGACGCGGCCCTGGCCGAGGATTTTTTCGCTCGTATCAGGGCCCAGTTTCATTGAGACCGCGATTCGCAATGCGTTGCACGGTAATTTTACGCGGAATTTTGGCGCATCCCCGCCTGCGGCGGGGCCGGGCTATCCGCTCCAATTCCTCAGCCCCCTGCGGGGGCTTGCGGGATTTCCGCTTCTATCCCTTGCGCAGTAAGCCGCCCGGCGGCTTGTACTGAGTGTGGCTTGTGCCACCGGCAAGCCGCACAGCGGCAAGCCCTTACGCGGCTTGTGACGGCCGCGGGGGGCGTTGCGGGGGCGCGCAGCCCCCGCAGAGGGGGCAGCGGAAGACCCGCTTGCGGGGCTGCAGCGCGGGGGAGACTTCCCCCGCCTCATAAAAGTAAAATTGCCGGATCTTACATTGACAGCCGGGGAAAATACCTTTATTCTTGATATATGGCAATGAGCCAATCCCTTGAGGATTATCTGGAAATGGTGAGTTTTCTCTCAGACGAGGGGGAGGTGCGGGTAACGGATATCGCTTCCCGGCTGGGGGTTTCAAAACCTTCGGTGCTGACCGCCCTCAAAAACCTGGAAGAGCAGGGTCTGCTTGAACACGAGCGTTACCGCCGGGTCAATCTGACCAAAGAGGGCATCCGTCAGGCGGCGGATATCCGTGAGCGGCACAGTACCCTTACCGCGTTTTTGCAGGACATTGTCGGGGTCAGTGACGAAACCGCGGAAAAAGACGCCTGCAAGATGGAACACTTGCTCTCCGATGAGACTCTCAAAAAAATAAAAATGCTGGTAAAACAAAAACCGAAAAAACCAGTTGGTTTTTAGAAGTTTCCCCGTCAGCGTTCTGTCCAACCCGGAATGAATGAACGAAGCTTTTGAATTCTACTATTCCGCGCTCTACGGGGATCGCTGGGAGGGCCTGCGAAAAAACCTGTTGGAGGATAGGCCGGCTTACGCTTTTTCCCAGGGCCTGCGCCTTCCCTATTTTCTGGACTATGCCTCGGTGCTGGCGGCGCGTTCCCTGCGGCTGGCCCCGGCTGAACCGGCGTTTACGGCGCTCGACGCCTGCGCCGCTCCCGGCGGAAAGTCCCTGGTTATCGCTTCGGCTCTGCCGGCGGAGGCCCGGCTCCTTGCCAATGAATTTTCAGCGGACAGGCGGCGCAGGCTTTCCGAAGTGCTGGACAAACACCTGACCCGCGAAAAAAGGGAGCAGGTACGGGTTTCCGGTTTTGACGCCGCGGCCCAGGGCGGGCGGAAAGGCGAGCATGGCCGCTTTGCGGCAATTCTCCTGGACGCGCCCTGTTCCGCTGAAGCCCATATACTCAAAGACGGGCGCGCGCTCTCTGCCTGGACTCCGGCCCGCCCCCGCTTCCTTGCCAGGCGGCAGTGGGCGCTCCTCTCTTCGGCTTTTCTGCTGCTCAGTCCGTGCGGCTCCCTGGTCTATGCCACCTGCGCCCTCAGCGCCGAAGAAAACGACGGCGTAGCCCGGAGGCTGTTTGAAAAATACGGCGGCCTGGCTTTCCTTGATCCGCCGGACTTCAGCGAAGGGGAGAAAACCGAATTCGGCAGAATCATTCTCCCCGATAATTCCGGCGGCATCGGCCCAATGTACGTAGCGCGGTTCAGAAAAACGCCTGTAAACGGCGCAGATTAAACTTTTTTGGTGATATAATCGCTTCTCAGGCAGCGGGCGCAGATCTTTACCCTAAGGGTAGTCCCCCCAATTTCGGTCTTGACCTTTACCAGATTCGGCTTCCATGTTCGGCGGGTCCGGTTTTTGGCGTGGCTTACCTTGTTGCCGGTAATCGTATGTTTTCCGCAAATATCACAGGTCCGTGACATACTATCCTTCCTTCAAGCCCTCTGGGAGCAAAAAATCAATGTGGTTCGGGCCGCTCGCAAAACCCGGTTGGTTTTGCAAATCCCCGTTCCGGAAATATAACAAAAAAGGGGAAGAATGTAAAGCAGCCGCCCGGCAGGGCCGGCGCATCATTTTGACTATCATGCCGGCCTAACGGCCGGCTCTAAGCTCTTGCCTGCTACTATCCGATATAGTAAAGTATGAACGCTCTTTTGGTCTTATTCGCCGGCGGTCTTTCGGCGGAGGCCCTTGAACCGCTTGCAGGCGGGAAAAACAGCCTTGCCCTGGCGCTGGAACGGGCCGGAAACTTCCCCGGCGTGGCTGCGGCGCTGCTGCTGGGCCGTGAGGGGGAAGAATATCCGTCTCCGGCGGGTGTACGTGTAGAAAAACGGCCCGCCTGGAGCAGGAGGAGCCTGCTTGAGGCTATCGCCTCCCATTCCGCCGGTTTTGATCTGAGCTATTTCGCTTGGGCGGACTGTCCTTTCCTGGACCCGGAGCTGGCGGGGCGGCTGGCGGAGCGGCATCTGCGCTATGCAGCCGAGTATTCCTACGCCGACGGCTGGCCCTACGGCCTTGCGCCGGAACTGCTCTCGCCGGGAACCGCGGGCGTTCTGGCGAAAATCCTGGGCGACGACGACGGGCCGGTGGAGCGGGATACGCTTTTTTCGGTCATTCAGAAAGACATCAATTCCTTCGATATTGAAACCGAGATTTCCGCTGAGGATCTCCGCTGCCACCGCCTCAGCCTCTGCGCCGATTCCAGGCGGAACCTGCTGCTTTTAAGACGCTTCGCCGCCGGGACGGTTAAGGATGCGGGCGGAGGGGCGGATCTTCCCGATACCGCCGCCGTGGAGCGGATAATTGCCGAAAATCCCGCGATTCTGCGGACGCTTCCCAATTTTTACCCGGTGCAGGTCTGCGGCGGCTGCCCCCAGAGCTGCGCCCTCTGCCCCTATCCGGCGTCCTGCCGGGAGGCCGGGGAAGCAGTCACCGTGCGGCGGGACTACATGGAACTTGCGCTGTTTGAATCCCTTTTGGACCGGATAAGCGCCTTTTCAGGAGACGCGGTAATCGATCTTTCCCTCTGGGGGGAACTCGCCCTGCATCCGCAAAAAATGGACTTAATCGCCGCCGTCCTCCGCAGGCCGGAACTTGCCCTCCTGGTTGAGACTTCAGGCCTGGGCTGGAGGGCCGGGGAACTGGAACGAAGCGCGGAACTTGCCCGGGATGCCGCCGCCCTGCCGGGCCGGAAAAGCCCCCTGCCGCCGCTTTCGTGGATCGTGTCGCTTGACGCGGCGGATGCGGGGCGCTATAAAGAGGTCCGGGGGGCGGGTTTTGCCGAGGCCTCCGGGTGCGCCCAAAAACTGCTCGCCCTCTTTCCCAGAGACGCCTATGTGCAGGCGGTGCGGACGGCCGGGGCGGAGGACGACATTGAACAATTCTACCGCTCATGGAAAGAAGCCGCGCCCTCAGGCGGGGCGAATATCATCATTCAAAAATACGACGATTTCTGCGGCGCGCTTGAGCGCAGACAGGCTTCGGACCTTTCCCCGGTAAGCCGCCGGCCCTGCTGGCACCGTATGCGGGACATGCCGGTGCTCCTTGACGGCACGGTTCCCTTCTGCCGGGAAGACCTTGGCGCGCTGAAAGGGCGGAAGGACGGCGCGCTGGGCAATGTGTGGAACGATTCTCTTGAAAGCATCTGGGAACGGGGACAGCGGTTTTATATCGAACAGTGCGAAAAAAAATACGGGGGAATCTGCGCGGGCTGCGATGAGTACTATACCTATAATTTTTAATGAAACGCTGCCCGCTTATACCGCGGTGGGGGGCAAAGAACGTTTTGCGTCTACCGGTATTTCGGCAGTGCTGCTCAACCGCAACGGCCGTTATCCCCGGCGCACCTTTTTTCAGGAGCTGGAAAAAACAGGCTTCGATTATGTTATCTCCATCGAGTCCTCGCCTGAACGCTACGACGTGGAAGAGCTTTCCGGCCGCTTCCCCTACGTGCGCTTTATTCTGCTCAAGCGGGAAATCAGCCTGGGGGAACAGATCAACCTGGCGGCCTCGGAACTGGACAGCCCCCTTTTCTTTGTGCTCTGGAACGATCTGAAGATTTTCGCCGGCGGCGGTTCAGAAAGAATGGCGGAACGCTTAAGCTGCGGACAGGAAGAAACGAAAAAAAACGATGAAAAGCAGAGTTCTTTCAAGCGGCTCTGTACAGTGCCGCTGATTCAGAATTCCCGTTTTGAGACCCTTCCCACCCTGATAGCTCCGGCGGTATTCAGAAAAAAAGTGACGACCATGCTCCTTCTCCCCGGCGCCGAAGGTCTTCCCAGCCTCTACCCTTTTGACGGCGTGGGGATATACGACCGGGAGCGTTTCATACAACTGGGGGGATTTGACGGCGCCCTGAAAAACACCTACTGGCAGTTTATGGATTTCGGTTTCCGCGCCCATCTCTGGGGCGAGGAGATCAGTTTAACCCAGCAGATCAAACTTTCCTATGACGGCGAAATTCCCGCCGAAGACAATACCGCCGGGGAGAGTTACCGCCGGTTTTACCTTAAAAACCTCGCGCCGGTATTCCGGGGAGATTACGCCCATCTGCCCCTCCGCCGCTTCCCCGCTTATCTGTTCAGGTCGGGCGACGATCCTTTTGCCGC
Organism: Treponema sp.; assembly: GCA_031257385.1. GTDB lineage: Bacteria > Spirochaetota > Spirochaetia > Treponematales > Breznakiellaceae > WQXQ01. Next base: position 8,599 of record JAIROT010000076.1, read on the forward strand.
CTGGGAAACATTTTCCGAAAGCCGCCGCTGGGTCAGGACCAACCGTTTCAGGTGGCGCTGCGACGCCCGCGCCATTGCCGAACGCTGGGACGCCTCCCGCGGCGGAACCTTTTTTCAGGGCAGGGAGGCCGGATGTTAGCCATTGTGCTTCAGGGCCGCCTTGATTCTTCCCGGCTGCCCGGAAAGTCCCTGTTAAGCCTGGCCGGGAAACCCCTCATATCGCGTGTAATGGAAGCGCTGAACCATGTCCCCGCTGATATACGGATCCTTGCCTGCCCCGATGACTGCGCGGCGGCCTTCACCCTGCCGGCGGCGGAAGCGGGTTTTGAACTGTTCTCCGGCCCCAGGGAAGACGTGCTTGCCCGTTACGCCCTTGCCGTCCGCCGCTTTAATATCAGGCGGCTGATCAGGGCCACCGGTGACAATCCGTTTGTATTTACAGACGCGGCAACGGCGATCAACGCTGAGGCGCTGGCCCTGGACGCGGACTACGCGGGCTACGGCGGCCTCCCCTGCGGCGCGGGGGTTGAATCGGTCAAGGCCGCCTCCCTGCTCCGCGCCGAAACCGAAGCCGCCGCCGCTTATGAACGGGAGCATGTCTGTCCCTATTTATACGCCCATCCCGAATTGTTCCTTCTGCACCGTCCGGCGGCCCCGCTCCGCTGGCAGGACCGCCGGGGCGCGGCAATGAAGCTCTCCGTGGACACTCCCGAAGACTACGAGCGGGCAAAGGAACTGTACGCCGCCCTTGGGCGATTCGGGGATAATGAAGAGCGCTACCGGGGAACGGGGATACTCAAAGTATACGGGGAACTTTTTCCCGAAAGCGCAGATGGGGCCGTCCCGTGAGCCGGGGGCCGGTACTGGCGGTTCCCGCCCTTGAGCCGGGCCGGGGCGGCGGCCACCTGATCCGCTGCATGGCGCTGGTTCGGGAATTACGGGAACGGGGCAGGGACGCGCGGCTTTTTCTCACGGAGGGCGTGGATGTAAGCGGGATTTTTAATACTCTGCGCTTCGACGCTTCCTGGCTCACGGCCGAAGCGGAACTGCCGCTTATAGCCTGGGACTTTATCGTGCTTGACCGCTTTCAAACCCCGCCGGAAGAATTTGAGCGCTGGGCCGGCCTTGCGCCGCTTGCCGGTATAGACGAAGGCGGCCCCTGCCGGGATCGTTTTGATTTTCTCATCGACCTTCTTCCCGGCCTCCCCAACAGATCAAAACCCAATGTCGCCGATCCTTCCCTGCTGCCTTTGCCTGCGGAGCCCCCCCGCAGACTCCCCGGGGGGGGTATTGACGCTCCGCTCAAAATCCTCGTCAGCTTCGGCCATGAGGACGCTGCGGGGCTGGGGCCTGCCGCTGCGAAGGCGCTGGCGGCAAAAAACAACAACGGTGTTTTGGATATTACCCTGCTCAGGGGCGGGCTGCAACGGAATCCCCCCCTAGGAGTCTGTGGGGCTTTAGCCCAAATGATAAAGAAAATGCACGATTTTGTGCATTTTCTACCTTTTAGACTCCTAAAGGAGCCCGAAAATCGGGGATTTTTGCGGTCAAAGGCCGCAAAAATCCACAAGTCCCACAGGCTCCTAGCCGCCTGCGCGCTGCCGGGCCTTCGCGCTCTTGAGACGATTCCCGATCTGGGGAAGCGCCTGGCGGATTACGATCTGGTTATCACCCATTACGGCCTGACCGCTTTTGAAGCGGTGTATGCGGGAACGCCGGTTCTCCTGGTTTCACCGGGCGCTTACCATGAAAAACTCGCCAGGGCGGCGGGCTTCCTCTCCGCCGGAACCGGGACGCGGGGGGCGCTGGCAATACCCCGCCTGCTTTTCAAAAAACACAGGCCTGACAGGGCTTTTCTCCAGAGCCTCGAAACGCGCCGCGCCGCCCTCGCTGCACGGCATTCCCTTGACCGGAAACCGGAACAGAGCCTTGCCGGTCTGCTTGCAGGCTTCAGTCCCCCGGCAGGCAAAACATGCCCTGTCTGCGGAGACGCGGCTTGCGGGGCGGTGTTTGGGCGCGGGCCTGAACGCGGTTTCCGCCGCTGTAAGCGCTGCGGCGTTATTTTTATGCGCCGCTTTAATCCGCCGTCCCTTGAGTACGGGCGGGACTATTTTTTTGAATTGTACCAAAAGCAATACGGGAAAACCTACATCGAAGACTTTCCCAATTTAACCGCGATGGCAAAACGCCGTCTGGCCCGTATCAGATCCCTGCTTCCCTCCGGTATTGGCGGCCAGGGAGTCTGTGGGGCTTTAGCCCAAATGATAAAGAAAATGCACAATTTTGTGCATTTTCTACCTTGCAGACTCCCAAAGGAGCCCAAAAATCGGGGGTTTTTGCGGTCAAAGGCCGCAA
>JAIROT010000094.1 GCA_031257385.1 Treponema sp.
TTCCTGATGTGTGTTACAACATCCGGTTCTGTATGAATTTGAAAACTTTTAATACTCCCGTAAAAGTCAAACTTTTTGAGTCCCCCGGCAAAGCCGGGGGTTTACCGATTTTAATTAAAGACACCAGGACTGATACGGGCGGCGGCTTCCAGCGGCTGCATTGCTTCCGGCGTGTACTCATCGGCCAGACCGAATTCAATCGCTTCGTCAGCGGTCAGCCACGTTCCGTTGCCCGCCTCGCCGTCCATTAAAGCAATGACTTCTTCCCGGGTTTTGCCTGATTTCTGCATATAGGCATTCACCATGGGTTCTTTCATCTTAACCATTTCCGCCAACAGCTCGCGCACGTTATGTTCGTTTACATCCCATGCGTCCGTTATCAAATTATGGACAAACATCATTGCCTCGGGCGGCATATATACCACATCACCGGCGCAAGCAATTACCGAACCTCCGGAAGCGGCAACACCTTCGATGTACATTTTTACCTTTTCTGGTCGATTCTTCAAAATACTGTAAATTGCCAGGGACGCGAACATATCCCCGCCGTTGGAAAATATATGGCATTCAATTTCAGTTATGGCGCCCAGAGCGGTCAAATCAGCCAGGAATCCAGATGGGGTTACCTCATCGCCCCAAAATTCCAGTGAGCTTATCTCTCCGTAGATATTAATTCTCCCAATTTTTGTATCATTGGCTTTTATGACTTGAATGTTATAAAATTTGCTTGGCATGCATACCCCCTGTCAATAAACGAGTTTTTTCCCATCCCTTTCTGACTCTTGCAGATAATGTGCCAAGGCTTAACCCTGATAATTCAGCCCATTCTGTTATAGTTTTTGTTATGCCTGAAATTGTAATAAAATGACTGGTACGCTTATTCCTAGAATTTTCTGATCTTGTTACCCATCGGCAATTCCAGGGGGCATACGGGCCGTCATTGTCTATGCGGTCTATCTGAAGCCCGTCACTATAACCGTTATTCATAGCCCAATTAAAAAACGCTTCAAAATTATGCCATTCATCACAAACCGTAATTCCACGCCCTCCGTAATCCTTATATCTATCATTTTTTTTATTTTCACACCTTTGTATCATTCCAGCCCATGCTTTATAGAATCTGCTTTTTGCCATTCCGTGATTAAGCCGAGCGCCGTTTTTTAGTATGTCTGTATGCAAACAACCGCATGATTTATTATGCCCGCTTACCAATCCTGAAACCCTGCAAACATACTCAGCGCCACAACTGCACAGGCATTTCGCCATGTAGTGCCCTTTTATAACTGGTAGTATTTCTAATACCTTTAACCGCTCAAATACTTCCCCTGCTTTTACAGCAATCTTTTTTTTACCCATTGTTCATTTCTCCTTCTTCCGCCCGATATTGTCTCCGTTCTGCGCCCGTATTTTTTTGATTGAATAAAATTTACCCATTCTGTTCTCCCCCCGTCTGGGCTGTCTCCGCATTTTCTACAGACTTTGCCGTTGAGGTCATCGCCTCAGCCGCCGCCACGGGCAGCCCCGCGGCTTTTGCGGCGGCAATTTCGCGGCCGCGCTCCTGAATATTTTCATAATAATTGCCGCCTGTTAGTTCGCTTGTCGCCTCGCTTGCCGTGGCGTATCCCAGCGCCGTAAGCTTTTCGTAATTTTGCGCGCTCTTGCCCAGGTCTATATGCGGCATTCCCGGACCGTTCCATTTTGCCCGGGTATATGCGCGCCTGGTTACCACGTCGTCAAAATAGCCGGGGGCGTTTATCCAGCCGCGCATAACCGCCTCGTCCATGAACGCCTCATAAACCGGCTGGCAGAAATCATGCACCAGGCCGGAACGCTTTACCTTGAAATTGGTCCGCGCCACATTATTAGCGGCCTGGCTTGCGCTGAACGAAGACTGGTACAACTGCACCAGCAACTCATAGGGGACACCGACTGCCGGTCCCATCATCTCCAAGCATGACTTTATAAAGACCCCAAAGGACGTTGTAGGCCGCGAAGGGTTTACCGGTTCCACTTTTTCACCCGGCCTTGCGTATTGTACGATGCCGTTGCCAAGAGCTATCAGGTTGTCATCATCGGTCAACCGCCCGCCTTCGTCTCCTTCCAGGTTTTCCATCTCTCCGGACACGGCATCCGGATTTTCGGAAGTTACCACCAGTGTAAACATTGCCTGTATCTGCGCGGCAATGGCTTCGGCTTTAATATAGCGGTCCAAGGTAAGCGCCAATTCTACAACCGGCGCGATTATCGGCACGCCCCGGCGCTGCCCCGGACGGTCCGATTCCATCAAATGCAAAACATTCGGTAGTCCGGTTTCGGTTCCGTATGCCGGAATGAATATCCAGCGCGGATAATTGACATCGTTATGCCTGAACGCGTGCGGCCTTCGCTTTGCCAAAGGATGCCCGGTATAAAACCAGTAACCAACCACGTTTCCCCATTGGGATATTTCAACGCCGCCGTAAATATCATTGCCTTGTCGCTCATGATCGATACGCTCAACGGCGTCAGGATCGGAACAGCAATCAGCCTCTATGACCTGTATCTTCAACGCGAACGGGGCGTTTCGGCGTTCAAACCGCGGCATGGTTACGAATACGTCCCCTGCTTCCTGTTGCGCCCTGAAAACTAACCTTGTCAGCTCATAAAAATTATCGCGGTGGTATAAATCACAAGCGGCCGATTCCGCGAATGTTTCCCATAGCCGCAAAACGGAAGATTTCCAGTTTTTTACGTCTTCCTCGGACATTCCCAGAAAATCGGCATCAGGCGTTGGTTCAGGGCGCAGACCATCCCCGACCGTGTTTATTGTCAGCGTCTTATACAGTCCGGCAATAATCGGGGCTTCCATTGTCAACTGCCTGCTGCGCTGCCGGATGATGGGAAGGTTTGCAACAATATCATCGTCGGGAGATCCGCCTGTCCAATTCCAGCCTTTGAATACCGGCTTGGTTAATGACGCCGCAGAATGCGAATAACCGGACGCGAGGTATCTGTTGTTCGTCTTTGAGATTGGATTTCCATACTGGTCTAATAAGACAACTTTTTTTTCCATTTTTATCCAACCGGTATTACACGCCGGAACCTTCCATTGCCCCCGGAAAGGGCGTCAATCAGATCGTTCAGCATATCCTTGCGCTTGTATAACGTGGCCAAATCAGCCCTGGTTAAACTGCGGGTCCCGATGCTGTATGACTGGGCGCCGCTTACAATCGCGGTTATGGCAGAATCTATTTGCTTCAGTTCTGCTTTTGCCTTTGCCAATTTCTCCGCTCTTCGTTTGCTCGCCATACTTCCCTCGGGAAAATAAAAAAAGCCCGCAGGGAATGAAAGAGGGTATACCTCTCCCAATCTCTACGGGCTTCCGCATATTCGGTCAGCCTACTATACTGTCTATGCCTTGATTATTTACCGTGAATCCTGAAAATGTCAAGCCTTTTTAGAAGTTTTCGGGGTTTCTGGTTCTTTATCAATCTTGACGCGGTTTTCGATTGTCAGATCAAGCGTTCTTGAGCTTGCTGAAATGTTTATCGTCACGCTGCCGTATTCGACAGCCCGCGCCGCTCTTTTGATTGCCTCCAGATGTGCACTGGTTAACTCCATACCCCCTCCAGCTTATAATTCAACGCCCTTCCCCCAGGCTATTTTATTTTTGCTGACTGCCTGCTTTTTCCGTTTGCCGGGCTCAAAAGCAACCGGCTTTCTTTTTTCGGTTTGCTCAGCCCACGGTTCCGCCATATAAATCCGCTTCAACATAATATCATCTTTCGGGGACATTATGCGAAGGGCGGCCCGTGCGTACACCCGGCAGTCAAATGATTCGTTTCTGGCCCCGGCCGCCTTGTGCCATTCATACACGCCAAACCCTTTTTTGTTTTGTACAACTACCCTTTTTTCGGCGGTTAACATTTCAAAATATGTGGCATCGTAACCTCTTACAGGTATATCGTCATTGTCCTTTGGAAAATGACAGTACCCATCCCCTGGCTGCCCGATTTTAAGCCATGATAGTATATCGGCTTTTACCCCGTCAACGCCAACGATGAACAAACCCTTCTCTCGGCTCTCCTTTGACGGCCGTGTCAACGGCAATTTATCCCCGCCCTGGCCTTTAATCGGATAGACACCCCGTGACTGCCGGGCTTTACAATACGCATAAACCTGAGGCGTCATGTGTCCCCCGGTATCAACCGCCACACGGCTTATCCGCAGCCGTTTCCCGTTGCCATATGACCATGTCTGCGCCAGCAAATCATCAAGCCTATTCCAAACTTCGCCCTGCCGCGGATCGCCGAACATCTCCGCGTACTCAATTCCCCAGGATTCAAAGCCCAGCCCCCAGCCAACCACTTCATAGGCTAGGCGGTTATCCTGCACATCAACGCCCATCGTCAGTACGCAAACGCCGTCAGGCACCTCAGAACTGTAAACCTCGCGCCGTGTTTCAAGCGCGTGGGATTCCACAACCTCTCCTTTTATTTCCCATGTCTCGGCAAGGATCGTATTTATAAATGTTATCAATTTTGAATAATCGCCTTTTTTTGCCAACTGCTGGGCATCCGCCCATTTTTCCACAAGATTATCCCATGTAAGCTGGGAATCGAGTGCGTTGACGTGAAAGCCCTTTGTGTTATGTCCCGGATTTTCAGCCACCCACATACCTCCTCCTGCTTCCCATTCCCTCCTTGAATAAGCCCCGCCGCAAAAAGGGCAGGATATTTTCATCGTTTCAAAATCAAGCCGCCGCCAGGAAAACTGTGACCATTCTTTACATTCCGGGCATTGATGCGACCACCGTTCCCTGGTTGAATCGTTATAGGCTGCTTCAATACGGCTCCTGCCTTTTATCGTCGGGGTAGATGTCAGGACTTTTTTTCGATTGGGGAATGCGTTGGTTCTGGCAAACGCCAGTTCTATAGGATCGCCCTGGCCGGCAAGGTTATCCGGAGCCTCGTCAACCTCGTCAAACAAAACAACACGCACCGGCCGCGACTTTAAGGATGGGGCGCTGTTGGCCCCGGCAATGACAATGTATCCACCGGGGAATGATTTCTCCAAGATTTTATTGTCTGGGCTTCTTGATTTCTCCGGCGCGATCTTTCCGCGTAGGCATGGTGTGTCCCGGAGCATGGGGGTCAGCCGCTTTCCGGAGAACGTTTCACCCATCGCTATTGTTGGCTGGACCACCATAATAGGGCAGGGGTCATACGTTATGTAGTATCCAATGGGGTTCAATATGCCGGCGTTTGTTTTGCCCATCTGGGCGGCGCACATCACAACCACCTGCTCTACCTTCGGATCACTTATCGCGTCCATTATTCCAACCGTGTAAGGGGCCCTGTCGGAATGCCAATCCCCGGGGGCGGACGTTTCCTCACTGGACACAACGCGCTCTTTTTCTGCCCATTCGGAAATTGTTATTTTGGGCGGCGGCTTAATAACGCTTTGTAAGCGTTTCCCCAACGCATAACTTTTTTCAGGTATTGACATAGCTAGGTTTACGTTTCTTCCACCGACAGGCTTTCCACTTCAACTAATTTTTTTAGGTCCATATCCGCAACCTCATTCATTGCGCGGCGTATCCGTTCATCAAGTTTCTCGGCGATCTCCCTGGTGTCATCCATGTCCCGCAATATCGGCGCCAGCCCCATCGGTATTGCCAACAGGTTTATCCTTAACCGCGTCAACACCGCCCCGATTACTCTTTCGATGTCCTCAGCCTTATGTAAATATCCCTCCAGTTGCGCCAGTTTTAATTCTTCCAGTTTTCGCTTTGTGGAAATTTGTTTTAATTTCTCATTGGCCATTTCCTCGGAATCGCCAGATCTACGGCTGTCTGATTTTTGCCGGTAGTATTGCAATAGGTTATGCACGTTTCGGACAAAATCATACTTTGCGGTTCTCTTATCGCCGGGTTCTTTTTTTATTACTCCCTCTTGCGTAAGCTGCTGTATCCGCCGCGGATCAACTCCAACAAATTGAGCCAGCTCCTCAGTGCTGACCAACTTTACTTTCACCGGCTCAGGTTTTTCAACGCTCGCTTTTTTTTCAATTTTTTCAGCCGGTTTTTTCTCAGGCTTTTTTGCCATCACGGTTTTCGCTTTGCTTACCGTCTTCGATGTGGTTTTTGCCTTGCTTTTGGTTTCCGCTTGTCTTCCCCTCATAATATCCCCATACGAAACGAAACCGCATTGAAAAATTCTCGTGCCTAGACCTCGTTTGGGGTCAACAGCACCCTCGGCCTTTTACGGTCTGAAAGTACCTACGTTTTTTCCACGAGTTTATAGCTGAGATTATACTGTATGTCAACAGAAAGGCAAGAAGACAGGGCAACAGCACTTACTCGCCGAACAACACCTTGCGAAGAAAATCCGGGACAAGGCCGGCTCTAAGCATTTTCCGTTTGATACTTACCCGTTTTCCCCCGTCAACAG
>JAIROT010000193.1 GCA_031257385.1 Treponema sp.
AGCTTTGAGATGCCCTTTGGCGGCTACAAATATTCCGGCATCGGCACCGAGGGGGTATTATCCACCTTTGACGAGGTAACCCGGACCAAAACCATCGTGCTGAAAAACATTATCTAAAGAGGCTCTTTCAAAACTTCAGTTTTGAAAGAGCAACCACTAAAAAAGCAGTTTTGCAGGCCGTAGGCCGAAAAACTGCAGGAGCTTCGGCAAAACCAACCGGGTTTTGCAAGAAGCTCTAAAGTTTTCAAAAAAAGGGGGCGGAGGATTTCCTTCACCCCCTTGCTTCATTTTCACCTGTTTACCCGGTTTCCAGGGGCCAGCGGCATCGACCGCATCCTTAAACCGGTAAAAGACGAAGGGCGGCACGCTGTTGCGGGAGCGGATACCGGTGCGGGTCAACGGGGAGGAGCGGAAACCCGGTTTCTTCGAGTTCGGCCGGACGGCCCACTGCGGAGCGGAGGCTTCCGGCCGGACCGGGGAGCACGTCCTGCTTCACCACTTGTTCACCGGGCCGTACATGCCGTATGCTGTTATACATGAAGGTGTGGATAAAACTGCTGACCGGTTCCGTGCTGGGCATTGTACTCGGTTTTCTGCTGCCCGGCGGCAATCAAACTTTGCTCTCGGCGCTGGCCTGGCTTGAGGAGTTGGCGCTGGGCATCGGGCGCTACGCGGTTGTTCCGGTTTTGGTTTTTTCGTTCATTATCGCCGTTTACGAACTCCGGCAGGACGGGCAGTTCTGGCCGCTGGTGTTCAAAAACTTTCTGCTTATTATCGGGGCGTCGCTTTTTGTTATTGCTTCGGGGATTTTGGCAACGCTGTTTTTTTCGCCGGGGCGGATACCGATTGAAAAAGTGGAAGAGCTTGAAACGATAAGCCTTAACACCGCCGGGAATATCGTTGATCTGTTTCCCGCGAATATGTTCAGCGTACTGGCCGGTGACGGGATTTACCTTTTTCCCCTTTGTGTGTTTGCCTTTTTTATCGGCATGGGCCTGTCCTACGACCGCAACTATACCAAGCCGGTGATCGCCCTTGCGGATTCCCTTTCCCGCATTTTTTATCACATCGCATCGTTTTTTTCCGAGATACTCGGCTATATAATAATTGTGCTTTCCGCTTACTGGGCGATCCGTTTTCACGAGGTGCTGCGCGCCGAAGTTTTTTGGGGTCTCATTCTGCTCCTGGGCGTGTTCAGCCTTGTCCTCAGCTTCGGTATTCTGCCGCTGTTTCTTTACTTTCTAAGGCCAAAGGTGAATCCCTGGCTGGTGCTCTACGGTTCGCTGGGGCCGGCGCTGGCGGCGTTTTTTTCCGGGGATATTAATTTTTCCCTGCCGGTGCTGATGAGGCACACCAAGGAAAATCTCGGCGTGCGGCGGCGTTCCAATACGGTAACGCTGACCCTGTTTGCCACTTTCTGCCGAGCGGGCAGCGCCGCGGTCGCGGCGGCGGCGCTTATCGTGATTATCAAGTCTTATTCATACTTGAGGATTCCGCTCCTTGATGTGGCGTCCATCGGCCTGCGGGCTTTCCTCATTTCTTTCCTGCTGGCCCGCTTTCCCGGTAACGGCGCGTGGACCGCCCTTGCCGCGCTCTGTCTGGTCTACGGGCATGGCTTTGAGGCGGGCTATTTGATTCTCAAGCCGCTGGCCTTCTACCTTATCGCGGCGGGAACTTTCCTTGATGTGATGATCTGCTCCTTTGCCTCGTATGCCGCGGCCGGCTTGAGCGGTTTCCTTGAGGAAAAAAGCGCGTCACATTTTATTTAAGGCTGTCCGCAAAGCCCCGCGGCGCGGACAGACCGGGCGCGTCATTTTGCCTGTCATGCCGGCCTAACGGCCGGCTTGGAGTTTTGCGCCTTCGCGTCTGTTTAGCTATCGACGGGCGGTCCGAAGAGGCGCAAAACTCCAGGTGAACCCCCAAAATTTTTACCGCGAAGCCGAAAAAGTTTTTACTTCAAAGCCCTTTTTTCCTTTCCTTCTTTGACTTTTTCGAAGCTATGATAAAACATGCGGTTGCGGTGGATTTTTCTTCATGATTTATGTGGTTTTACGGGGTTTTCAGAGGATAAAAAGTTTATATGCGCCGGCCCTGTGAAGCCGGATTGCCCCCGTGTTCTTTTAAGCGTGATTTGCTATACTGTTTCCCATGGATTTGACTACGGAATTTATCGACGGCCTTGCCGTTGACGAGGCGCGTCTGACGAAAAGCATCGCGGAAGCGCTGGCGCTGCGCGAAACGCAGGTCGCCGCGGTGACGGGGCTTTTGGCCGAGGGCTGTACCGTTCCCTTTATCGCCCGTTACCGGAAAGAAAAGACCGGCAGTCTCGATGAGGTGCAGGTTCGGGACATTGAACATAAATTCGCAAGCGGGAAAAACCTGGAGACCCGGCGGATTGAAATCATTCGCGGAATTTTCGCGCAGGGCAAACTCAGCGAGACCCTGTACGATAACATCAGCAGGGCCGCAACGATTACCGAGCTTGAGGATATATACGCCCCCTATAAACGGAAAAAGAAAACCAGGGGGATGATGGCGCTTGAGAAGGGGCTTGAGCCGCTGGCGGAGGCGATGCGGGAAATGGAGGAGGCGGCCCTGACCGCAAGGGCCGCGGACTTTGTGACGCCCGCCGGTTCTGAAAACGCGGAAAACCCTGAGCTTGCCGTCTCCACAGTGGAAGAAGCTCTTCAGGGGGCCATGGATATTATCGCCGAGGCGGTTTCCCAGGATCCGGAGAACCGCGCCCGGATCAAAGCCTTTTACCTTAAAGATGGCAGAATCATCGTAAAGGGATCGGGCAAAGCCGGCAAAGGCGATGAGGAGGCGCGGAAAACAAGCGTCTATCAAATGTACTGGGACTACCAGGAAGCCCTCTCGCGGATAAAGCCCCACCGCGTCCTTGCCGTCAACCGGGGGGAGCGGGAAGGAGTATTGGATGTTACGGTTGATGTCGACGAAAACGCCGCCGCGGAAATGCTTCAGCGGAGATATACCCTGCACAATGAGTACCACAAAACGGCCGTTGAAGACGGCCTTAAACGGCTGCTCTCGCCCGCGCTGATTCGGGAAATCCGCGGGGATCAGAGCGAGGCCGCCGATGATCACGGCATTTCGGTGTTCAGCGAAAATCTGAAGAACCTGCTTTTGCAGCAGCCCATCAAGGGAACCAGGGTGCTGGGGATCGATCCGGGTATCCGCACCGGAACCAAATGCGCGTTTCTGGACAGCACGGGAAAATATCTGGGGAATATCGTTATCTATAACCACAAGGTTGAGGAAGCCAAGCGCCTTATCCTTGAAGGGATCAGGAAGTACGACGTGCAGCTCATCGCCGTGGGGAACGGAACCGGCAGCCGGGAAGTGCAGGGAATAATCACGTCCCTCATTGCGGATAACAATCTGGAAACGCTTTTTACCGTAGTTGACGAGGACGGCGCTTCGGTGTATTCCGCCGGCGACATTGCCCGCGAGGAATTCCCCGATCTGGACCTTACCATCCGGGGCGCTATTTCCATAGGCCGCCGCCTGCAGGACCCGCTGGCGGAGCTGGTAAAAATCGACCCGAAGTCCATCGGCGTGGGTCTGTACCAGCATGACGTAAACCAGAAAAAACTCTCCGATACTTTGGACGAAGTGGTTTCTTCGGTGGTGAACAATGTGGGGGTAAATCTTAACACCGCCAGCGTTTCACTGTTGAAATACGTGTCGGGGATCAACAGCTCTCTGGCGCGAAAGATTATCCGCTACCGCGACGAAAAGGGCCGCATCGAGAGCAGGGCGGAATTGACCTCGGTTCCCGGCATGGGGCCGAAGAGTTTTGAACAGTGCGCGGGTTTTCTCAAAATCCCCGAAAGCGCCGAGCCGCTGGACAACACTTGGGTTCACCCGGAAAACTACGCCGCCGCCAGGGAGATTCGGGAGACCGTTACCGCAAGCGGCGGCCCCGGTCCTGAGGCGGCGGCGCTCAGGGAAAAATACGGCGTGGGAGAAACCACCGTCCGGGACATCGCCGATGAACTGAAAAAACCAAACCGCGATCCCCGGGACGGTTATCCCAGGCCCATTATGCGCAAAGGCGTGCTCAGTTTCGAGGATCTTCACGAGGGGATGATGATCACCGGCAAGATCAAAAATGTCGTCGACTTTGGCGCGTTTGTGGACCTTGGGATCAAGGAAAGCGCCCTGGTACATATCTCACAGATGAGCGACCGTTTTGTCAAAGATCCGCTGGAAACGGTAAAGGTTGGGGAGGTGCTGGAATTCAGGATTATCGGCCTCGATAAAGACCGCCGGCGCATCGCCCTTTCGCGGAAAAACGAAACCAAAGCGGCGGCAAAAAACGGAGAGCAGGACAACGGGGAAAAACCGGCTGTCAAAAAAGAACACAGGGAACAAAAAAAGAAAGTCCCCGCCCTTGAAAAAACGGAGGACCTTCCCCGGCGTCCCTCAGTTTCCCGGTACGAGGGCCGCGGAGCGGACGACGGCACCATGTACAATCCCTTTGCCGAGGCTTTCAAGAAGGCGCGGAGATGACGAATTGCGCCGTTTAGCCTATTCGCGCCGCGCGCTGCAGCAGCACAAAATCCGCCAGGACCAGGGCGGTCATGGCTTCCACCACCGGTACCGCCCTCGGAACAATGCAGACGTCGTGACGGCCCCGGATAATCAACTCCCTTAGGGCGCCGCTGCGGTCCACGGTTTGCTGTGGTTTTGAAATTGAAGGCGTGGGCTTAAAGGCGGCTTTGAATTCCAGCCGCTGCCCGCTGGAAATACCGCCGAGTATGCCGCCCGCGTTATTCGTTTTGAAACCCGGCGGTAAAGCTCCGGCCCCGGCTTCCGCCAAAAAAACAGGAACATCGTTATGTTCCGATCCCCGTAAGCGGGCCGCGGCGAAACCCGCGCCGAACTCAACGCCCTTACAGGCGCCCAGGGACAGCAGGGCCGAAGCGAGCCGGGCGTCCAGTTTATCAAAAACCGGTTCCCCCAGCCCCGGCGGCAGGCCCGCCGCCGAGCAGGATACAACACCGCCCGCGCTGTCCCCCTCCGCCTTAAGCGCTTCTATTTCTGCCAGCGCCTTTTCCGCGGCCTCCCGGCCGGGAACCCTGAGCGCGTTGCGTTCGGTCTCGTCAAAATCAAAGTCAGGCGCTTCCGGCCCCGGCATGTCAAGGCCGGCGATGGAAGAAACCCAGGCCCTGATCGATATGCCGTACCCGGCGAGAAAAGCCCTGGCCACCGCGCCGGCGGCGACCCGGCACAGTGTTTCCCTGCCGGAACTTCTCCCCCCTCCCCGGTGATCCCGGATACCGTACTTGGCCTCCCAGGTCAAGTCGGCGTGGCCCGGCCGGTACAGGTCCCGCAGGTCCTCGTAATCGCCGGAATGATGATCCGAATTGCGGACCACAATGGCGATGGGGGTTCCCAGGGTTTTGCCCTCAAAAACACCGGAAAGAATTTCCGGCTCGTCCGTTTCGTTCCTGGCGCTGGAAGCGCCGCCCCGCCCGGGCCGCCTTCGCCGCAGTTCCCGTTCAATGGCGGCCTTTGTGAGCGAAAGCCCCGCCGGGCAGCCGTCTATCACGCAGCCCATCGCGGGGCCGTGGGATTCCCCGAAAGTGACCACCCTGAACAGCTCTCCAAAAATATTTCCGGCCATGGGGGAATGATACGGCAACAACGGAAACACCGCAAGCCGCCCCGCTTCCCGGACTATGATACGCTATATATGGGGTATGGGGTCAGACCCCGGGCGCCAGATATAGCGTAAGAGGCTCATCCCGCTTAGATCACCGGGCTGATCCAGCTTGGATCACTGGACTGATCCCGCTTAGATCACTCGGCTGATCCAGCTTAAATCACTGGGTGATCCAGCCTGGGGGCGCGTGTGCGGCATTAGCCGTCTACAGCCCCTGCCGCCGTCATTTCGCCCCCTCAAATCCGTATTTCAGATCGTTGATAATATCGTCGATATGCTCGGTGCCGATGGAAAGGCGGATGGTGTTGGGTTTAATCCCCTGTTCCAGCAGATCTTTTTCATCCACCTGGGAATGGGTGGTGGAGGCCGGATGGATCACCAGGGATTTCACATCCGCCACATTGGCCAGAAGGGAGAACAGTTTCAGGTTGGCGATAAAACCCCTGGCCGCCTCCGCGCCGCCTTTAATTTCAAAGGTGAAGATCGAAGCGCCCCCGCGGGGGAAGTAACGGCGGTACAGCGAATGATCCCGGTGTTCCGGCAGGGCAGGGTGGTTTACCCTTTCCACCTGGGGGTGGCCCTTGAGGAAGTCCACCACCTTGATGGCGTTCTCCACGTGCCGTTCTACCCGGAGGGAAAGCGTCTCAAGCCCCTGGAGGAACAAGAATGCGTTAAAGGGAGAGAGGGCCGCTCCCGTATCCCGAAGCAGGGTGGTACGGGCCTTGATGATATAGGCCAGATTTTTTACCGCGTCGGTAAAGACCACGCCGTGGTAGCTGGGGTTGGGCTTGCTGAGACCGGGGAATTTGTCGTTAGCCGCCCAGTCGAATTTTCCCGCGTCCACGATGACCCCGCCGATGGACGTACCGTGGCCCCCTATGAATTTGGTGGCCGAATGAACTATAACATCGGCGCCGTATTCGACGGGGCGCAGCAGGTAGGGGGTGGCAAAGGTATTGTCCACGATCAGGGGGATGCCGTGCTTGTGGGCGATCTCCGCGACGGCTTCAATATCCACCACCGAGGCGTTGGGATTCCCGATGGTTTCAAAAAACAGGGCTTTGGTATTGGCCTTGATCGCTTTTTCAAAATTTTCCGGCTTGCTGCCGTCCACAAAGGCGGTGTC
Source organism: Treponema sp. (assembly GCA_031257385.1). GTDB lineage: Bacteria > Spirochaetota > Spirochaetia > Treponematales > Breznakiellaceae > WQXQ01. The sequence continues at coordinate 6,816 of JAIROT010000193.1, forward strand.
AATGCCGAGATCTTTGAAAGTGTTGGCAAAAAGGTTAAATGTCCCGCCGTAGATCTGGAAATCCGAAACGATATGATCTCCGCTCCGGGTGATGTTCTGGATCGCGTAAGCCGTGGCGGCGGCCCCGGAGGCCACGGCCAGGGCGGCGACGCCTTTTTCCAGCGCGGCGATCCGCTGCTCGAACACGTCCCAGGTGGGGTTCATGATACGGGTGTAAATGTTCCCCGGCTCGGTGAGGGCGAATCTCCCTGCGGCCTGGGCCGGGTCCTTAAACACATAGGACGAAGTCTGATAGATGGGCACCGCCCGCGCGTCGGTTGCAGGGTCGGGCCGTTCCTGGCCCACGTGAACCTGCAGGGTTTCAAATTTGTAATTTTCGTTGCTCATGATAAATCTCCTTCTGGCAGCGTTAACTAAACGACCACCGCCTAAAGGCGGTGGGTTTCTTTAGCGGCCGAAAGCCGCATTGGGGCTAAAGCCCCCTAAAATGTCCTTTTGCTAAAGCAATCTAAAGTTTACGACTGAAACTCG
>JAIROT010000252.1 GCA_031257385.1 Treponema sp.
CTTTTCCGATTTCTACGATATTGTTTGAAAGTTGTATAATCTTGCCAACCCGGACGTAACCTACTTCGCTGTCAGTAAATTTACAAATATCATCATAGGTGCATTTTGCAAGGGCTTTCGCAATAAGAAAGTCTTCTATTTTTTTGCCTGTTTCCGCTTCTTTTTCATTTAATATCAGTTCTTTGACAGGTTTTTTAATATCGAACGCAGAAAAATCAAGGTCAAGACCGGAACGGTAGAATACGTCATACTGCCTGTTGTATTGGTATTCTTTGTAAATGTTTTCATTCTCCAAAAGATAGACAATTTGTGAGTTGTATTGAAATTCGTCAAGATACTCACGGACAGAACCGGCGCTGATGTAATCACTGCTTTCCGTCTCGGCGCAGATAAAGACCAGTATATTGACCGGAAAATTTTTTATGATATCGATTAGTTTATCTGCGCTTTTTCTTTCTATCTGTCTGATGCGTTCCCGTGTCAGGTTTCGCTTCTCTGCAATGTCCTGCAAGGTAAAACCGTTAGCCCGCTGGTATAAAACATCAAGGGAATCGGCATTTCGGGAGTCGGTAAAAACCGGTGTAAAAATTTCGTTAAGCGCTTTAATTAAATTGAAGGATATCGCTTCCTGTATACGGACTATATCGCCGGTGCAGCTTGTTTTGGCAACCGCAGGAAAATTTTTTTTAAGCTCACCTACTTTTTTAACTTTTTTTAGCAACGGTGAAAGACGGGCTACTGGATACTGAAATGCCTCTGCGCCATTACCTTGCAGGAAAAGGCTTAATGGTTTATCAAGACGGTTTTCCGGTATCTTGTTGTATGAATCTTCAAGGATGCTCATTCGGTAATCGTAGCGTTCCTGAGACATTTTTTGAATGTAATTTGTCAGGTCTTCATCGCCGAATGTTTTACCGATGAAAGGTTTTTCTTGGACGATAAATTTGAGGAGTTCTTCGGCAATTTTTTTGGTAATTTTTGCAAGACTATAGACGGCTTCTTTTTCCATGCTGAACAGTTTGCCAGCGGAAAAAATTCCGGCATTGTAGAGAACGTTATGGGCTTTGAGGGATATGTCGAGAACGCCTATATAATCAGTCGGATAAATGGTTTCTCTGGTATAGATAAAGCGGCAGTCTGGGATGTTCATGTTTTCGAGGCGGTCAGTTACCACTGTTTTGGTTTGCCGTTGTAACTGCTCCTGAACGATACGGATTTCTTTTATGCTTTTTTTGCCCAGGTTTACGATGGCCCCAAACGCTTCTACATTGAGGATTAAAACTTTAGCGACCGTATCGTAACCGTTTTTAGTGAGCGCCTTAAAGGAACGTTGTGAGAAGCCCAGTCTGGATATGGGGGTTTCCGGCGAAAAATTGGCAATGGCAAGCGGAACATTCTCTTGGGCGTTGGGAACAATGGGAACTTCTTCCATCATAAACTATAGCTAGAACGCTTCTCCTTAAACAAAAACCTACTAAAACGTAGGAATATGGGGCACAAGGACACCATGGTGTTTCTTATATGTTCTGTTATTGTACCCTGAATTTGGTTTTTGTACTACATTTTATCCCGGCTTGTTTTTTTTAAATCCTTCTATATATTCCCAATCTGCATATCATCCAGCTCGTGCCAGAAAAAGGCGGAGTAAACGAACGAGATTGGCGGATATGAAAACGATAGATTTTAGGAGGTTATAAAAATCTATACACTTGACTAATCAGAGGCAGTTCGAAAAAACGAAAAGGGGCGTTCTGGCTGTATAACCTGTTTTATACCGGCCTATTTTCTATACGCTTATTCTGTAAAAAACGGCCTCTTTCCCCAAATTTGCACATTTTACTTATTTGTGGTGCCGTCTAATCACCTTGCATTCTCTAAATAAACTTTACCCACAAGGAGAATGTATGAAAAATAACACGGTACAGAACGGTGGAAGGATTGAGGCTATCGCTGACGAGACGGTTTACCTGCGGATCAACCAGCTTCAAAAGGGGCTGTCACCGATACCACCAACGCGGAACGGCTGGTCAGGGAACACGGTTTGGACATCCGGTACATCGCCCCCTGGAAAAAATGGGTGGTCTGGGACGATACCCACTGGCAGGTAGATACCGGAGCCCTGCTTTATACCAAGCATCTTGAGATAGTGCGGAACATCTACGCCGAACTCTACAAAACCGCCGACTACCGGGACCGGATGGACATCGAGAAATACGCCATCCAGAGCGGAATCCATGATTCTATAATAGTCGAATTTCAAAGTTGTTTCAACCGCCGGCATAAGACCCGGCAGTGGTTTACCCGTTGCCTTATCGGATGCGAAAATGCCCTGCGTCCGGAAAGGGCGAATGGGCACAACTTTGGCATTGTCAGCATGCTCGCTGAAGCCGGGAAACGCATCCGAAGCATCCCGGTTATACAGCCGAAGGATCGGGAAGGCCGGGAACAGGCTGCCAAGGCAAAAAAGCGATAGAAGTCTATGTGTCCAGTCTTCGATGAAACCCTGCGCCGCTATCCCCTTCCCCTTCGGGGTCGCCGGGGCGCGGGCGCGTGACATTGCGGAAATCCGGCAAAAATTGTAGGATACGCCGGAGGTGAATCATGCCCGTATCCATACCGAGCCTTCTGCTCCCGGGGGCGGCCCTTGTCCTGGCCGCCTCGGCCGTGAGCATAGTTATTTACCGGCTTATAACGGTGGTCCCGCTGAAAAAAGCCCTGGGGGCTATGGAAAAAAACGCAGCGGGGGATCTGTCCCATTCGGTCGTAACCACCGCCGGAGGAGAAGCGGGAAGGGCGATTCTGTTGTTTAACGCCCTGGCGGACAGTCTCCGGCGGCTTGTTATGACCGTTGAGACCGAAGGGGAAAATCTTGACGATGTGGGTTTCGAGCTTTCCTCCCGCATGGGCGATACCGCCAGGGCGGTTGACGGAATCGGGGCGGCGGTGGAGGTTATTCGGGAACGGAGCGGATTGCAGAAATCCTCGGCGCAGAGAACAAACGCGGCCATGGAACAGATGACCGCCGCCATCACGGCTCTCAACGGGGAGGTGGATATACAGGGCAAGAGCGTGGATCAGTCCTCGGAGGCGATTGAAGGGGTGCTTGCCAATATCAAACAGGTGGCGGGCATTTGCCAGGAAAACGCCGATAATGTGGCGCGTCTTGCGGAGGCTTCCGGGATAGGGCGGACGGGTCTTGAAGCGGTGGCCCAGGACATTCAGAATATCGCCAGGGACTCCGAGGGCCTGCTGGAGATTAACGCCGTTATTCAGAGCATCGCGAGCAAAACAAATCTGCTTTCCATGAACGCCGCCATTGAAGCGGCCCATGCGGGAGAGGCGGGGAAGGGCTTCGCGGTGGTGGCCGATGAAATCAGAAAGCTGGCGGAGAATTCCGCGGAACAATCCAAAACCATAGGGACGGCGCTTAAAAAAATCGCCGATTCCATCGCCTCAATCCAGCAGGCGGCGAATGGCGTTTTGGAGAAATTCGGGGCGATTGATTCGGGGGTGCAGAGCGTCATGGAGGGGGAGGAGCGGATCTGCGGCGCCATGGAACAGCAGAGCGCGGGCAGCAAGCAAATTCTGGATGCCCTGGAAAAGCTGAACGATATTACCCGGCGGGTTCAAACCGGCGCCGGAGAAATGCAGAAAGAGTGCGGGGCGGTTATCCAGGAGGGGGAAAGACTTGAGACCGCCGCGGCGGAAATTACCGAGGGGGTGACGGAAATCGCGTCCAAAACAGAGGAGGTCAATAATGCTGTGGAGCGCCTCCGCGAAATCGGCGGCCAGAATTTACGCAACATTGAAACCCTGGGCAAAGCTATTTCCCAAATCAGCATTTCGAGCAAATATTACAAGTGGGACAATTCCTTTGTGACGGGCATCAAGCTGATAGACGCCCGGCATAAGCGGCTTTTTGAAACGGTCAACCGGCTTCTTGACGCCTGCGATCAGGGCAGAGGCCAGGAGGAATTGTCAAAAAGCCTCGCCTTTTTGATTAACTACACCGTAAAGCACTTTTCCGAGGAGGAGGCGCTCCAGCAGCAATACGGTTATCCCGGCCTGGAGGACCACCGCCGGATTCATGAAAACTTCAAAAAGTCCGTTGGGGAATTTGCCCGGGAATTGGAGTCCCAGGGGCCCAGCCAGGCCATGCTTGAACAGATAAAAATCCAGGTGGGGGGGTGGCTCATAACCCATGTAAAGAAGGAAGATATTAAGATGGCGGCCTTCCTTAAATCCGCCGGGGCTCCGGCATCCGGTTAAGCCGCGCCACCGGATGGGCCATAGAAAGCCGCCCCGCCGCGCTTCTGGCCGGCGCGTTTCGGGCGGCACAACGCTACACCGTAACCGGAACAGGGACGCCGCTTTCCTTTTGTTCAGCGGCAAGCCGTTTCAGCTTCTTCCACTCCGAAGTCATAAAGAGGGCGCAAAAGGTTACGGAGAGCACATCCGAGGCGGGCAAGGACCAAAACACCCCTTTCAGGCCGAAAAACTTGGGCAGGAAGAAAAGCATGGGCAGGTAAAAAAGAAGCTGCCGGGACATTCCGATGATCGTGCTTTGCAGGGGTTTGCCCACCGCCTGGAAGTAAGTGGAGGTAAGTATCTGGAGCCCGACAATCGGGAACATTATCGTAACCGTTTTCAGGGCGTAGATCCCCAATTCCAACAGCTCCCCCTCCTCCTTGGTGAAGATCCGTATAAGAAGATGGGGAACAAGATGCACCACAATCCAGCCGGCGGTAAGGAATAGGGTTCCGCACACCAGGGCTGTCTTGTAGCATTGCATCAGGCGGTCGTATTTTTTTGCGCCGTAGTTGTAACCAATAATGGGCTGGGACCCCTGGCCTATGCCCTGCAGGGGCATGAAGCAGATGACAAGCAGGCTGAACGCGATGCCCATGGCGGCAACGGCAATATCGCCGCCGTATTTGATCAGGGAGTTGTTCATAAAGACCTGGATCAGGCTCATGGCTATATTCATCACGCAGGGGGCAAAGCCGATGGAAAGAATCCTGAACACCACCCGGGGCTTGAGGGGCATTTCCTTTACCCGGAACCGGAGTTTGGTATGCCGGGAGTTGAAATAGCAGAGCACCCAGATAAAGGAGATATACTGTGACAGGATGGTGGCCCAGGCGGCTCCGGCAATGCCCAGTTTAAAGCCGAAAATAAAAATCGGATCGAGAATAATATTGACGATGGCGCCGATAAGCTGGGTTAGCATTGATGTGCGGGGGTGCCCGTCCGACCGGATAAAGTGATTCAACCCCGGACCCATGGCGAAGGGAACGCCGCCGATCAAACAAATGCCCAGGTAAGTTTTTGCAAAGGGATAAACGTCCTGTGAAACCCCCAGGAGGTTCTTCATAATGGGATCCATAAAGAGGGCGCTGGTCAGAACAACGGTCCCCGGTATGATGCAAAGCAGCAGAAAGGCATTGCCCATGATCGACTCGACTTCGTTCCGTTTGCCCTCCCCCAGTTTTATGGCGAAGAGCGAATTGGCGCCGACGCCGATGAGCATTGAGGACGCCTGGATCATCATCAGCAGGGGCGACACCAGGGTTATTGCGGCAATGCCCAGGGGATCAACCCCAAGCCCCACATAAATACGGTCCACAATATTGTAAATAGCGTTTACCAGCATCCCGATGATGGCCGGCACGGAAAAGGTCCACAGGAGCTTTCCTATTTTTTCAGTTCCAATTCTGTCAGAGCTGTTCGCGCTTTGTTGTGTTTTGTCTGCCATTAAAAATTTCCTCCTTTTATATTTGATAACATTGATTGCGCCGCCGCAGGATTTTTGCTCATCTTGAACATTTTTTTCATCGCGGAGCGCATTTTCTCGAATTTTTTCAGGAGCCTTCCCACCTCGGCCACCGAAGATCCCGAGCCCCGGGCTATCCGGGAACGCCGGGAAGGTCCGATGATCAGGTGGTTCGCCCGTTCCTGCCGGGTCATGGAGGACAGAATAGCTTCATACCGGTTTAACTCCGCTTTGTCAATATCCTCCTCGCCGATCTGGCCGGCCATGCCGGGGATCAGATCCAGCATGGATTTGAGGGGCCCCATTTTTTTCACGGCCCGGAGCTGGCCCAGCCAGTCCTCCAGGGTGAAGCTCTCCTTTTCAATTTTTTTCCGCAGTACCTCAGCTTCCTTCTGGTCCATCACCTCCTGGGCTTTTTCCACCAGGGTGACCACGTCCCCCATGCCGAGGATACGGCTGGCCATGCGTTCGGGGTGAAAGGGCTCCAGGTCTTCGGGCTTTTCGCCGGTGCCCACAAACTTGAGGGGTTTGCCGGTAATGGTTTTGAGGGAGAGCGCCGCGCCGCCCCGGGTGTCGCTGTCAAACTTGGTGAGGATAACCCCGGTAAGGCCGATTTTTTCGTCAAAGGTTTTGGCAATGTCCACCGCGGACTGGCCGGTCATGGAATCCGCCACCAGAAGCAGCTCCTCCGGTTTGGCGGCGTCCCTGAGCCGGGACAATTCCTCCATCATGGGTTCGTCTATCTGGAGCCTGCCCGTGGTGTCCACAATAAGGGTGTCGATCAGATTCTTCTTCGCGTAGCTCAGGGCTTCCCGGAAAACCTTAACGCTGTCGGATGCGCCCTCCTCTTTGTACACCGGCACGCCGATCTGGGTTCCCAGCACGGAAAGCTGCTCCACGGCCGCGGGTCGCACCAGATCGCAGGCCGCCAGAAGGACCTTGCGCCCCTCCTTTTTAAGCCGCAGCGCCAGCTTGGCGGCGCTGGTGGTCTTTCCCGATCCCTGCAAGCCCAGCATGAGGATCACAGAAATAGTGTCCGGCCCTTTGAGATGCAGATCCTGTGCGGAACCTCCGTTCACAGTCGAAGCGTCCCCAAGGTAGCCGGTCAGTTTATCGTGGACAATCTTGACAAACTGCTGGCCCGGATCGACCGAGCGGAGCGTCTTCTCGCCCTTGGCCTCCTCAATGGTGGAGTTCACAAAACGGCGGACCACCCGAAGGTTGACATCCGCCTCCAGCAGGGCCATCTTGATAGCCTCCACCGCGTCGTCAATGTTCTTTTCGGTGATCGTCGCCTTGCCCGCAACCGCCCGGAGGGCGTCGGAAATTTTTTCGGTTAGTTTTTCAAACATCGTTATTCCAATCCTTTTACTACCAGGCGCAGACAATCTTCCGGCTCAATTTCCCGGTTGAGTATCTGGTAGAGGCCCAGGGATATGGGCATCTTCAGTTTATGTTTTTCCGCAAGGTCTTTTACATACTTTGTGGCCGCCACCCCTTCGGGCAGGTAGCCGATCTCGGAAATCCGGGCAATGATATCGTCAAGGCTGGAAAAGGGTTTAAGGATGTTCTTTTCGATGATCTCCCGGCCAAAACGGCGGTTCCTGCCGAACACGGAACGGCAGGTAACGTCCAGATCCCCCACCCCGGATATGGAGGTAAAGGTTTCCGCGTGGGTCGCGCCCATGGCTATGCCCAGGGCCTGTATTTCGTTAAGCCCCGCCGCCAGCAGCAGGGATTCTGTGCCGTCCCCGAACATGGCCTCCATGCCGGAGTAGGGGGAGGCGGTCTTGAGCGCTTCCAGCATCCCGAAGCCTATGGCGATGACGTTCTT
>JAIROT010000059.1 GCA_031257385.1 Treponema sp.
TATTTCTCAAAATATAAAGGAGTTCTTCAAGATAAGAATTATTGACTTCTATCTTCATCCTAACCATTCTGATTTACCCTCTTTGCCTCACCGAAGGCGGCATACAGTTCCAGTATAACTTTGCGGGGCATCCGCTGATCTTCGCTTGTCCGCAGCATGGGGATATTCTTTGCCACCCGGTAGGTCGGGTGGTAGCGGTATATAATGGACATCATATCTCCCGCCCCCGGCTGGTTCCCTATCCAGTGGAGCTTGTTTGTCCCGATTAAAATAAAGTCTTCTCCCTCTTTGAATGACGCGGCTTTTGTTTCTATACTATCAACTTTGGCAACAAAGAACTCGGGGATCGTGTCATCGAGATTATCTTCCCGCTTTTCAAATACGATTTTATGCGTCATGGTACCGGAGAGGACGGTCAACACGTCATTTACGGATAGGTTATACATATAGGGATAAGTACAAACCGCATCCCCGGTGTGGGCGTTCACAAGCGCCTGATCCTCTTTTGAGAGGTTTTGAGAAAGCACGATAAACTTTACCGGCATGACATAATCCACGGATCCCGCTGTGATTGTTTCGGTTTCTGAATCGGTGAGTACCGTGTCCCTCCTGAAACCTAGCGCATTGACCTGGTTATCATCCGAATCTTTCAGTCCCTCCGCAGCGATCACATCCCCCGCCGCCTGATAAAATACACCTTCAAGTTTTGAGGGGGGCGTGAGTATACCGGGGACACGGTAATATCCGCCGCCGACTTTCTCCAGAGCGACATTCTCGATTCGTTTTACAATTGGAACACATACCCTTACATCGACAAGCTGATTATCCGGTATCGCCAAACCGGTTATCTGAATAAAGTCCCCGCACCGGCAAAATTGGTATTGCTGGCCGTATGCGTTATAGACCTCAAGGATCGTGGCATCAGATAATTCTTCCGGTACCGAAATAATGTTGTCTCGTACCGTGGCCCGGAAAACATCGTTGTATTCCCGCTGGTAATCGTAAATATCCCCGGTTCCGCCGCACTTTTGGCAATGAAGATCAGGGCGGTTATTCTCGGTAACACACGGGCATTTTTTGGCAATTCTCCAGCGGACATGCTGGCCATGGCGGTTTACGAGAGCTTCAAAATTGTTCTTACCAAGAGAAAGAATAATTGGAGAATTAGCGCCAAGGCCATAACCCATTACCGTTTCCCTCCATATTTTCTTATTACAATTTTTTCACTTCCACAGTCACATAAACAATGCCAATATATATCATTGTATGTTTGTCTGGATTTCGATATTACAGTCAGTCTTTCAAACTTCTTTCCGGTTAAGTCTATTTTTTTATTCATTACAGCGATCCTAGGGGTATGAATCCAAATTTCAATTTATTGACTTCTATATAATCTTTTATTTCGGACTCATATTGTTTAATATCGGCTCCATAATATGCGGAGGTCGCCGACTGCGTAGAGGAGAACGATTCAGAAACGCCGTCTATAGAAAGACTGCTGCTTGAAAAGCCGGACATAAGGCCGCGTCCTATGATGTTCAACAGGGACACCGCCGCCTGCTTCCCGATGATCTCCCGCAAGTCCATAGGCACATCGTCCGATGATTCAAATCCGGCAACATAATCAATGGCGTAAAACAGGTTGCGTTCAAGGGTTTCCGCTCCATAGGGGTATATCGCGGTTTCCACACCGCGCATTGAATCGCTCTGCCGTGGGAGCCGGTTAAAAGTTTTTATCTGCCCCTTCGTGTGATCCACGGTACTTGCCTGCAAGAGCGGAACAATCCTATCGTTCCGGTTAAGGAGGTCAAGGCGGGAGATAGAGATAACAGGACGCCGCCGTGTCGTAATCATGCCGTTTCGCTCTACCCGCTCACGCTTGAACGTGTAGTAATCCTCGGCCTCGTCGTAGTCCTTGCCCTTTTCCAGCCCACGCCGCGCCGGTTCGCATACCACACGGGTTTTCTTGATCGTGATGTTCAGTATCCGCTCAACGCCCGTAAGGGCCGCGTCAATGAAGTATTGTATTTGGGCGTCCGTGTATGACGCGCCGTTACTGGCCCTGAAGTCTACCCCCCAAAGATAACCGCGTATATCATCGGTGGTAAGAATATCACCCCATGATCCTTCGGGGGCATGGTAATTGCCATACATATAGCCTATCGGATCCGTTGTTCCACACCGGAGCCACCCGGTATAATCGTAGGCGCTGGTCTCATCCGAAAAATTACGTGCCCGGTATTGGCATATTCCATTGAATAACGCCTTGTCGAGATAATTACCCGTTACCGGCTTAGGCATTACGCCCTCATCGTCCAGGATAAAACCATCATCAGTAAGCACAAGCCACGCGCCCCCGCACCCATCGCGCCGCTCAAGGCGGTATACGATAGGGCCGGGCAGTTCAACGAGAATCTGTGTCTGTAGGCTATATGCTTTCATTCCTCTTCCTATAAAAAAACGGGCGGGCGGCGGGTTTGTCCATACCGCCCGTTCCCTTTTGGTTTTAGACTTCCTCGTAACCCGGAATCGTCAAAAGACGTTCAGCCTCCGCCTCGCTCACTTCAAAGAAACCGTTTTCGTGGATCTGGACGACTTCACCATTCCCGACAATGACCTTTTTCCCTTTCAGGGCCTCGCATTTCACGCGCCTTTTCCCTTCTTTGGCCGGTGGAGCAGGCGAGGCTACGGTATCGGGCTTATCTTCCCCGGATCCTGCCGGGGGAGTTCCCGCCACTGCTGTTGCCGCACCTTGTTGGACCGCGCTTGCGGTAGCATTCGGGGCGGGCGGGGTTGTCCCGCTTGCCGGGGTGCTACCGGACGGCACGGACGAGGTTCCACTTGCCGGGGTAGCGCTGGACGCGGGGGTAGTTGCCCCTGCGGGCGGCGCTCCAGCAGCAGGCGTACCCGCGCCCTGTCCCTGCTGTTCCTTGTTTTTGCCTCCGTTGGGGTTAGGCATAGAGACCTCCCTGATAGGCAATGTTCTTTGTCAGACCACACCATTCCGGCACCTTGAGGTCAAGGACGCCCCATAACGCCAAAATGAACGGTGTAACAAGGCGGTTGACCGGATTCATCCGGTAAAGACGCATGGGCAGAAGCTGGTAGAACTCTGCTACTGCCTGGAGTTTTTTCTCGGTAATAAAGATCATGTCGGTAGTGCCCGGCAGGTCCTCATTGATGTCAACATAGACCGTGGTGGCACTTTGGCTTTTTGTGACACGTACCATTTCCATCACGGCATTACCGCCCTTGGCGGAACGGCAGATAATAAATCCAGTTCCGGGTTTTGTGCTGTCAGGGGTAATCGTAATGGTAACGCCGTTACCAGCAGCAACGGCTACGGCGGCGGCGGGACTTGTACCATCCGAAATACCGTATTTGTTGATCGCATAAACCGTATAGGTGTAATTTCCGGCATCACCCGCCAAAAACAACGATCCGGCAGCGGATGCGGCGGAGACAGTAACAGACTGCGGAGCATTGGGCTTCTGGAGCGGATCGCCCTTGGAGGCAATAGGGCCACGGACGCGGAACATTTTATCGGGGCCCGCATCCTCGCCAAACTTCAATGTGCCCAATGGCGTAGGATAAGAATCAAACACCGGGGTCATCCTGTTGTCGTTGGCTCCAAACCGGACGCGGTCTTTGCAAAGTTCCTGTATGTCGTCCGAAAGAATAAGCGGGAAAAATATCTTATTTGCCTCGCCGCCCTGCTCGGAGATGGAACGTACCATTTCGGAGAAGAATTTTTCGCCCCTAGTCTGGATAGTCTGCCCCCGGAAATCAATGATGTTGCGCCGTGCCGGGTTCGTCTTTTTGATCTGCTTGATCATGCCGTCAAACTCGGTGGGTATAACGTCGCTGTCCCCATGAATACAAAGCCGCTCGGCGATTTTTAGGATGTTAAGGGTTCCGGCCAACTTTTCAGATTCAAAGGCGTTCTCGAAAGTATCCACTACGTTCATCTGCTCGGTAACTTCCCGATACTGCTGAATGTATTTGACATTCCGGGTAATGCGCTCGATTGCTTGCCCGTCTTCCTGGGAAACACCGCCCTCTTCCGTGGTGCCAAAATCAATGTCGCCCGTTCCCGTGCGGCGGTTGTATTCATGGACCGTGGCCTTGACCGGAGCTTTCTTGAAGGTGTTCATAATTTTGCAGTCCTCGTGCTGCTCCCGCATTGCATTGACCATCGTGGTCTCACAGTCTTCGGGAATAAGCGCACGACCCCCGGTAAATTCGGCGGCGTTGGTTCCGTATCCGGCAGACAGAGCTTTTATCAGCATCTCCTCACTGCCATATCCAGTTTCCGATCCGCTGTCAAAGAAAAACTCTTTTATTTTATCCATGCCGATCCTCCTTACGCGCTCAATGCTTTCTGCATGAAATCGACAAAATCGGGGGTAAAGGGGTAAGAAACCTTACCCACCGACTTGTTCATCTGCGTTTCAAACTTCCCGCAAGTGATGATGTCGATCTGGCCGTCATGCACCGCTTTGGTAAGAATGTCCTTTGCCTTGTCGATGGTGGCAGATGTGAACGGCTTGAGGCCCCCGCCTGCTATACCACCGTCCGTGTCAGACGCACCCGCCGCACCGCCGCCGCCCAGGGCTTTAGCCATGGCCGCCTCAAGCCGCGTTACCGCGCCCTTGCGGGGAGCGGGCGAAGCAATGACTTCCTCGGTGCGGTCCATAATGGCAAGGATGCCCCCGACGATGGATTTCTGCATACCCGCGGTTTCCTCGGACCGCTCAAGCATAAGCGCCTGCGCCTGCGCCATCGTTTCGATGGTCGTTTCAAGCTGTCCGACCTTATCGGAAAGCGCCTTGATGACGGGACCGACGTCTTCGTAATCGTCGTCGTCATCGTTGTTATCGTTAGAACCGCCATCACCCTGTTCGGGCGGATCCTCGTCGTTTTCGGGCTTTTTGCCGCTGATGGACTTCTTCAATTCCGTCTTGATTTTGTCCCACATAGAGCTTTTAGCCATTGGAAATACCTCCATAAATGAATTGCTTTTTTTCACGACCGCCCGTACAATGTCGCGGGCGTCCGCGTTTGAAATACCATAGTCAGCCAAGAATGATTCGGCTTCATCCAGACCGGTTATATTGCCATCGGCGATAGCGCCGACAAGGGCCGCGATAACCTTTTCATTCAGCGAAAGCAGGACTTTTTCATGTCCGACATCCTCCTTTTGTAAAGCCCTCCCCCCGGAGAAGGCCGCAGAATCAGTGCCGTAGCCCGCTGAAAGGGCTTTTACAAACTCGAAACTGGACAGCGACTTTGCCATAGACACAGCCGGTTCGACCGTGGGGTTCACGGGGGCAATGGTTAAGGAAAGATCATCCCATAAAACAGAAACGACCTGCCCCACCTTGCGCCCGTTCTCTAAAGTCTTTTTTATCCGTGGAACAAGGCCGCCGACGCTCGCCTTCACTCGTGAAGACCCTGCATCAAGCAGCTTTATAAACTGCCGGGCGTACTCATTGTTCGCATACAATTTCCCTTTCACCAGGGTAGATGTTCCATTTGTAAAGACATCCAACGGCTCACCTATCACATAATCCTCATATATGTCAAACGTGCCGTCATCTTTCATTCTGCGGTGTTTGTGATCCTTGCTCACCACGCCGCTTTTCAGGAAATAGTCCTTGGCACTTAACAGGGCAGATTGCAAAACCCGCTGTCCCTCAAGATCGAGGTTCTCATTGGAGGCTTCGACCGTAAAAATGACGTTCCCGTCCGAATCCCTTTGCAGGGCCTTGTTCAGCTGCATTTGGAGGAAAATCTCGTCATGTTCTTCCGCGTTAAACGCTTTGTTCATCCGCTGTTACCTTTCTTCTTTTGCCTCGCTGTTAAGCATAGCTATCAAAACATCTTTTGGCACATTCTCCAGCGGCATATCGGTAATTTTGACTTCAACCACTTTTGCCGCTGACCTGTCCCAACAATATGTCTTCCCATCGCACCTTACCCATTTTGTCAATTCGGGCATCCAGACCTCCCCGCAAGCGCAAAAAACAAAAAGCCGGACTTCCCTGTAATGGAAAATCCGGCCTTTTTTATAAGCGCCGATAAAACACGCTTTTGAGCATATGCTAAACTGTCTTTGCGCGTCATCAGGTCTTTACCTGTTCCGCAATTAAAATTATACCACAGCCATAAAAAATTACAAGCCCCTGTTACGAGGTCGCCTTTTGTATTGGCTTTCCCTTGTTTCCCATATCAAACACTTTTTCCTTGAATGTGTCAATATCCATCTTCACGATGTTGCCCAAAAAGCCGGGGCGGTCATACTGCCTGAGGTAGGCCGCTTTTGCCTCCGCCTCGCTGTTAAAACCCAGCATAACCTTTTGTTCGTCAAACTTGCCCGTAACCGGGTCATTCTGGTTGACGATATAGACTATCTCGGATTCGGGGTTCGGGCCGACATAGGCGTCAAGGTGATCCTTGTCCACCCCGACCGTCCCCCGGATATAACCGTAGTCATAGTTCATGGTTACAGACCAATCATGCCCGTCTTTATCGGTTCCGCTGCGGGTACTGCCCTTCTTGTTCTCAATGGAGATGTCCATACCCTGCACCCTCGTCCGGCCCTGGAGCGGGTAGCCGGAATAGGTGAGAGATTTTTCGATCCACGGCTTAAATGTCTCAATCTGCTCAAGTGTTTCATCCCAGTTACCGGTAAACTGGATGGCCCGGTCATCTATGTAGACATCGGCTATCGGCTTGCGGTCAGTGATCTCGATGGAATTGGCAAGCAGGTCATTTTCCGTATGCCTTCGGATATATTCGCGGATTGTATCGGATCCCTCCGGGGTGTTTGCCCGCGTCGAGAAGATGATAATTTTGTATCCCCTATTCCAAAGCCCGCTGATACCTTCCGCCGCGCTCAATACCGGCTCATCGGTTTCGGTCGGCCCCTTCCAGCCGCTTTTATAGGAGTTGATCACTCCGTCAAAATCCACCGCTATTGTTTTTTCTCCGCCGCATCCTTCCTGTATCAGTTCCGCATGGGGCTCGACTGCCTGCTTGTATAGGATAAGCTGAACATCCGGCTCCGCCTTTTTCATGATCCATCGGTAATCTTCAATGGCTTCCCCCGCCCGGTTCAATATCACCTTCTTCCGGTCGAAGCTCCCGCGTCCCTTCCCCAGCCCGGAAAAAAACCGTAATGCGCCGTCTATGGATTTTTTGATGTCCAGGAACCTTTTTAAAATGGCATCCTTGGTCTCCACATCCCCCAGGAAAATATCAGACTGCCCGGAAGTTCCCAGTTCAAGGCTTGCGTTTATTTTCTGCATGAATTCCGCAAAATCTTTCTGATTCATCTGCATCCTCCGGGCAAGTTCCACCGCAACGCCGGAGGGCGTTTCAAACATGGTTCCCTGTTTTACCAGATCATCCAGGGTTCCAAATTTGTCCTTTTCGATATTGAATTGCATGAACAGGTCTATGGCCTGGTTCAATTCTTCCATGATGGAATATCCGCCCATGGATTTGTTGTTTACCAGGGGGATAATAGCCCTTACCAGCTTTGCCCGGATATGCTTACATCCTTCACGATTCAGGCCCCGGATATTCTGTTCATTAACCACGGACCCTATAAGTACCGTTTCCAGGAATTCTTTACCGGCACCAGTGATCGCCCCATCCCGGTCAATGTAGCTATTCCTGTTAAACTGGTTTATTATCCCTCCATTCTCGAGGAAATTGAAAATATTCATACAGGTTTTATGATCTGCGTACAATTCTCCCATGGTATCAAAGTCCACGATGTGGCCGGCAATATCCTTTACCATCTCGGCTTTTATAATCTTGGAAACCTTTACCGCCGCCTCAATAGGGCTCATGGTTTTCTGGCTTTCCTGGTTATGCTTTGCGAATTCTCCGGTGGAGTACCCGCCTTCCTTTTCGATTTCAAATATTACCCTGGGATGCTTGAAACCGTCTACATCTTCTCCGGTAAAACCGAAACGGGCAGTCCTTTTCTTTAGGGCGTCAATGTACTTGGTATCCGCCCCTTTTCTGGCGGCGATCTTACTACTCATGGTGCGGTTATTCCCGGAAACCACTATCCCATCCCGGGTTACAACTACCGGGGAATCGAATGAAAGTGCCCGCCCGTCAAAATTGGAACCCATGGATATTACCGTTTCCTGGGCCGCCTTGTCATTCTGATAATCCCGATCATTTATGGTTGATCCGTCTTTATTGGTTGGGAATCCTCTTGTTTTGTGGAAGGTGGTTTCATCATGGCTGGCAGACGGAGCGTCGGCTTCTACCAGCTTCCATTTCCCCTTGAGGACTTCATCGCCCACATAAATTTCATCTTCATTACCCTCAATGCTCTTTACGCCTTGGTATTTATCCTTTATGGCCTGGAAGTCAATATCATCCTGTGAATCGCTATTGTTGGTCTGTTCATTACCTTCACCTTTAAGTTTTGCTTTGCCATATAGCTTTTTGGCCTCTTCCATTATTTCATTTTTTATTTTTTCAGGGGTGTTATTGAAGTAAAACCTGACGCTTCCATCTTTGTCGATAAATGCTACGCTTTCATTTGTTGTACCCTCTGTACCAACATGGATGTATTTTTTATCGTTAAATACACGCTTCCCGTTGATCATATCAACATAGTTGAGTTTATAATCTTCAGGCGTTCTTTTTTCCGATTCAGGATCTTCCGACAATTCTGAATCATCGGCGCCCTGTTTATTTTTCTGGGCTTTCATCTTTTCCGTTTTTTGGCGTATATTCTCTTCAGCCGCCTTTCTCGCCTCCTCTTTCCTTTCTCTGGCCTTCTCTTTACCCGCTTTAATGGCATTACTTCGGGCCTCTTTTCTCTTGGCGGCTATATTTTCCGGCAGATATTCATGCCTTTGCTCAACGTATTGATGAAGTTCTTGGACAAACGGTAAAGGGTTCCCCTGGGCGTCGCTAAACCGGTCCCTATTCTCCATGACAATATCCATCAGTTCACGGGCTGTAGTAGCCTGATCAATCTTTTTCTTGATTGAGGAGATTGCCATTTTCGCGCCCCGGCTCTCGCTGTCATATTTAGGCCTCCACTTGCCAGGACCGATCTTTATATACTTACGCCCGCCTTTCCATTCCCGGATAGTGCCGATGGGAAGACCGGCCTTTTCCATGACACCATCATCAAGGGTGTCCAGGTGATCCAGTAAGAGCTTGCGAAAATACTCAAGTTTGTTATCCGGGGCTGGAGCGCTAGATGTATCCGGTTTTTTCGTTGCTTTCGATTTCCTGAAAATCAGAATTTTCATATTTTGCTCCTCCCTATGCTATCCGGCGTTTCATTTTAAGTACCATTTTCTTTTTACCGATGGACTTTTGCATGGCCGGTTTTTGGGATGCTGCCGCTTCACGGCGGGCCTTAATTTCCTCTTCCACCTCCTTCATAGGCCGCAAGTGCCCCTTGATATAAGCGGTGGTATCGTCTATGGCCTGATTGACTGTTTTACCGGGGTGTTCTTTCGCGTAAGCCTCAAGCTGCCGTTTCGCCGCCTCGATATATCCATCCCGGCCCTTCTTGATATTTTCGATTCTTGCTTTAAGCTCTACGGCCTCGACGCCGTATTTTTTTGAGTTGTCCATTGCCGATGTTTCGCTGTCGGGATCGACGTTATACCGTTTGAGGGTGGCGGCCAGGGTTTCAGACTTGCCCCTTGCGCTGGCGACCTGTTTTTGCAAGAACTTTATGATCTCGCTACTCTGGCGCTCATACGCCTTGCGGAACTCTTTGGGGTTCTTCGCCTCTACCCATGCGCTGCCTCGGATGCCCGAAAATTCCTCCATACGGACATCAAAAGATTCGTCATCGCCATCATCCTTGTTGCCGTAACGGTCAAT
>JAIROT010000079.1 GCA_031257385.1 Treponema sp.
GGCGCGGTTATAGAGGACAGCTCCGCGCTTAATTCCAGCATGAGCCGGTCAATGCCGGCAGCAATGCCCCCGTCTTTAACGGCGATTCCCCGTTCCATGATTTGGCCGAATATACGAAACGATTCGCCTAAAATTTCCCCGAACACGCCGGGAAACCTGAGATCCGGCCGTATGGCGGCCCGGGAAAGCATGATCAGGGCTTCCACCGTTACCGCCCGGTGAATGCCGGCAAGCAGCGCCCCGATGGTAATCCGGAATGGGCCCAGGGCGGCAATAACTTTGCCATAAGGTACAAGCAGGTTGAAAAACACAATCACCAATATTGTCAGAATAGTAATAAGGGGGTTGTTTTTTCTGCCGGAAAGCCAGGCCAGGAACCAGAAAAAGAAAAACTGTAAAATCCGAGTCCACGTATTCGGATTAAAAAGCAGGGCCGGCATAACGATGAGAGCGGCGGCAAAAAGCGCCTTGCCGGTGAAAAGCCCGTCAAACCATTCCCGCCGCCTCCGCCGCAAAAGTTCAGCGCACCGCACCGGTAAGGGCCCCTCCCCCTGTCCTTGCCGCATACCACTTTGAGCGGCCGGTAAAATGCTCGCAGAAAAGTCCCAGCACGATCCCGGCGATGAGTCCCGCCGCAAGAAAAGGCGGTGCGATGTACCGGATGCCCCGCCCTATGACAAATAACCACGCAAGGACAAGCTGCGCGGCATTTGACATCATGGCGCCCAGGCATCCTATCCCCACAAAGCTTATGCGGTGCGGCCCCAAAAGCCGCCTTGCGCCGTACATGGAAACGGAGGAAAGCAGGGTTCCCGCCAGCGAAAAGAGAAAGATATAGGAAAACAGTGTTCCTGTTATCAAAGCCTGCCCCAGGATCTTGATCACGGCTAAAAGCAGAAAAGTACCGAAAGGGAAAATATCCAGCGCCAGCATGAGGGGCAAATTCGCTATGCCGACGCGCATAAAGGGCAGCGGCTTGGGGATCATGTACTCAACGGTGGAAAGGAAAAGGCACAGCGCACCCAGAAGCGCGACATCCCCGCGTTCCCGGCGGGCCGTTCCCTCACCAGGTTCCGGAATCAACACCGTCTCCATCGGCAGTACCTTCTATCATGACAAATACCTTATTGGGAAGACAGGCCACCCATTGCCCGGCGGAATTAACATGCCCCGACGCGACACAGGTCTGATTGGCGCAGGGCGAAGAAAGGACGTGGACGCGCATATCCCTGATTTCCACCACCGTTATTCCCAGCGGCCCCGGTACTTCTACCGTTTCTTCCGCATCCAGGGGATAAACCCAGCTTTCCTCCGAATTCCGGACAAGTACCCGCTCGTTACCCCGGTCCCGCGCATAAACGGCAAAAGCGCAATACACCGTAAGAAGGATCGCCGCGCCTGTCACAAAGAAATCAAAAGGTTTTAAGGGGAATCCGGCTTTCATGAACTGTGTGTCTCCAATGTTTCGTCTCTACACATTTACTTCCTCGCTGTTAAAGAACAAACAGGGCGGCGGACAATCCCGGCAGGATATTCCCGCTTTACGTTGATGCGGCGATCCGTTCCCGTACCATCTCACCGATCATTTGGGCAGGGGTTTGGCGGGAAGCCTCGGCTCTGGTCAGGATATAATCGGCGGCGGCCTTGTCCGGCACCTCGTGCTTGAAGGCCGATGATTTGCAAACTACCTTTTTATTCATGTCGTTATTCTACCGTAAAAGGGAGAGGGTAACAAGCCGGCGGGAGTATCAAAGAATTCAGATGCGAACCTCGATAATATC
The DNA here is from genome assembly GCA_031257385.1 of Treponema sp. Classification (GTDB taxonomy): domain Bacteria; phylum Spirochaetota; class Spirochaetia; order Treponematales; family Breznakiellaceae; genus WQXQ01. The sequence continues at coordinate 1,782 of JAIROT010000079.1, forward strand.
GAACTAAAAGTTCGTGGCATTGGATTCTCCAATTCGTGAATTAAGGAAGGTATCTTAAAAAACGCTCCCCGTCCCGGGGGCCGGTTAAAATATCGCGGAGATACTAAATCGCGGTTATCCGTAGTTAAATGTAAAATTGCTGCGTGATTCTGTCCCTCAGTTTGACATAAACACAAACCGCATGGTATATTATATCATATTAGGAGCGTCCCCCCATGATCAACATGGTGATCCGCCGCGGTTTCTCCGCCAAAGTCCGGGACTTCCACAGCGACAAAACCGCCGATGCGCCATTCGACCAGCCGGGGAGCAACGCCTCATGATGAGCCTCCACGGAGGGGGGAAGTCTTCTACGGTCAACAATTCAATGCGGGTTAAAATCATTGAAGGAGGCCAAAAATGGCAAATTTTGACAATGGGTATTATCTGATGAATGACAAAGGTAAAAAAACGATGGCTTTTACCGGTTTAATAATAACCGCTTTTATAACAATGCTGCTGATATGCGGCGCCGGCGTATACGGTTATGCGATAGCCGGACAATTCAATAATGTCATACAGGTAGGTATGATTTTCACGTTGGAGAGCGTTGCCCGCTGTGCGATGATTCCCATTGCCGGCAAACTTGGCGACAAGATTGGACGCAAACAGTTGTTCCTGTCCGCCCTTGCCCTGTATATTGTTTCCTATGCTGCCGGGGCATGTTCAACAAATTTCCGGATGTTTGTTATCGCCCGTATGATTTCCGGTTTCAGTTGGGGTCTTTTTATAACGAATATCTTTGTTTTGGCAGCCGATATTTTTGGTAAGGATGAGGGCCCCAAATTTACCGGGTATTTGCAATCTTTCAGCACTGCGGCGTTGATTGCCGGCGCTCCTTTTGCGGGTATTGTTTGCTCTGTAAGCTGGAGGCTGGAATTCTATATCACGCTTCCTGTTCTGGTAGTTGCTTTCGTCCTTTGCGCGGTTGGACTTCCCAATGTTCCCAAATTCTCAGCGGGTAAACCGATGGACATAGGCGGCGCGTTATGTACACTGATATTTGTGGTTCCCTTTTCTCTGGCCATGAGTTGGGGCAGCACCCGCGGCTGGACCTCCGCTATTATTATTGCCTTGTTTGGAACCGCTGTTACCGGCATAACCGGCCTTATTTTGTTTGAACGTAAGGCGAAAGAACCCGTATTCCCCGGGAAGTTACTTAAAAATAAATTTTACGTATCGATTTTTATAATCAGTTTTTTTTATTCGGTTGCGAACGCGGCCGCTAACTATGTTCCGACTTTCGTTCAATATTCCCTGAGCTTTAACAGTTCTATCGCGGGAATTATAGCGCTTCCCGGATTTCTGATTGCGATTGTTCTGACGATACTTTTCGGACGTCATGCGGCAAACACCGGAAGATATAAGGGAATGACGATGGCCTGGGCATTTGCGACCATTACCGCCGGTGTTATTTTTCTGTTTTTAGGCGCCGCCGGTACGGGAAGACCTGTAATTGACTTAATAATTCTTATCGCCGGTGTAACACCCTTGGCGGCTGTCAATGGTGCTCAACAGATTGTTCCCTACACCTATCCGATGAAAGTGCTTAAAAACGAAGAATTGGCGGCCGGCATGGCATTCATGAGTTTCGGCGGTACATTCGGCAACACGCTCGCCAATGGTATATGCGGTGCGCTTATGACGGTACCTGACGGTATCCTGCGCATTTTCATGGTACCTGTGTTTGCGGGAACCGTAATGTTACTATTCGCGTTATTGTTCAAAGACATCAAACAGGACGAGACTATTTGATGAGTTGTATTACTATGCGGGTAATTTTATATTATCATATATATTTTTATTTAGAACACTATTTTTATTTACTTGAGAGTGGTAAGTTCTTGAGCTAAAAAAGATGAACTGGGTTGAAAAAACCTGAGACCTGCTGTAAGGTAAAGTTACGATACACACCGGACGGCAGGGAGGGTCTTTCAGTGTTCC
>JAIROT010000171.1 GCA_031257385.1 Treponema sp.
AAAACAATCAACAACCTCGCCCTAAAGGGACGAGGTATGTTGTTTTGGTAAGGTATTTGTCTCAGGGTACATACCCTTTATAACGCCCTGAAGGGCGGGGTATGTACCCTTCGCATACAATCAACAACCTCGCCCTGAAAGGCGGGTATGTTGTTCTCCCGAAGTATTGCATTCGGGGTTTAATACCTTTTAACCGCCCTGAAGCTCCCCCGCCGCAAGGCGGGTTCTTGGGTATTAAACCCCTCGGCACGAATAAAGAATGGAAGGGCGTTACGCGTTCTTCATTCTTCACCGGCGCCTGTCTATAGGCCAAGCTCCGCGGCGGTGTGGTACCCGGTGTCAATAACGTCCCTCTGGACATTATCTTTAGTAACGATGACGGAATCAAGGAGCAGGGACGGGACGATTTTCGCGCCGTTGTGATAGCTCCTGGTGTCAAGGCCCGTGGGTGTCCTGCCCTGCATGATGGTGTCAACCAGCGTAACGGTGGCCGCGCCCAGGGAGCGGGTGTCTTTCAGCACGGTCGCGTACTGCTCACCGGCAAGAATAGACTTAACGGAAGCGACGATGCAGTCCTGTCCGCCCACCACCGGGAGGGGTTTGCCGGGGGTGCTGCCGTAGCCGACGGCTTTACAGGCTTCGAGAGTCGAGAGGCTGATCGGGTCGTAGGGAGAGAGTATCCCGTTTAGCACCACGTTGCCTGAATAGTAGGCCGAGAGCAGGTTTTCCATACGCTTCTGGGCTTCCGCCGCATCCCAGCGCAGGGTGCCGATGACAGTCCGCTCTATCTGGCCGGAAGGCACTTTCAGTACGCCCTTGTCAAAGTAGGGTTTCAGCTTGTCCATTGCGCCGTCGTAGAAGCCGACGGAATTGTTGTCGTCGGGCGACCCGGCAAAGAGTTCGATGATGACGGGGTTTGCGGCGGTCGCCTGGTCCAGTTTGAGCCCGGTGATCAGGATGTCGCCCATCTGTCCGCCGACCTTGTAGTTGTCGAAGGACACGTAGTAGTCCACGTTGGGCGACTGCATAAGCAGCCGGTCATAAGAGATGACGGGAATTTTGGCCGCAGCAGCGTTGGCAAGCTGGTTGGAGAGGGCGCCGCCGTCGATGGACGCTATAACCAGAACCTTTACGCCCTTGGTGATCATGTCGTCAATCTGGCGGGTCTGGGTGGGGATGTCGTCATCCGAAAATTGCAGATCTACCGTGTAGCCCAGTTTTTCCAGGCCCTCCTTGACGGCGTTGCCGTCTTTGTTCCAGCGCTCCTCCGATCTGGTGGGCATTACAACCCCAATCAGGCCTTTACCGCTCGCCGCGGCGCCTCCCTGCCGCCCGCCGCCTGCAAAGACAGTTCCCGCCGCCAGCGCCAATACACAGACGGCCAGCAGAATTCTTTTTCCTGCACTCATTGCTTTCCTCCTGAATAATGTTTTGCGTGTTCGTTCACGCTATATATTCGTGTTCATTTTACCATGGGAATTTCAGCCTGTCAAGCAAATTTCAAATAAGTTTTTACTCTAAGAGTCTGTGGGGCTTTAGCCCAAATGATAAAGAAAATGTACAATTTTGTGCATTTTCTACCTTGCAGACTCCCAAAGGAGCCCAAAAATCCACAAGTCCCACAGGCTCCTTGGGTATTAAACCCCTCGGCACGAATAAATCATGAAGAAAAATCCACCGCAAAGTCGTGGTAAAAATTCCGGTTTTCATCGGTATGATAGTCAAAATAACGCGCCGGCCCTGCCTGTAACCATTACTTTAATCCGCGGATTTCCGCTATAATGTTACGGGGGCCTTTGAAAATCAAAATTGCCGGAGGCTCCGAAAAAGAATGTCCCGATTAAGGAGAAAACGGTGGAAGCCCTGAAGAAAAATCCCTCGTGGAAAGGACGGCGCGGGCCGGTGGTGCTGGTCATCATGGACGGCGTCGGTTACGGAAAATATAAAGAAGGAGACGCGGTCGCCGATTCAAAGATGTACAACCTTAGGGCCCTCAGGGAAAAAAGCCCCAACACGAAACTCAAGGCGCACGGGACAGCCGTGGGCCTCCCCTCGGACGACGATATGGGCAACAGCGAGGTGGGACATAACGCCATGGGATGCGGCCGGGTGTTCAACCAGGGCGCGGCGCTGGTGTCCAAATCCATCGAAACCGGGGCCATGTTCGAAGGCCGTGCCTGGAAGGAAATTACCTCCAATGTGAAAGGCGGCGCCGCGGGGCGCTCCCCTACGCTTCATTTTATCGGCCTTTTTTCGGACGGCAACGTACACAGCCACCTGGACCACCTCAAGGCGATGATCGCGCAGGCTAAAAAAGAAGGGGTGAAGCGGGTACGGGTGCACATACTCTTTGACGGCCGCGACGTGGGGGAAACCAGCGCTCTGGAATATGTGGACCCCTTTGAGGCTTTTCTAAAGGAAGAAAGCGCCGGCGGCTTTGACGCCAAAATCGCTTCGGGCGGCGGGCGGATGTGGATCACCATGGACCGCTACGGCGCGGACTGGTCCATGGTCGAGCGGGGCTGGCAGACCCATGTGACGGGAAGCGCCCGCCGGTTCGCCTCCGTGCGTGAGGCTGTGGAAACCTACCGCAAAGAGATACCCGGTATCATCGATCAGGATCTAAAGGAATTCGTAATAGCCGAAGGGGGCAGGCCCGTCGGCACAATCGAAGACGGGGATTCGGTGGTGTACTTCAATTTCCGGGGCGACCGCTCGCTGGAGATTACCGCGGCCTTTGAGGAAGACAAGTTCGACAAGTTCAACCGCGGGCGGCGGCCCAAAGTCTGTTACGCGGGGATGATGGAATACGACGGCGATCTCCATGTTCCCCGCCGCTACCTCGTCAGCCCCCCCTCAATTGACCGCACCATGGGAGAGTACCTGGCGGCCACCGGCGTGCGCACCCTCGCCATTTCAGAAACCCAGAAGTACGGCCACGTTACCTACTTTTTCAACGGCAACCGCAGCGGCAAATTCGACGACAGGCTGGAAGACTACGTGGAGATAAAAAGCGACGTGATTCCCTTTGAACAGCGTCCCTGGATGAAGTGCGCGGAGATCACCGATCAGGTGATTGAGGCTGTCATCTCAGGCAAGTACGATTTTATCAGGCTCAATTATCCCAACGGCGATATGGTGGGGCATACCGGTATTTACCAGGCGGTGGTCTGTTCCATGGAGGCCATGGATATACAACTCGGCAGGCTCGCCAAAGCGGTAAGCGAGGCCGGCGCGATCATGGTAATAACCGCGGACCACGGCAACAGCGACGACATGTTCGAGCACGACAGGAAAACCGGAGAGGTTTCCCGAAAAAGCGACGGAACCCCCAAAGCCAAAACCAGCCACAGCCTCAATCCCGTCCCCTGCATTGTGTACGATCCCGGGTACAGGGGGGAGTATCCCAATGAGCCGAAAGAGGGCAGCCTTAACGAAGGGCTGGGGATTAGTTCGATTGCGGCCACCTGTATCCAGCTTTTGGGCTATACGCCGCCTGAGGATTATGACAAATCGGCGCTGAAAATATAGGAAGTCTGCCGCACGGCTGAACCGTTTCAGGAAACTGCCGGTGGGCATGAGAAGAAAACGGAAAACTACCGGGCGCGAAATGGCCTTGTTTGGGGTCAGGGCTTTCTGAACAAGAGCCATATACTGTGCCAGAGACGCTTGAAGACGTTTCCCTTTTCGCAGGCTCCCGCGGTAAGTAGCGGTACGCGGCAGAGTTCGCCCCGCCTGTCGGAGATGACAAGATGCCCCACGGGGTAATCGGCGGGAAGGGGGGCGATAAGAGGATCGGCGATCTCGGTAGAAAGCCGGAGGGAGTGCGCCCGGTCCGCCGGAGCGGTAAAGTTTGTGGTCCAGGCGGGCTTTAGTTCCGCGTAATCAGCCTTTCCCTTCCACAGACGGGCGGGCTCAATATACCCGATGGCGGGACGGACGGTTTTGAAAGTGGAGAAAGCCCAGGAGAGGAGCCGCGCCCCGTCTTCGTCCCGGATACGGTCGCCGCCGGGCCGGGCGGGTGCGCCGAGAATGACGGCTATAAAGCGGGTTCCCTCCCTTTCCGCGGTAAGCGCGATATTGTAGCCCGCCTCGTCAATGTAGCCGGTCTTGAGACCGTCAACGCCGGAAAAGGTTTTCAATAGAGCGTTGCGGTTGGGCTGCACAATGGTACGGGGATTATCCCGAAAAGCCTCCGCCATGTTGACGGCCTTGGGATAGGCGAATTCAGGCACCGAGTGATATTCGGCGAGGCTTTCAGGGTGCAGCCGCAGGTACTCCAGGCAGAATGCGGTAAATTCAGCGGCGGTGGTCATATTTTCTTCGGAAATGCCCGAAGGCTCCACAAACCGCGTCTTACTCAGCCCCATGCGCCGGGCTTCCAGAGTCATTGCGGCGGCGAAATCCCCCACAGTCGGGGCAAGGCGCAGGGCCGCCGCTACAGCCGCATCGTTGCCGGAAGAAACCGCCATTCCCAGCATAATCTCCCGCAGGCTCACGAACTGCCCCGGCGCAAGAAACATCAGGCTTGAACGGGGGGGCTGACTCTGGGCCCAGCTTTCCCTTCCAATCGGCACAATTTCGTCTAATGAAGCCCTGCCCGCCGCGACTTCCTGCATCACCAGGTGCATGGTCATCAATTTGGTAAGGGAAGCAGGGGAAATGATATCGTCGGGATTTTTCACATACAGCGCCGTTCCGGTTTCGGCGTCAATGAGCGCCGCCGAGCGGGAAACGATTTCAGGCGCTGTTACCGTATAGGGGACAAGCAGCGCCGGGGTATTATAATCAACAATCTGTGCGGAAAGGAAAAATACGCTGTTCCCTAGCAGGCACAGGAAGCACAGAAACCTAAACTTCGACATCTTCTATCCTCACGGCGTTACCTGCTTCTTCCTCCCGCAACCTTCCATTTCAGCTTTAAAAGTCAGCCTGGCCAGCGGAACGGGGATAGGGAATTACATCGCGGATATTCGTCATGCCGGTAATGTACTGGATCAACCGCTCAAAGCCCATACCGAAACCGGAATGGGGGATCGTTCCATAACGGCGGAGGTCGAGGTACCAGGAATAATCCCCGGTCTTCATCCCCAGTTCCGTCATGCGGGAAATGAGTTTTTCCAGGTTATCCTCCCGCTGGGAACCGCCGATAATTTCACCCAGGCGGGGAACCAGCACGTCCATTGCCCGCACTGTTTTGCCGTCATCGTTGAGCTTCATATAAAAAGCCTTTATCTCTTTGGGATAGCCGGTAACGATTACCGGGCCGCCGGCGACTTTTTCCGTCAGGTATTTTTCGTGTTCGCTTTGGAGATCGCAGCCCCAATAAGGCTTGAATTCAAAAATCCCGTTGTCAGAGGCGGCCGCTTTTTCCAGTTCCCCTACCGCGTCGGTATAGCTGATATGGGAGAATTTTGAATCCGCCACCTGCCGCAGTTTGTCGATAATCCCCTTTTCAATGCGGGAATCAAAAAAGGCCATATCCTCCGCGCAGTCTTCCAGTGCCGCGGCAAAGAGGAATTGCAGAAAATCCTCAGCCAGGGCCATATTGTCATCAAGATCGGCAAAGGCAAGCTCAGGCTCAATCATCCAGAACTCCGCCAGATGCCGGGCGGTATTTGAATTCTCCGCCCTGAAAGTGGGGCCAAAAGTATAGACACGGGAAAGCGCGGCGGCATAAGTCTCCGCTTCCAACTGCCCCGAAACGGTCAGGTAGGTTTTTTTGCCGAAAAAGTCCCGGCTGTAATCAACGGGTTGCGCGGCGGCTTTCGCCAGGGCCTCCAAATCAAGGGTGGTTACCTGAAACATCGCGCCCGCGCCCTCCGCGTCCTCCGCGGTGATAATCGGCGTGTGGATATACTGAAAATGCCGCTCTTGAAAGTACTGGTGTACGGCAAAAGACATGCGGTTCCGCACCCTGGCCACGGCGGCAAGGGTATTGGTCCGGGGCCGCAGATGGGCGATTTCCCTCAGGAATTCCAGGGAATGCCGTTTCTTCTGCAATGGATAGGCGGGTATGCCGGGGAGGTTTTCCGCCGGAGCCTCCCCTATGACCCGAAGGCTGAGGGCAGCCACTTCCACCGCCTGGCCTGACGCGGGAGAGGCTTCGAGGCGGCCCCGTATCTCAACCGACGCGCCCGTACCGAGCGCGGCCAGGGCCGCGGCGTCTGATGTGCCCTGCTCAAAGGTACATTGAATGCCGGCAAGACAGGATCCATCGTTCACCTCGATAAAGGTGAGATTTTTCATCTCCCGTTTGGTTCTGACCCAGCCCCTGACCGTCACTTCCTGAGACCGGGGCCGGGCGGCAAGAATACCCTTAATCAATTCAGGCAGCATGGGAACAGTATAAAGAAATAACGTACAAAGGGCAATGTATCAGGGGAGTTCCGGGTACTATACAAAAACGTTCTTTTTATGCTATGGATGTATACGGCCGCATGAAGCGGCCTTTCCGGGAGATGAACTCCGTCAATCCTTTACCAGGGAAACCCATGACGGATATTACACAAAAGTACAAGCGGCTCCTTGACTATATTGCCGCCAAAGAGAGCGCCGCCGTTGCTTTTTCGGGCGGGGTGGATAGTTCTTTTCTCTGTTATGCCGCATCACAGGCGCTGGGTACAAAAGCGGTTGCCATCACCATTGTCTCGCCCATGCTGCCGAAAAGCGAAATTGCCGACGCTCGAAAGACTGCGGAACAGCTTGGGATTACGCATGTCCTGGTCGAAGAAGACGGCATTGACGGCGAGGTGGCGGCAAATCCCCATGATCGTTGTTATCATTGTAAAAAAATTGAGTTCAGCCGCATTTTGGCGGAGGCAAAAAAAAGGGGAATACAGACGGTGTTTGACGGCTCCAATATTGACGATCTGGGCGATTACCGTCCCGGCCTTAAAGCGCTGGAGGAACTGCATATCGCAAGCCCCCTTCGTGAAGCGGGGCTGCACAAAAACGAGATACGCATCCTTTCAAAAACATACAATCTTCCAACCTGGAATAAGCCGGCTTTTGCCTGCCTTGCTTCGCGGATCCCCTATGGCGAACACATAAACCGCGAAAAACTTTCCCGTGTTGAGAAGGCGGAAGACTATCTGCGTTCCCTTGGGTTTATTCAGTTTCGGGTGCGCTCACATCAAAACATGGCGAGAATTGAAGCGGCTCCGGAAGAGCGCCGCAAATTTTTTGACGAAAAAGTCCTTGACGCTGTTTCGCGGACCCTTAAATCATTCGGCTTTATCTATGTCGCCTTTGAGCTTGAAGGGTATGTGACAGGAAGCATGAACCGGGAGGTTTCCGTAATTGAAAACCCTGCACTTTGATTGTTTTGCCGGTATATCCGGAGACATGACGCTCGGCGCCTTTGTTGATCTGGGCGTTGATCCTGACGAACTTAGGCGCGAGCTGGGAAAACTCGGGCTTGAGGGCTGGAAGCTGGAATTGAGCCGCGATGAGCGGAACGGCATAAGCGGTATACGCGCCGTTGTGCAGGACGAACACGGGCATCACCGCCGTGAAGGCGGCGGCGGGCATTCGTATCCCCATGAACACCGCTCATGGGAAACCATACGGACCCTTATCGAAAAATCCGCGCTGCGTGAAGGGGCAAAAAAACGGGCGCTGGATATGTTTACCCGTATCGCCGAAGCGGAATCACAGGTTCACGGGATCGCTGTTGATGAAATCAGCTTTCACGAAGTAGGAGCCCTGGATTCAATAATCGACATAACCGGTACGGCGATATGCCTTGATATGCTTAAACCCGAGCGTATTACTGCAAGCGAGATTGAATTGGGAAGCGGGACGGTGGAATGCGCCCACGGAATACTGCCCGTACCCGCGCCGGCAACGGCGCTGCTGCTGCGGGGCCTCCCGGTTAAAACCGGGGGCTTTAACCGGGAAATGACCACGCCGACAGGGGCGGCTATTCTTGCCGCCTCGGTGGATGCATTTTTGGTGAGCGGTAAAAGTTCCGCCGTCTTTCGGGAAATACGGACCGGCGTCGGCATAGGGACGCGGAAATTGGATAAACCAAACATACTGCGCCTTTCATGGCGCGAAGAAGATCCGGCACTTGCCCCGCTTTGGAATACGGAAAATCTGACGCTCCTTGAAGCGAATATTGACGACATGACCGGCGAAGCGCTGGGTTTTCTCATGGAACGATTTTTTGAAGCCGGCGCGCTTGACGTTGCGTTTATTCCCCTGCTGATGAAAAAATCCCGCCCCGGCACACTGGTCTCCGTACTGGGCAAACCGGAAAAAATCGACGCGCTGCGTGAATGTTTTTTCCTGCATTCAAGCGCCGCCGGTTTTAGGGAAATTCCCGTATCACGCCTTTCCTTAACACGGAAGGAAACCCTTATACCGGGGGAATTCGGAACGGCCAGGGAGAAAACGGTATTTTTCGGTACAAACGCTTCGGGGGAAGAAAAGCCCCTGAGGTCAAAAATTGAATTTGAGGACAGGGCCCGGGTGGCAAGGGAATTGCATATCAGCCTTGAGGGGGCGGAAAAAACCATAAGAGGTTCAAATGGCGGAAGAAAATAAAGCGGCCGGTGAATCGCCGTTTCTTTTAGACGAAGACGATCTTGGTTTTGCCGTCCTTGACTCCCGCCGCGCGGAGCGTACCGGTTATGCCGAAGTGGTGTACTGCCGGGGAAAGACTCTCGATCAGGCGGAGGCAATTATATGCCGCATGCGGGAAAAGGGAATCCCCGTGCTGGGAACGCGGGCGCCGCCGGAACTGGCGCGGCGAATCAAAAAAAAATCAGGCGAAGCGGTATACGATGATCTTGCGCAAACATTAACGCTGGGGCGGACGGCCGGGGAATTGCGGGGCTTGATTACGGTAGTCACGGCGGGAACTTCGGATCTTCCCGCCGCCAGGGAAGCGCTGCGGACCGCGGAATTTTACGGCAGCAGGACGGAATGTATCTGCGATGTGGGCGTGGCCGGCATACACCGGCTTTTCAGGCGGCTAAGCGATATACAGAGGGCGCGTGTCGTCATAGTTGCCGCCGGTATGGAGGGCGCCCTGGCCGGCGTTGTCGCGGGGCTGGTTTCCGTGCCGGTGATTGCCCTGCCGACCAGTGTAGGTTACGGCGCGTCTTTCGGCGGGCTTTCGGCCCTTTTAGGTATGCTGACCTCCTGCGCGCCGGGTGTTTCGGTGGTAAATATTGACAACGGCTTCGGCGCCGGTTACCAGGCGAACCTGATAAATAAGGCCGCCAATGCGTAAATAAAAAACATCCGCGGGCTCTACGGGGACAGACCCCGCAGCAGGCTCCATAGGGACAGACCCCGCGGGCTCCATAGGGACAGACCCCCCGCAGGCTCTACGGGGACAGGCCCCGCGGGCTCCACGGGGACAGACCCCGCAGGTTTTATGGGGACAGCCCCCGCAGGCTCCATGGGGATAGACCCCGCAAGGCTCCACGGGGACAGACCCCACGCAGGCTCCCCTGGGACAGACCCCGCGCAGGTTCTCCACGGGGACAGACCCCGCTGACTCCAGGTGGACAGACCCCGCAGGTTTTATGGGGACAGCCCCCGCAGGCTCCACGGGGATAGACCCCGCAAGGCTCCATGGGGACAGACCCTGCGCAGGTTCTCCACGGGGACAGACCCTGCGCAGGTTCTCCACGGGGACAGACCCCTCAGACTCCACGGGGACAGCCCCCGCAGGTTTTATGGGGACAGCCCCCGCGGGCTCCATAGGGACAGCCCCCGCAAGGCTCATGGGGACAGCCCCCGCAAGGCTCATGGGGACAGCCCCCGCGGGCTCCACGGGGACAGCCCCCGCAAGGCTCATGGGGACAGCCCCCGCGGGCTCCACAGGGACAGATCCCGCGCAGGCTCTCCATGGGGACAGACTCCCGCGGGCTCCATGGGGACAGACCCCGCACAGGCTTTACGGGGACAGACCCCCGCGGGCTCCATGGGGACAGACATCGCGGTCTCCACGGGGACAGCCCCCGCGGGCTCCATAGGGACAGCCCCCGCAAGGCTCATG
>JAIROT010000181.1 GCA_031257385.1 Treponema sp.
TTCTCCACGCCATCATTTCGAAGCCCCGCCTCCTCCTCCTGGATGAACCCACCGCCTCCCTGGACAAGGGCTACAAGACGCGGGTCCTGGAGCTGATCCTCGGCCTCAAGGCGGAAGGCGCGGCCATGATCGGCGTGTTTCACGACCGGGACGCCCTTATTGCCCTCTCGGACACCCGCTACGATTTAACCCGCGGCGCTTACTGCGATCCTGCGGAAAAGGAAGCGATACTGTGAAAGCGGATCTGCATCTCCACAGTACATGGTCCGATGGTTCCATGAGCGTCCCCGCCCTGATCCGTTTCGCCGCAGCCCTGGGCCTGGAAGCCCTTTCCGTCACCGATCACGACACCATGGCCGGCCAGGAGGAGGCGCTTGAGGAGGGGAGGAGGCAGGGCGTCCGGGTCATCCCCGGCGTTGAGATTTCCGCCTTCAATCCCGAAACCGGCCGCAAGGCGCACATCCTGGGCTTTCAGGTACGGGATATGGAGGGCCTTAACCATTCCTGCCTCCCCTGGCTCCGCTCACGGCATGAAAAAAACATGGAGTCCCTGGACCTCCTCATCAAGGCGGGCTGCCCTCTCCGCCGGGAAGATGTTTTGGAATACGCCGCCCTGGACGGAACCGTCTACCGCCAGCACATCATGCATGCCCTGGCGGACCGGGGCTATTGCTCCGCGATCTACGGCCCCCTTTACACCCGGCTTTTCGGCCCCGGCGGACTTGCGCTAACCACGGCCAGTTATATGAGCGCCGAAGAAGCGGTGCGCCTGATTCGGGACTGCGGCGGCCTGGCGGTCCTTGCCCATCCCTTTCAATACGATACTATGGGCTTTCTCCCCCGGCTGGTTGAACTGGGCCTTTCCGGCATCGAATACAAACACCCCACCCAAAATATCGAGCGGCAGCAGTCGGTACGGGAAGCGGCCCGGCGTTACGGCCTCTTTCTCACCGGAGGCAGCGACTTCCACGGCCTCTACTCCGAAAAGCCCGTCCCGCCCGGCGCCATGGACGCCGAACTTCCGGAGGAACTCTCTTCCGGATCCAGGCCGTCCGCGGAGCGGACGGCAGATAAGGGCTTTCAGGATTTTACCGTTTTTTAACATAATTCTCATACTGTTTTAACATACATACGCAAAATAAACACAGCCGGTTTTACCGGGAGTTTGTTGCGCCTGCAGGCAAAATCGCCAGGAGCCCAAAAATCGGGGGTTTTTGCGGTCAAAGGCCGCAAAAATCCACAAGTCCCACAGGCTCCTAGGTGGCGCCTATTCGGCGATTTTTGGGTTTCACGCGCGAAGCGCGACAAACTCCCAGGGGGTGTGATAATGAAATTTTTCAAACTCTTTTTTTTATACGCCGCCCTGTTTTTCCCCCTGCTGTGCGGATGTACAAATGATGAAGGAACTGCTGAAAAACCGGCTTTTGATGTTACCGTGTCCCGTGAGGGCAACAGTACCGCCCTGTCGGCAAAAGGTTCGGATGCCAAAAATCCGCTGCGGATCGTTTCAGGTTCCGAAAACCGGGACCTGGAATTTTTGCTGGAAGATTTTTGCGGCAAAAACGCCGCGGCGATCAGCATAAGCTACATGGGCTCCCTGGACATCATGCAAATTTTACGTCAGGGCGGCGGGGAATACGACGCGGTCTGGCCCGCCAACAGTATGTGGATTTCCCTGGGGGATACCTCCTTCAGGGTTAAGCACACAGCCAGCGTTTACCAAACCCCGGTGGTGTTCGGCATAAAAAAGAGCATCGCCGATGCTTTGGGTTTTACGGGCCGTGACGTTTCCGTCACCGATATTCTTGCGGCCATACAGGCGAAGAGGCTCTCCTTTTGCATGAGCAGCGCAACCCAGTCGAATTCCGGGGCCTGCGCCTATATCAGTTTTTTATACGCCTTCCTGGGCAACCCGGACATGATAAATCCGGGCGATCTGGACGACCCGGCTTTACAAAGATCCGTCAGTGAATTACTCATGGGCATTAACCGCTCCTCCGGCAGTTCCGACTGGCTCAAAGACCTGTTTCTCTCTTCCGATTACGACGCCATGGTAAACTACGAAACCCTGATCATCAGCGCAAACAGGCAATTAAAGGAAGACGGGCGGGAAAGCCTCTATGCGGTGTATCCAAAAGAAGGGGTGGCTATGGCCGATTCGCCCCTGGGTTATATCGACAAGGGCGATTCCGAAAAAGAGGGACTCTTTAGAAAATTGCAGGACTATTTGTTGTCCGCCCCCGTTCAGACGGCAATCCAGAAAACCGGAAGGCGCACGGGCTTTATCCCCATAAGCGAAGAAAACAAAAACGTTTTTAAGGCCGACGAGGGAATCAACATCAACAAAACCCTGTCGATTGTTAAAATGCCCGGCGCGGAAACAATAGAAAGGGCCCTGGAACTGTACCAGGAAAAACTCAAGAAACCTTCCCTTACGTTTTACTGCCTTGACTTTAGCGGCAGCATGGCGGGCGCGGGGGAGGCGCAGCTCAAGGAGGCCATGTGGAACCTCCTGGATCAGGAGACGGCAAAAAGGAATTTGTTGGCCGCCGGTGAAAAGGATGAAAGCGTTTTTGTTTTGTTTAACAAGATCAGAACGCTGACTTTTTTTGCATCGGGAAACGATCCGGAAGGATTGCTTAATGTGTACCATAAAATCAATTCCGCGGTACCTGAGGGTGGAACGAACATATACGCCCCCATTATCAGTTGTTTCAGGATGATACAGGATATTAATACCGGCAATTATACAAGCGCCGTTATTGTTATGACCGACGGCCGGTCAGATGATCATTTTGAAGAGTTCAGCAGGGTTTATAAAACCAGCGGAATGGAAGATCGGGATCTGCCCGTGTTTTCCATCATGTTCGGTGACGCCGATCGGACTCAGCTTGACGGCCTGGCAAAGCTGACCCATGCCAGGGTTTTCGACGGGAAAACGGATCTGATAGGGGCCTTCAAAAACGCCAGGGGGTATAATTGAAAAAAGATAATTGGGTACAGGTTATTATCCTCCTGCTTGTCTCGATAGCGGTATTTGTCATAACGTTCATCGCATTACACTGGAGTCCGGGAATAGCGGCCCTTCTATCCCTGGGCTCTTATGTGAGTTTGAGTTTTCTCTGTACCCCTGTTTCAAGGATTGACGGCATAAATATCGAATACCTGAAAAACAGCGCCGAAATCATGATGCTGCTGGAAGAAGGGGAAAAAGACCTCGCTTCAATCAAAAAAATTGCCGGCGAGTCAAAGGATAACCGTATAAAGGCAAAGGCGCTGAACCTCTACCAGGAGGGAGAAAAAATAATCGGGTACATTAAAAAAAATCCCGCCAGGGCGGTCATGGCCCGGCGCTTTTTTCATTATTATCTGGACAAGGCCAATGATATACTGACCAAATACCACAACCTCATATCCGCCGGAATCGAAACGGAACGCCTTGATTCGTTGACAGAAAAAACCCTTTCCGCCATGAAATCAATTGTGCGGGGGATGACACTGCAGTTCTCCCGGTTGATTTCCAGCGAAGTTATCGATATTGAAGCGGATGTCAAGCTGCTTGAAAGCACCCTCAAGATGGAGGATTCATGAAAAAAAGAATCCTGGGGCTTGTTATCCTGATTCTTGTTATTGTATCCGCCGTGGTCTATCAAAATTTTTTGATGCCGAAAACCCGGCAAGTTACCGTGGACGGTTATCTGGGGGGCGAGAAGTCCGGCCTCTTTGACGATGAACGCTTTGGCGGCGCCATGTTAAAAAAATACGGCATCTCCATTCATTATAAAAAAGCCGGTTCCATAGACATGGTAGGCGCCCCCCTGGAAGGGATGGACTACCTCTTTCCCTCAAACTACACGGCCCTGGAACTCTACAAACAAAAATACGGTTCCGCGTACAAGCGGGCGGAGGTGGTGTTTAATTCCCCCATCGTACTTTATACCAGAAAGACCGTATCCGAGGCTTTCAAAAAACAGGGCTGGGTCCATACCGAAGATGAAACCGAATACATTGACCTCGTCAAATTGATAGACGCTGTTCTGGCGGATACCAAATGGAGCGGCATCGGCCTGGATGAATTGTACGGAAACATGTATGTTATCTCCACCGATCCCCTGAAGTCCAATTCGGGCAATATGTTCGCCGGCCTCGTGGCCAATATGCTCAACGGCGGAGAAATGGCGGACAGGGAAAGCCTTGCGGCAAGCGGAGGGGAATTAAAACGGTTTTTCAGCAAGCCGGGCTACCTCGAATCCTCATCGGCGGATCTTTTTAACAGCTTCCTCAAAACCGGCATCGGCGCCAGGCCGGTTATTGCCGGTTATGAAAGCCAGATACTGGAATTTTCCGTTGAACATCCTGAGGACTGGGCTTATATCAAAGACGACGTGGTGGTTTTGTACCCGGAGCCCACGGCCTGGAGCGCCCACCCCTTCATCGCGCTGACCGATAACGGCGACCGGGTGCTGGACGCGCTGCTGGAGGAAGAAATTCAGGCCCTGGCCTGGGAAACCCACGGCTTTCGTACCGGTGTCGCTTCGGGGCGGGACGCGGGCGGGCGGTTTGATATAAAAGGGGCGCCGGGGCAGGTCAAAAAAGTGATCCAGCTTCCCGGCCCGGATACCATGCAAAGAATTATGGAAATAATCTCAAACCGGTAAGCTGTAAAGCGGACTTGTAACAGAGGAGGAGCGCCATGGAACAGGTATTGGACAAGGCGGACATCAATGAATTGGCCGTTTCGGAAAACATAAGCCCCCGCGCAGAGGAACTGGCAAAAACCATCGACGTTAGCGACTCGCAGCAGATAGAACAATACGCGGTGGGCATTCAAAGCAAAATTGCCGATTTCTCCGACGGCGTGCTGGCAAAGGTACGCAACAGGGACACCGGCTATGTGGGAACCATGATGATCGGCCTGCTTGGCGCCATAAAGGGCGCAAAAATTGACGAATTGTCCCCCTCCTCCCTGGTAAGCAAAATTCCCATTGCGGGAAAAATATTCAACGCCTTTAAAAGTTTTATTTCCCGGTATGAAAAAATCGAAGTTCAGATTGACCGGATCACATCCGATCTGGAGAAGGCCCGGATGGATTTGTTAAAAGACATCGGCCTCTTTGACATCATGTTTGACCACAACAAAGAGTACTTTAGGGAACTTGCAATTTACATTGCCGCGGGAGAACTAAAAGTAAAGGAATTGAACGAGAAAGTCATTCCCGGCCTGAAACGTAAAGCCGAAGGCTCCGATGATCCGATGGCGTCCCAGCAGGTGAACGACATGGTTCAGATGACCAACCGCTTTGAAAAAAAGGTACACGACCTGAAACTCAGCAAAACCATATCAATGCAAATGGCCCCCCAGATCAGGCTGGTGCAAAACAACAACCGTATTCTGGTGGACAAGATTCAGACTTCCATCCTGAATACGATTCCCCTGTGGAAAAACCAGATCATTATCGCCATGGGGATCTTTAAGCAGGCCAAAGCCCTGAAAATGCAGCAGGAAGTGGACAAGACGACCAATGAACTTCTGCTGAAAAATTCGCAAATGTTAAAAGAGACAAGCGCTTCGGTGGTCAGCGCCGGGGAAAAAGGAATTGTGGAAATTGAAACCCTTAAAAAGGTAAACGCCGATTTGATCGCCACCCTGGAAGAAACGATTTCCATTCAGGAAAAGGGCAAGGCGGCCCGGAAGTCCGCGGAGGCGGAACTGGTTAAAATCGAATCGGAACTGAAAAACAAGCTGGCGGATATAAAAGGGAGCGGGCAGGGCCGGCGCATATAAAATCATTTTGCGGCGGATTTTTCTTCATGATTGTATGCGAAGGGTAAATACCTCGTCCCTTTAGGGCGAGGTTGTTGATTTACCGGGAACCGCTTCTTGTCTTATTCCGTTGTTCCTGCTAGAATGCCGGTATGAGCGCTTTATCGTCTTCCTTAACACGGGCGCAAGCCTGGAATTTGCTGAAACAGTACAACACGGATCCCTTTCATCTTCAGCACGCCCTGACCGTGGAAGGGGTGATGAAATGGTTCGCCGGGGATCAGGGCTTTGCTGATGAAACGGAATTCTGGGGGAACGTGGGGCTGCTGCACGACATTGATTTTGAACAGTTTCCCGAACAGCATTGCGTCAAGGCGCCGGAGCTGCTGCGTGCGGGCGGCGCGGACGAGGCCCTTATTCACGCGGTGTGCAGCCACGGCTACGATCTGACCCCGGCAGGGGCGAAGCCGGAACATCAAATGGAAAAAGTGCTCTACGCCGCCGACGAGCTTACCGGCCTCATCTGGGCGGCTGCCATTATCCGGCCCTCAAAAAGCGTGCAGGACCTGGAAGTCAAATCGGTAAAAAAGAAATACAAAACCCCCGCTTTTGCCGCGGGCTGTTCCCGCCCGGTCATTGAAAAAGGCGCGGCCATGCTTGGCTGGGAACTGGACGCCCTTATTGAAAAAACCATCCTTGCCATGCGCTCCTGCGAGGCCGAAGTCGGCGCCGCGGCGGCGGCCTTAAAATGAACCGTGGAAAAAGCCGTAATCGCCATGTCGGGCGGGGTGGACAGTTCTGTTGCCGCCGCCCTCATGCTTGAGCGGGGCTGCCGCTGTATCGGCATAACCCTCAAGCTCTATAAAGGGGAAGGCCGCTGCTGTTCCCTGCAGGATGTAAATGACGCCAGGGCGGTGGCCTTCGGCCTGGGCATGCCCCATTATGTGCTGAACTTTACCAAAGAGTTTGACCGGCAGGTGATTTGCCGCTTTATCGAAACCTACGAGCGGGGAGGCACGCCCAATCCCTGCATTGACTGTAACCGCTACATTAAATTCAACCTGTCCTGCCTGAGGGCGCGGGGGCTTGAGTTTGATTGTCTGGCGACCGGCCATTACGCCAGGGTCGGGCGGGACGGCGCGAACGGCAGGTTCCTGCTGCGGAAGCCGGCGGATGACAAAAAGGACCAGACTTATGTGCTTTACTGCCTGACCCAGGAACAGCTTGCGGTTTCACGCTTTCCCTTGGGGGAACTTTCCAAGGGCGAAGTGCGGAAAATTGCCGAAAAAAAACAGTTTGTCAACGCGGCAAAGGGTGAAAGCCAGGATATCTGTTTTGTTCCCGGCGGCAAATACGGCGATTTTATTGAAGCCTACACAGGCAAGTTTTACCCTGAGGGGGATATCCTTGATCCTGAAGGCAGGGCGCTGGGAAAGCACCGGGGGATCATCCGTTACACCATAGGCCAGCGCCGGGGGCTGGGGGTTGCGGCCAGGGTTCCGGTCTATGTGGCGGCCAAATCCGCCGCGGATAATACGGTTACCTTGGGGCCGGATAGCAGCCTTTACCGCAGGAGCCTCATTGCCAATGACATTAACCTTATCGCCTGTGAAAAACTGGAAAAACCCCTGCGGGTAAAAGTAAAAACCCGTTATCTGCAGATCGAAGAGCCGGCTTTCGCCGAGCAGACCGGAGAAGATACTTTGCGCATCGAATTTGAAAAACCCCAGCGGGCACTTAGCCCCGGCCAGGCGGCGGTGATGTACGACGGGGACATTGTCGTAGGCGGCGGGACTATTGTTTGAAAAGGCAGCCGGGGATATTTTCCGCCCCACCGGTATGCTTCCGCCCCGCCGTTAAAACGGCGAAGCTACGGCGCTCCGGCTGGTTTCCCCTTTTCTTTGATGAAAATCCCGATCTTGGAGTCGTGGTTTTTGATGTGGTTGATCAGCCACTTGCCGACTTTCTGCCGCACTTCTTTGACGGTGGCGGCGCTGCTTCCCAGTTTGTCCAATTGCCCCGCCATTTTGATAACCTCGGCTTTGAACTCTTCGTGTACACGGCGATGGATTTCAAAATCGGGGAAGCCGTACTGCATCTGTATCTTTTCTTCGTCGGCAAAATGGGTCGCCGTATAATTAATCAGAAAGTCCAGGGCCTTTTTGAGTTCTTCAGTTCCCTTCCCTATTTCAATGGCGTCGATTAGACTGTTGAGCGCGACAAAAAGCTGGCGGTGCTGTTCGTCAATTTTTTCAATGCCAATGTTCAGGCTGTCTTCCCACAGATAATGCCTGTCCTGTAGTACAAAATCGGAAATCGCTTTCCGGAGCATTTCGATATTGCTTTTATTTTTAACGCTTATGCTGTTAACATGGGTAACCGAATCGTTGACTTCCCCGGCGCGGCCCGCCATCTCGTTCATGCCGTCGGTGATTTCCGCCGTCGCGCTTCTCAGGTTTTCCCCCTCGGCGATAATTTCACCGCTTTCGTACTTCATCTCCTCGGAACTGCTTTTGACGATCCGGGTTATTTCGTTAAGCTTCTGTATGGATTCCAGAATCTGCCGGCTGCCGGCGCTTTGTTCTTCCATGGCGCCGCGGATCTGGGTCTCCTGATCCGCCACGGTCTTTACCCCCCTGTCAATCGCCTCAAATCTGTCCAGTACTTCGCCGGTGGATGCGGAAATATTTGCCATCGCGTTACGGATCTTTTTTAACACGGTACTGATGGTTTTTGACTGCTCCCCTGAGGATTCGGCCAGCTTCCTGATTTCATCGGCTACCACGGCAAAGCCCCTTCCCGATTCTCCGGCGTGGGCGGCCTCAATGGCGGCGTTCATTGAAAGCAGGTTGGTCTGGCTCGCGATATTTTGCAGTACGGCGTTGATTTCAAGAAGCCCCTCCGATTCCTTAGCCACTTCCTGTATGTCCGCAGCCACCGCCTGCAGGCCGTTCCGCCCCACCTCCGAAGCCTCGGCAAGGTTCGTAACGTTTTCGGAATTGATCCGGCTGATGCGCGTAACAGAATCAATATTGGCGAGCATCTTCTCAATGGCCGAAGAGGACTGGGATACGCTTTCCGTCTGGGTCTCTATCTCGGCGATGAGTTTTTCAATATTACCGCTGATCCGCTGCACTGCGGCGTTGGTGGCGGCCACCGAATCCGCCTGCAGGCTGACCTGCCGCTGCATGTGTTGAATGCCGCCGTTTATTTCGCGCATTGACCCGGACGTTCCTGCCATGCTTATTGAAAGGTCTTTGCCGATCTCTTCCACCGTCTCGGATTCATTTTGAATGGTCACCACCAGGCGCTTTAGTTTGTCCAGCGTCTGATCAAAACGGTCGGCCATTTCGCCGATTTCATTTCCGGAACGCAGGCGTATCTGCTGGGTAATATCGCCGTCCATTACTTTTTGCAGAACGCCGGTTATTTCCTTCATGGGGCTTATGACCAGTATTTTGATAAAAATGAAATTAAGAAGCGCTCCGGCCGCAAGTAGCGCCAGTGCGGCCAGGCCCAGGGTCAGCATAAGGCGGCCTGACGCGGAACCGCCAGGGACCTTCACGCTCAAAACGGCCATAACCAGAACGGCGGCAAAAACCGGCAGCGAGGAAAGGATCGTCATCCTTGCCAGAAGGCTGCCCGAACGGGCTTTCCCTTTTGCAGCGGCGGCTTTTACCGGAGCGGCCTCTGCCGGCGCCGCTTTCTTCGGCGCCGCTTTCGCCGCGCCGGTATCCCCGCTCGTCTTTTCCGCCTTTTTCAACGCGGCAGGCGCAGACGGCCCCATTAACTCAGGGAGCATGGATGTTTCCCTAACGCCGTCAGCCGTAAACAGTTCCGGCGCTTTTTCTTTCAGTTCCTTTGCCCAGCGGAAATCCTGACCCTTGATGTGTTCTATAAGCCAGGCACCGATCTTTTTCTCTATTTCATTGATCAGGTTTTCCGAAGCCCCCTTGAAAATAAATTCATGGGAAAGGTCCCTGACCACTTTCTTGAACGCTTCGTGGAGTTGACGGTGCTTCTCCAGATCGCTGAACCCGTGTTTTTTGAGCAGCTGCTCCTCATCAAAAAAATGCTTAACCGTGTAATCCGAAAGAAAACTCAGGTTTTTTTTTAGTCCTTCCTCGTCCGAGCCGCTTTCACAGGCCTCCATCAGGCTGTTTATTGCTTCAAAAAGCTGCCCATGCTGGGTATCTATCAGAGCGCAGCCGGTCAAAAAAGAACCGTCCATCACATACCGCATATACAACCCCTTTTGCAAAGCATAGTATCAAATGAAGGAATTGCCAAGGGGCGGAAAGAAGGGCCGGCCCTGCGGCTCAAGCGCCAAACGATTGCGCGGAGGGCGCGTTTGTGGGATAATCGGGCATGGCTTTAAACTGCGGCATAGTGGGACTTCCCAATGTAGGCAAATCCACGATTTTTTCGGCGCTGAGTTCCGCTCCCGCCGAGGCTGCTAATTATCCTTTCTGTACCATCAACCCCAATGTGGGGATTGTTGATGTTCCCGATCCCCGGCTGCTCAGGCTCGCCGAACTGTTCAAACCGGAGCGGACCATTTCCGCCACAGTGGAGTTTGTGGACATCGCGGGCCTGGTAAAAGGCGCTTCAAAAGGGGAAGGGCTGGGAAACCAGTTCCTCTCCCATATCCGGGAGCTGGGGCTTATCGTCCAGGTGGTCCGCTGTTTTGAAGATCCCGATATCATCCATGTAAACAACAAAGTTGATCCTGAATCGGACATGGAAACGATCAATATTGAGCTGGCCCTGGCGGACCTTGACACCCTTGCCAGGCGGCGGGAGCGCGCCGGGCGGAGCATGAAGATTCTCTCCGAGAAAAAAACCGGCGAGACGGTTCTCTCGGCGCTGGACAAAATCGGCCCGGCGCTGGAAAACGGCAGGCCGGTCCGTTCCGTTCCATTAAGCGATGAGGAACAGGCGGCGGTTTACGACTGCCACTTTATCACCGCCAAGCCCCAGCTTTACGTGTGCAACATGGACGAAGAAGGAATGAAGGCTGTTTCCGCCAGCGGGCCGGGCATAAAAGGGAACAAATACGCCGAAGCGGTTGCCAAACGGGCCGCCGCGGAAAACTCGGCCGCCGTGGCTATCTGCGGCAAGTTTGAAGCGGAATTGAGCGCCCTGGAAGACGAAGCGGAACGCCTTGCCTTTCTGGAAGAACTCGGCCTGAAAGAGTCCGGCCTTTCCGCGCTGATTCACTCGGCCTACCAACTCCTGGGACTGCGGACTTTTTTCACCGCCGGCGCGGACGAGTGCAGGGCCTGGACCATTCACGCCGGGGACGCGGCGCCCAAAGCCGCCGGCGTCATTCACTCTGACTTCGAGAAGGGCTTTATCAAGGCCGAAGTTTATTCCTGCGACGACATTATCCGCTACGGCACGGAGGCAAAGATCAAGGAGGCGGGAAAGTACCGGATCGAGGGGAAGGAATACGTCGTCCGGGACGGGGACGTGATTTTCTTCAAATTCAATGTATAAGAGCCCAAAAATCGGGGGTTTTTGCGGTCAAAGGCCGCAAAAACCCACAAGTCCCGCAGGCTCATAGGCCTGTCAAAAACTTCAGTTTTGGCAGTTTCCGCTTAAAAACTGCGTAACGCGCCATGTCCCTGAACTGGAAAGAAATCAACCTCGTTTTGCAGGAACTGGACCTTCCGGGCGCGCAGATTCAAAAAGCCGTGCAGAGCGCCTTTGACCTACTGATCCTGGGAGTGCACAAAAAAGGGGAAACCAGGCGCATTCTCATCTCCCTCAGCCCCGGAGCCTGCCGTATTCATCAGACCTTCAGGGCTTTTCCCAAAAGCGGCAAGCCGCTCCGTTTCGCCCAGTTTCTCAATTCGCGGATCGTGAACGGCTGGATCGAAGAGGCCGTGCAGATCGGGGAAGACCGCATTGTGCGCCTGCTGGTCCGGCGGGGAGAGCGGCGCTACCGGCTCTATATCAGACTCTGGTCCAACGCGGCGAATCTCATCGTTACCGATGAAGAGGGCGTGATACTTGACGCGATGCGCCGCCTGCCCGGACGCGGGGAAACAGGCGGCGGGCATTACGCGCCGGAAGACGGGACAGGCACGGGAAAAGCCGGCGAAGTCCCACAGGCTCCTAAAACCGGCGGGCCGGAGAAACGGTTTGAGATACGGGAACTGCCCGGCGAAGGTTCTTTCAACGGGAAAATCGCCGCCTTTTACGAAGAACAGGGCGGCGCGCTTTCCCTGGAAGCCCTGCGGGAACAGGCCCGGCGGACCATTGAGGGCAGCATGGGCCGCCTCAGCGCCGCCCTGGAGAAACTGCGGGCAAAGGAAGCGGAATTCGCCGCCGCGGAAAAACTCCGGCAATACGGGGACCTGATCCTCGCGAACATATCCTCAATCGAACCCGGCGGCAAATGGCTTGAAACGGACAACTTCTTCTCCGGCGGCGGGAAGATCCGTATCGAGCTGGATCCCCGCTTAAGCCCCGCGGCCCAGGCGGAACGCTACTACGGGCGTTACCGGAAGGCGAAAAAAGGCCTGGCAGTCATAAAAGAAGAAATCGCCGGGGCCGGGGCGGAGCTTCTCGTTCTGGAAAACAGGCTGGCCCGGCTTCTTGAAGAAACCAATCCCCTGGCGCTGGCCAAACTCCTCAAAACAGGAGGCGTCAGGGCGGGCCCCGATCAGGCGCGGGACAAAAAGCGGCCCGGCCTTTCATTCATGCGGGACGGCTGGCTTATTACCGTGGGCAGGGACTCGGCGGAAAACGACGAACTGCTCCGCCGCCATGTCAAAGGAAACGACCTCTGGCTCCACGCCAGGGATTTTCCCGGAGCGTACGTGTTCATCAGGCAGCGCCCCGGCAAAACCGTCCCCCTGGAAATCCTTCTGGACGCGGGCAGCCTGGCGATTTTTTACTCCAAAGGCAGAAACAACGGCGAAGGGAACCTGTTCTATACGGCGGTCAAATACCTGCGCCGCGCGAAAGGCCCCAGGGGCCTGGTTATCCCCTCCCGGGAGAAAAACCTCCATATAACAATAGACGAAAAACGGCTTCGGGAGCTGGAGCATTGCCGCTGCTAAAAAGAGAGGAGGGGGGGGCTGTTTCCATACATTCTCCGTACGCCGCCGCCTTTTCTGTCCGCCCCCCCTGCGCTCCGGCCCCTTCGGGTCCTCCGCTACCCCCCGGGCGGGGCTTTGCGGCAGGGCCGCTTTCCGCAACTTGTTCATTATCTGAACAAAAAATTTGCTTTCGCCCCGTTTTTCGCCGGCAGGGGAGTTTCCGCCCTTTTCAGCGGTTTTCGTAGTGGCGGCTCAAACTGTCTTTACCAACGGATTAAGGAACAGCAAAACCGGAATTTAATAATTTTTGCCCTCCGGAAGCCCCATTTTTACCGGTTTTTAACGGTTTTGTTCCGAAAAATTCAGGAAAGGGCCGCTCAGGGCAACGTTTCCGGTCCGGGCCTCCTTTTTCCGGGGCCGGCGGGCCCCCGTAATTTTTTTATTTTTTTTATAATAACGGTTGACAAAAAATTAAAAACAATTTATATTCTCTAGTAGCGGCGGGCGTCCGGAAGGGCGCCTGCGGAGAGCCGCCCGGAGGGGCGGCGTGAAATTGCTTACAAAGAGGGGCCCGGCATCGGGCCGGACGGCCTTGCGGTTCTGTCAGAACACCGGGCGTTTTCCTCTTGTAGATATAAAAGGGGGCGGCGGCAGTTTGCGGTGGTAAAAAAACTGCCCGGCTCCTCTAAGAGCAAGGAGAATGAACATGAAGAACACATTTGCAAAATGGGGAGCGGCGGCCCTGGCGCTTGCGCTCGTATTCGCTTTCGCGTCCTGCGCGCAGCCCACCGAGGAAACCTCCTCAGGCCCCGCCACCCCGACGATCATCCGCCTGCACCTGGACAAACAGGAAACCGTGGATTTTAGGGCCGTAACATTTGAGATTCGGGTTGCCGAGGAACTGTATGTTCCGACTGGGTATGGTAATTACCCCTACGCTCCTCTACCGGGACAGAATGACGGTAAAACCAGCAACCAAGCCATTAATACCGTGGATCCTAATGACCGGACAAAAGTGCTGGCGATACCGGGGGATCCGCCACAAGTTCCTGCTCTTGCTGGGACAAGAACTGCTGCTATCGCCCAGAGCGTGCTCCAGCAGGCGGGCAAAAAGAAATTCCTCGCCAGCGGTATCTTGACTGCCGTGGCAGGCGCTGCTCAGCCCGGACAGGCCGTCGGCGGCGCGGCTATACAGACCGATAACGATGACAAGACCCAGCGCTACATCGACATTGAACTGGTTGATCTCAAGCCTTCAAGCCCGGGCTACGGTTCGGTATACAGCGGCAGCATCAGCGGCTATGTGGAACTGGCGGTAACCGGTGCTGCTGCTGGTTTTGCTACTTCCGGTGTGCAGGCCAACACCGCCTATCTCTATACCAAGGACAAGCACGGTTTCAACGACTTCCTGCGGCTCGCCACCCAAGCTGACGTTGATGCGGGGGCGGCGAATAACATCGGTGAGCCGGTTTACGGGGTGAAGAACTCCAATATCAAGAAGGTAAGCCTCAAGTCCGGCGTCAACGATCTGTACCTTTCCTTCTTTTCGTACGCCCGGAATAACTACTAACCCGGCCTTTGCCGCCCGGCCGCCGCGGGCTGCTTGAACGGTTTCCCCGGCCCCTTGCGCATGCGCAAGGGGCCGCTTTTTTTGGGCCCAAAGAAGAATCAGCATGAAACCGCTAAAACAGGGAGTTATGCGAAATTTGGGCAAAATGTACGATGGTATAAAAAAATACACATAAATTACCCTTGCAATAAATTTATAAATATAATATAATGCAGTATGAGGAGAACTTAATATGCAGACAATAAACGCGATCTTTGATGGAAATTATTTTAGACCAATGGAACCCATCCCAGTTGAGGGTAAATATGAAGTCCTTATAACTTTTACCAAGCCAATTGACACAAAAAGCATAAAACGGCAGCGGCTATTAAAGCATTTTGGCTCATGGGATGACGAGGATGTAAAAACCATAAATGAAATTGTTGAAGAACGGATAAATTTTTCTGTAGGCAGGGATGAAATATGATATTTCTTGATACTGATATCATTTCTTATTATTTTAATGCAAACGATAAAGTAAAAGAAAAATTAATGGAGACGGTTGACGAGGAGGAGGAAATATGTACGACCGTAATAAATATTTATGAAATATTAAAGGGATTCAGATGGAAAAATAATAAAAAGAAAGAGAAACAATTCAAAGAATTTCTGGAAGATGTAGTTGT
>JAIROT010000184.1 GCA_031257385.1 Treponema sp.
ACGAGGTATGTTGTTTTGGTAAGGTATTTGTCTCAGGGTACATACCCTTTATAACGCCCTGAAGCTCCCCCGCCGCAAGGCGGGCTCTTGGGTATGTACCCTTCGCATACAATCAACAACCCCTCCCTTCAGGGCAATCATTTTGCCGGTATGTACCATTGTATTTATGATGAGCGCGTCTCTTGCCCGGTATATCCGCGCAAGCGTGCTGAATGTGCTTGATTCGCCTTTTATTCGAAAGTCTGGTTTAATACCCCGGAGCTCTGCTTTGCGGAGGCTCATCGCTCGATCCCGCCCAAAAAGTTGAAAGCATTATCGCGGAGCCGCTGGTCTCTCTGCGACTCGTATCCGGCGCGGCTGAAAAAAAGAACCGCGTTATCGCGGCGCTGGAAAGCGTAGGCCCGGGAGCCTGTGGGACTTGTGGATTTTTGCGGGCTTTGACCGCAGGACAAAGCTGCTGGAAATCTTGTATAATGTTGTTGATGAGCAGACCGTCAGGGTATTTCATGCCATGAAGTGCAGGCATACCTTCCGCGCTTTGCTTGACCGGTAGGAGGACCGATGCCCGATTATACCGATAAAGAGTACGACGCGCTGGACGAATACTATACCAAAAACCCGCCCAAGGTTTCCGGCGGCGGGAAAAGCGGCTTCTTCGCGAAGCACAATGGGCACGTCATCATCGTGGACGACCTTTCCGCGGACTGGCTGCGCATCAAGGCCGCGGCGGAACATACTACGGCGGAGGCGATCATCGGCGCGCTGGTGCGTAAAGAAATCCTGAACGCGAAGGAAACCCGCCCCGCCTCCTGAAACCCGCCCCCGGAACCGGACGACGCCCCGCGCGGGACATACTCACAAAACCCTCGCGGGCCCGAACCAAACAGCTTCTTGACACGCAGGGCCGGCGCGGCGGAAACCGGCGTCAACAAGTCAGGCAAACGAGACCCAAAAAGACGCCGCTTACCCGGATTTTTGCGGTAAAAATCCCCTTAACCGGTGAAAATCAGGGTAATCTGCGGATGAAAACTCTCAACTTGCCGGCGGCGGCCCGCAGGCGGAAAGCGCACAAGCCCGATCGGAGCGCCTATCCAGGGCTGATCGGAGTATCGATCCAGCCGGCCGCCGCAGGCGGACGGCAGGTGGACACAAACAGCGGACTATACTATACTTGAGAATGAAGAGGTATGATTATGAAAAAGTATGTGTGCGATGTCTGCGGGTATGTGTACAATCCGGAAGCCGGAGACCCCGGCGGCGGTGTAAAACCGGGAACGGCTTTTGAGGATATTCCGGCGGACTGGGCCTGCCCGGCCTGCGGGGTGGGGAAAGATTCTTTCTCTCCGGCGCCCTGAGCGGAAAAGCAGGGATATCCGTGCTTTCCCGCGAAGAATTCATCTTTACCATCGGCTACGACGGCCCTGCCGCGGTGGTGGACGGCAGGGCCAAAAAACGCTACGGCGCCCTTTCCACGAGAGAATTGGCGGAAAAAGGGCTGTTTCGGGCCGCTTATTCCTCGGCGGTCTGGTCAAAAGCCCCCGGGGAACTTGAAACCGTAGTGGAGATATACAACAGAATCAGCGGCGCTTCCCTCAACCCCGCCGCCCCTCTGGACCGGCTGTTCGGGGTGTTCCCGATAGAAGTAAAACGCTCTATTGTGCTGTAATTCGGCCTCCGTAATGCCTCTTGTATTCCCTCTGCTTTTATGCTAGTCTTGCAGCTCAGGACGGCGTTTTCAGCGAGACCTTTTGAAAACCCCCAATACTATTTTAAGGATGTTATCTATGAATTCACTTGTATTTCCTCTTCTCCTGGGCGGATCTCAGGCCGCCGCTGACGGCGCATCCGCTGGTCCGGCCAGTTTTATCACCAGTATCGTGCCCTTTGCGGCGATTATTGCCATTTTTTATTTTCTGATAATCCGGCCCCAGAACAAAAAGCAAAAAGAAACCCAGAAGATGCTTTCCGCCCTGAAAAAAGGGGACAGGGTCGTTACCGTCGGGGGTATCCACGGAACCATTCAAAGCGTGCGGGAAAGTTCCGTTATTGTCAAGGTTGACGATAATACCAAGATCGAATTCAGCCGCAGCTCGGTTTCCGGTGTTGAAGCTGTCGCCAGGGAAGACAAAGCCGAAAAAATCGAAAGCAGGGAAGAAAAGAGTGGTGACGCCGCGCCGGACGAAAACGCGGAAGACAATCAAAAATAATCCTTATGGAGCATAGAGATGAGTAAACGCTACCGGTTCATCATTATCCTTGTGATAGTGGCGATATGTTTTGTATTTCTCTGGCCGAGTATACGCTGGTATTTTTTGATTCCCAGAGATCAGCAGGCCCTGGCGCTGGAGTCCCGTGAACAGATCAAGACTTATGCCTCGCAGACCGCCCAGGCGGATCTGCAGCGGCTGATCGAAGAGGCCAGATCGGGCGGGGATGTCCCCAGGGAACTTTCTTTCCTGGTTACCCAGGCGAAAAAGATCTATAAAGATGCCAGGCAGCCCCCCCCGGAAAAATGGGACGCCAGGGAGACGCTTTCCGCTTTTACCAGCAGAAGGGAAGTGTTGGACGCCATTGAGACCAGGCACCGGGAAGATATTTTTGCCCTCAAGGATCTACAGAAAAACGCGGTCAAGCTGGGGCTGGATCTCTCAGGCGGCTTGAGCATCGTGCTCCAGGCCGATCTCGCGGCCCTCCAGGAACGGCTCGGCCGTCCCCTTACCGAAGAGGACCGGGTCGACGCGATGAACCGCGCCCTGGAAGTCCTCAACAGCCGGATAGACCAATTTGGCCTTACCGAGCCGGTGATCCGCCGGCAGGGAACAGATCAGATATATGTGGAGATTCCCGGTACCGCCGATCCTGAGCGGATCAACGATATCATTATGGGAAGGGGGAGCCTGGCCTTCCACATGGAGGACGCGGAGGCTACCGAAGCCTTTAACAGCTACTACCGGACTCATCCCACCGCCACTTTTAACAGCGAGGGCGATCTGGTTGATCCCACCATCGTGCCGCCTGACGTGAAGGTGCTCGGGGTATATACCAAGGACCGTTACGGGCTTGACGAACAGTCCAGAAACGCAGACGGCAGTCTCCGTTACGCGGCGGTTAAAAAAGAAGTGGGCCTTGACGGGAACCACATCCGGAGCGCCATTTCGGAACGGGGCGGCTGGGATAACCAGCCCCAGGTTACCTTTCTGCTGGACAGCGAGGGGGGGGAAATTTTTTACAAGCTCACCTCGGCAAATGTGGAAAAGCCCCTGACTCTGGTACTGGACAACCGGATAAAATCGGTGGCGACTATCCAGGAGCCGATCCGCGATGCGGTACGGCTGACCGGTTTCAGCGCGGAGGAGGCGAACAACATCGCCTTGATTCTCAGAACAGCGGCCCTGCCGGTGCAGCTTGAGGTTGCCAACCAGCAGAGTATCGGCCCCTCCCTGGGCGGGGATACCATACGCCGGGGCCTTTACGCCCTGATCTGGGGTATTGTGATGGTACTGGTCTTTATGCTGGTCTTTTACAAGACCGCGGGAATCAACGCCGTGATTGCCCAGCTTCTTAACTTCTACATCATGTTTAGCATACTTTCGGCTTTTAACTTTACCCTGACCCTGCCAAGCATCGCGGGCTTTATTCTCACTATCGGCATGGCTGTAGACGCCAACGTGATCATCTTTGAGCGCATGAAAGAAGAACTGCGTCTGGGCAAGGGGCGCAAAGCCGTGATTGAGGCGGGCTTTAACAAGGCTTTCTGGGCCATCATGGACTCCAATATCACGACGTTTATCGCGGCGCTGTTTCTCTCCCAGCTTGGCTCCGGTCCCATCAGGGGATTTGCGGTAAGCCTTGCCATCGGCGTATTCTCGTCGGTATTCACCGCCCTTTTCGTGTCCCGGCTCATATTTGACTTTGGTACGGACGTGCTGCACAGTAAAAATGTTTCGGTAAGCTGGTCACCCGGACCGGGTAAAATCAAGGCTGCGGGGGAGATCAGATAATGAAAAGAATCATTCGTTTTTCCCGGTTTTTCCTTCCCGCCGCGGTTATCTCTGTGCTTATCGCCGTTACGGGAATTTCCGGTTACATTGCCAAAGGCGGATTCAACCTGGGGATTGATTTTCGGGCTGGTCTTATTCAGGAGCTGCAATTTGCCCCCACCGCCTTCAGTCTTACCTGGTCCGGCAGGGGCAACGCGAGATTGTCTTTTGATCGGAACGGCCTGTACATCGTTATTTCCGGGGCCGGCGTTGAGGGAAGAACCTATTCCTTCCCTTATGCCGAATACCGGACCCTCGGCGCCCTTGCCCAGGGTTTCGGTTTCCAGGTGGAGGGCCTGAACATCAATCTGAATGCCCGGCCTGAAGTTGATTCGCGCTGGCTTGTGTTCAGTACCCAGGGCAACTCCAGTCTGGGGAGCAGCCCCTATGCGGTACATTACCTTGACCCCCAGAGTGAGCCGATCTCTGTCGCCCAGGTACGGGTGGCGCTGACCAGCCTGGGACAGGCCGTTTCGGTACAGAACATGGGACAGCCCTCGGACCGTCATTTTATGATCCGTATTGAGGACAGGAACAATGAGGAGGTATCCGGCGTTCCGGTGGAACAGATTGTCAGCGTCCTTGAGGGTGGGTTCGGCAGCGGAGAAATAGCGGTGCTCCGCTCCGACTATGTAGGTTCCCGCTTTTCCAAGGATCTGACCGATCAGGCGGGAATACTGCTGGCGCTGACCCTGCTGTTGATTCTGATTTATGCGTCTATCCGCTTTAAGCCCCAATACGCTTTCGGCGCGGTAATTGCCATTATCCATGACGCCCTTGTTATTGTGGCCTTTATAGTCTGGACCAGGATGGAATTCACCACTACCACCATTGCGGCAATTCTGACCATCCTTGGTTACTCGATCAACGACACCATCGTTGTCTTTGACCGGATCAGGGAAAACCGCCGTATCCGCCCCGACGATGTTTTTGTCGATGTGCTCAACCGGGCCCTGACCGAGACTTTAAGCCGGACCATCATTACCACCGTAACCACCATGCTGGCGGTGATTTTCCTCTTTATCTTCTCATCGGGTTCCATGAGGGATTTTGCCCTGGCCCTGCTCGTGGGAATGGTTTCCGGTGTATTCTCGACCATATTCATCGCCTCCGGTTTTTTGAATTTCTGGGAAACTCAAAAAAACAGGCGCGAAAAGCGGAAACTTATGGGCGCTCCGGCAGGCGCCAAAGCCTAAAGTGTTCCCTGCCTCTGAGAAAAAGCCCCCTGCGCCAGGCTGCGGGGCTTTTTCCTTTTCCGGGGTATCCCCATGAAAGTGATCCGCGCCGGGGTATTGGGTTTCTGTATGGGGGTAAGGCGGGCGGTGGAGCTTGCCTGCGCGGAGGTGAAAAAGACCGGCAGGGTATTTACCCTGGGGCCGCTGGTTCACAATCCCCGTGTGCTGGAAACATTGCAGGGCCGGGGAGTAGAAATTATTGATGAAAACCGCATCCCCCGGAATATGAAGGGCGTGTCCTTTATTCGTGCTGAGGGGTATAATACCCAAGGAGTCTGTGGGGCTTTAGCCCAAATGATAAAGAAAATGCACAATTTTGTGCATTTTCTACCTTGCAGACTCCCAAAGGAGCCCAAAAATCGGGGATTTTTGCGGTCAAAGGCCGCAA
>JAIROT010000272.1 GCA_031257385.1 Treponema sp.
ATACCCAAGAGCCCGCCTTGCGGCGGGGGAGCTTCAGGGCGTTATAAAGGGTATGTACCCTGAGACAAATACCTTACCAAAACAACATACCTCGTCCCTTTAGGGCGAGGTTGTTGATATGCCGGCAATACTATGATAGCTTATGTACATAACCTGTATCGGAGAAGCGGAGTATGCCGGGATGGCTTGAAGACGCGGTTTTTTATGAGATATACCCCCAGACCTTTTACGACGCCAACGGGGATGGCATCGGGGATTTTGAAGGGATCATTGAGAAACTCGGATTTATCAAGGACCTGGGCTGTAACGCCCTGTGGCTCAACCCCTGTTTTGATTCGCCGTTTAAGGACGCGGGCTACGATGTACGGGACTACAAAAAGACCGCTCCCCGTTACGGCGGCAACGACGACCTCAAACGCCTCTTTGCCGAGGCCCACAGGCGGGGTATCAGGGTACTGCTTGACCTGGTGCCGGGGCACACTTCCGAGGAACACGAATGGTTCATTCAGAGCAAAAAGGCCGAACCAAATGAGTACTGGAACAGGTTCATCTGGACGGACCACTGTTTCAGGCGGGGCGAGGGCATGAGTTTTATAGGCGGCGAGTCCGAGCGGGCGGCCGCCTATGCCGCCAACTTTTTTAAGTGCCAGCCCGCGCTCAACTTCGGCTTTCTCAAGCCCGCGGAGTCCTGGCAGCTTGGCACGGATCATCCTGACAGCATTGCCACACGGGAGGCAATAAAGGACGTGATGCGTTTCTGGCTTGACGCGGGGGCGGACGGCTTCCGGGTAGACATGGCCGGGTCTCTTGTGAAAAACGACGATGAAAAACAGAGCGGAACGGCGGCCCTGTGGCGGAACATCCGCGGGATGCTTGACAGGGAATACCCCGAAGCGGCCATGGCGGCGGAGTGGAGCCGCCCCGAAGTGGCGCTCCCGGCGGGCTTCCACATGGATTTCCTCCTCAACAACCCCGGCTCGGGCTACAAGACGCTGATCCGTGATTATGAGCTTTCACCAAAAAACGAAGTTACGGGTACGGACAACAGTTTCTTCAAAAAAGACGCGCGGGGCGACATTATGCGGTTTCTCGAAGATTATCTTCCCCGGTACAAGTCCACCAAAGACGACGGCTACATAGCGCTAATCAGCGGCAACCACGATACGGTACGGCTGCGCCGCACGCTTTCGCCCGATGAGATGGCCCTTGTGTTCGCCCTGCTTTTTACTTTTCCCGGAACGCCCTTTCTTTACTACGGTGATGAAATAGGGATGCGCTACCTCAACCTGCCCACAAAAGAGGGCGGCTACTTCCGTACCGGCGCGAGGACGCCCATGCAGTGGTCCAAAGGCAAAAACCTGGGCTTTTCCACGGCGGATCCGGACAAACTCTATCTGCCGGTGGATGCCGCGCCGGACGCCCCCACCGTGGAAGAACAGGAATGGGACGGAAAATCCCTGCTCAATACGGTGAAGGCGCTTTTGCGGCTGCGGCATAACGAAAGCGACTTGCAGGCAAAACCCAACCTTGAAATTATCTACGCCGAAAAGGGCAGGCTCCCCCTGGTATACCGCCGGGGAGGCCTGGTTCTGGCGGTCAACCCCTCGCTTAAAGCGGTACAGGTTCCCGTCAGGTTAAACGGTACATTCGTTTATGCCATTGGCGCGGGCAGTCTGGAAAAGGGCCTATGCGCGCTTGGGCCGCAGAGTTTCGGGGTGTGGAGGGTTTAAACCTCAGAAAGCGGCAGGCTTGGGCGTAAGTTTACGCCGGGCTCTACGGGGACGCATACGTGCGTGTTGCCCTTGCTTTTTGGACGGTATCATGCTATATTTGTTTATGATAAACATGATTACCGGTTTGAAATCCAGGGAGAAAACAATGAAAAAACTATCGTTGTGCGGCGTTTTCCTGACCTTTGCCCTGGTACTGGGCGGCTGTCCGACAGGGAGCCCAAGTACCCCGGCCAGTGGCAATCTGGGAGAGGATAAAGCGCTGGACTTGAAAGGCGATGTATACACCGTTGAATGGGAAGGATCCGCCAGCAACCCAACAAAAGTAACGTATACCAAGGCCGCTACGGCTTTTGACGGAACGGTTACTTCCAATCTGGGCGGCACGGGGGAAATCAAAAATGGCAAGCTGACCTTCAAAATTGATCCGCCTGCGGCCCTTACAAATGACTTGACTAACGCCGTGGTAAATGCCATTCCGGTAAATAACGGTAATGATCTGAGTGATTATTATAGCAATGTGAAAGTTACCCCCGTGACCGCGAAATACGCCACTCTCAGTCTGTCGGTCGGCAGTAAAAGCTTGGACTATGAGAAGGTGGGAATTAGCAGTTCCGATACTTCTTATATGTATCAAGAGGAGGGAATCTCCTATCTGTGCCTTTCGGCCGATGTTACGGTTACGGGGGACAAGAAAGAGCCCTGGACTTCAAGCAATCTCAATATGACCTTGAAGAAAGGCTGGAACATCATCTACTCAAAGTTTGTATATAAAGTGTCGAATGGTGAGACTACCTATTCCTTTACCATGAAGGACGAACAGCATAGCCTTCGATGGGTAGTTGACGACTAAGACAAGTTCCCCGCCCGGCCCGGCTGAACTTGACCCGCAAAATTACAAGAAAAACCGCAAAGGCGAAAAAGGTTTTGGCCGTCAATCGGTTTCCCGCATAATCGCGGACATCAAAGAGCGGCATGCCTTCCCTAGAGCCCAAAAATCCACAAGTCCCACAGGCTCCTAAGGCCGGGAATCTGAGGGCTCCGGGTCAGGCCCCGTATACATGCGGAAGTCAATGGTCAGGGGCGGAAGAAGCGGTTCCGCCAACAGGGCGCTTCGCCGGCTGCGGGGGGAGCGCCTGGTTTCCCGTTCAATCCATATATCGGCGAGGGTGGTATTTCCCTCCCGAATATGGGCCGGCTCAAGGGAAAAAATCCGGTCCAGGAGGGCGTCGTCACCCCGGCTGAAGGCGATACGGGCGGCGGCGTCAATGAGGGGAAGCGGCAGGGCGTCAAGGGGGCAGGAACGGACGCGCTCCGCAAGTTCGGCGGCCGCCTCGTCTTCCATTCCCGCGTCAAGCAGCAGGGGGATATACTCTTCCGCGAAGGACCGGTCCTCCCCGCCGGGTAAGGCGAGGGCGCGTTTATAGTAAGCGGCCGCGGCCCGGAGCTTTCCCTCCGCCGCCGCTGCCAGGGCAAGGTTCCGGCAGGCCCAGGGGTTTTCTTCCCTTTTGAGCGATTCCTCCCAGCAGGCGGCCGCCTTCCCGGCGTCCCCCCGCTCAAAGGCGATGACCCCCAGATGATAGGGGCCAAGCCAGCCCCGGCCGGGAGCGGCCGCAAGGAGGGCCTCCCAGGCCGCGTCAACGGCGAAACTTCCCGGTCCGGCTTCCACCGGCCGCGGGGGGAACGCGCCGGTCCCTATCAGTTCGGCCCAGGGCGCTTCCGCCCTGCCGACCGACTCATCGGGGAAGGAGAGGCCCGCGGGGATTTGGCGGGACCCCAGGCGGCGTTCCAGCGCGCCCCAGCCGCTTCCCATGCTGAGTATCGCCGCCTCCGCGCCGCATCTCGCGCGGGCCCGTTTCAGGGCCGCTTCCAGCGAAGCGGGCTCCAGATGCAGCGCAAGGGCCTCCCCAACGTTCCGCGATGCGGCGCGGTAATCCGACTGAAAGGCGCGTTCCGGTTCCATTTGAAAAGCGGTAAAGGCCTGCACCCAGTCCACAGTTTCCCCGGCGGCAATATCGGCGCTGTGCAGTTGAGTCGGCGCCAGGCCCGCCTGGACTTCCAGGTATTCCCCGCCGGGAAGCGAAAGAAAATCCTGCCAGCGCCGGCCGCCCCGGCCCTTTCCCCAGCAAAACAGCTTCCGGTAGACGAGGGGGGCGGTCGCCATTTCCCCGTAGGCGTACCCGTCGGCGTAGACAGCGCTTTCCCAGGGCAGGCCGCAGACGCGGTCGTTCTGGAAAAAATACTCGTTGGCATAAGGAGACAACTCAGGATAGCTTGCGTCCCTGCCGGGCATTACCGGTAAATAGGGCAGGCGGCCGTAGTCCATGGTTTTAACCGTTCCCGCGCCGGGGACCAGGTAGATCACCTCCTCGCCGGCACTGAAGACCCGCACTCCGGGGCGCTGGGGTACGGCAGCGTTGGTCCACCAGTACAGGGGTTTGGCCGTTTGGTCCGGGTTGCTGATCCGGGTATAGACGAAAAGCACGCCGGAATCTTCGGGCAGGGTGCATTCAATCCGCCAAAACAGCCCGGTCTGCCGCTCGAATTCCCACAACCGCAGGACCTCCTCCTTTTCCGCCGTGAAAACGCCGGCAAAGACCGGAGCGCAGGTGTGTACCGAGTGCCCCAGGCGGCCGATGTTCCATTCAATCCCGCCTGAAAACCATGCGTCCCGAATGGCCAGATTCGCGGGCCTGAACACGGGGTTACGGTAGACGATGTCCCGGTTCCGCCTTTTGTCAAAAAGGGACCAGAGCCTTCCCCCCAGGGCGGGGATACATTCGGCCCTGAGAAAGTCATTCTCCATTACAATCGAGGGGAATTCCATATCGGTAAGCTCACGGGTGTAGCGGTCCTGCATGGTATAGGGCAGCGCCCTGAAACCCGTTTCCCGGCCGAAATTACGGTATTTGTCTTTGGGGAAACCCGGCCCGCCGCGTACGGAAAGGTCCGGTCCCCGGAAGAAGGGCTGGGGGTTTTCCGCGCCGGCCGCTCCCCGGCCCTCAAGAGGCGAGCCTTTAAGGAGGAGCCTGCCCAATCTGATAAGGGAAGCGCCCATAATCAGCCTTTGATCGCCCCGGCGGTTACGCCCTTGATGATCTTGTCCGAGAGGAAGATGTATAAAATAAAGGTCGGCAGGAATACGATGACCACGCTGGCGAACATGCCGCCCCAGTCCCCGGTATAGCGCATGGACTGAATCATATTGTACAGACCGACGGCCACGGGCCGGACATTGGTCCGGTTGGCGAAGATCAGGGACATAAAATATTCGTTCCAGATGGTGATGAAATTAAAGATCGTAAGCGTTACGAGACCCGGCTGGGCCAGGGGCAGCATAATTTTCCAGAAGGTGCCGATGGGCGGACAGCCGTCAATGGCCGCCGCTTCCTCGTAGGTAAAACTCAAATTCCTGAAAAAGGCCAGCATAAAAAAAACCGCGAAAGGCACATTGATGGCCGTGTACAAAAACATCAGCACAAAGCGATTGTTGGTGAGATGCAGCACGGAGACGATGCCGAACAGGGGCATGATGATCATAATTACCGGAATGCCCAGGGCGGCGGCAAACATGTTCTGAATCAGCATGCTGCCCCGAAAGCGGTAACGGGCCAGGGCGTAGGCCGCCGGGGAGGCGATGATGATTATCGCCGTGCAGGAAACAACCGTATACAAAAGGGAATTCATAAAAAACACCGAGACCCGCTGGGTTTTCCATGCCTTCACATAATTTTCAAAATGAAGCCCGCTTTCAAACTTGAACATGTGGTCGGAAAAAATTTCGCTTGAGCTTGAAAGGGAGGCAAAGAACACCCAGCCGATAAGTACAAAGGTAAACAGCACCCAGGCAAGGACCAGGATGTACCCCAGGATTGACGTAAACCGCTGCCTGTTCAAAGCGCTCGTCATGTTAGACCTCCGCGTCGTCGTTACGGACCACCAGGACGGTGGCGAAGAAAACGACGATAACCATCAGCATGAGAATCACGCCGATGGCGGCCCCGGAGCCGGTGTCCCGCACCGTGGTGGCCACCGAAGAAGCGCCGAACACCAGTTCGTACATGTAGTTCATCGGCGCAACCGTGTCGTTGGAGAGGTTTACCGGACTGAAGAGCTGGCCCCACACAAAAAAGCCGACGGTGAAGACCGTCCACATCACGATATTGGTACGGAGAACCCCCCGTATATTGGGAAGCGTTACATGTATAAAACGCTGAAATATCCCGGCCCCCTCAAGCAGGGCGGCCTCGTAATAATCCCTGGGTATCTGTTCAATGCCGCTGATGAATATCAGCATGTGATACCCTACCATGCCGAAACAGTAGGCGGTGAGCATGCTCCAGAAGCGCAGGCCCGGCGCGGTCCAGAGCGTAGCGCTTGCCGCCTTCAGCCCCAGCGTGGAAAAAACATTGTGCAGCAGGCCGTAATCGGAATTAAACACATAGTTGATCCACATGGTTCCCATGGCCACGGCGCTCACCACGTTGGGAAGGTAGATCGCGCTGCGGAAAAATTTGCTCCCTTTCAGGCCGCCGGTCAGGGCCACGGCGAAAACCAGGGCCATGAACATCACGCCGCAGCCGCCGGCAAACCAGATGCGGCCTATGTTTTTGAGCGACTGCATGAAAATCGGCGCGGCGAACAGTTTTTGATAGTTCCCCAAGCCGTTAAAGGTCCATTTTGCAATCGAATCGGAAACGCCTTCCACGGCGAAAAAACTCATCACCGTGGTGCGGAGGGTCGGATACAGAAATACCAGCGCGTAACACAGCGCCGCCGGCGCCAGAAAGGCGATAATTACCGGTTTGTTTGATTTCAGCATCCCAGCCCTCCCGCTTGTTACCTCGCCATGGCGGCGGCAAACTGCCGGGCGTCAAGATCGCCCATGATCAACTTGGCAAAGTTCTCTTTGATTTTCGCGTTGATCTCGGCCTTGTCTTCCATGCCGACCGCCCAGGGAAGGCGCTTGGTGGTGGCGTCCACCACGGCTTTTGCCTCGGCAAGCGCGTCGGGCCATTTGGAATCGTTTGCCATGGGGATGCCGAGGCTTTCCTGCGCCAGGATATTGTCCCACTCGCCGGTGGTCATCCACACAATAAAGCGGAACGCCTCTTCGGGATACTTGCTGTTTTTGTTGATCCCGAAGCTCTGCGCGCCGAAATTGTTCGCGTTGATCCCGTTACCCGCCGGATCTATGGCGGGCCAGGCAAAAGCGCCCCATCTCATGTTGGGGGCGTTGCCCTTGATCTCGTTGGGGAGCCAGGTGCCGTTAAGGTACATGGCGGCCTTGCCGGGGGCAAAGTCCTGAATCTGGCCGGCAGGCCAGACATTGGCGGCGGCGCTGGGGATAATGTAGCCTTCCCGCGCCATTTCTTCCCATATCTGGCCGAAGCGGAGTACCTGCGGGCCTGAGAAGTCGTTGTTGGCGACCATTGCCAGGGCCGCATCCAGGCCTGCGATGCGGTCAATCGTATAACCGAACAGGCAGGCCATGTAGGCGTCATCCACGGTGATGCCCGCCACGCCGATTGCCTTGAGTTTGGCGCAGACCTCAAGGAACTCGTCCCAGGTCTTGGGAACCGAGCTGATCCCCGCCTGATCGAAGAGGTCTTTGTTGTACAGCGTCAGATAAGCCATGGGCTGGTAGGGGATGTTCTTGATCGAGCCGCCGCCCAACTGCCGGGCCAGATCGAGCAAGGTTTTGTTCACCACCTGATCGAAGGGCCTGCCGCCGGTGGTGGAATATGTTTGTGAAACATAAGAATCCAGAGGCAGGAGGTAATTGCCCCAGGTATTGGCCACCCGCTCAATATCCTCGTCAAAGAGGTCTATGGCTTCCCCCGCGTCCAGGGCGGGCTGCAGGGTCTTGCGGATATCCCGCCCGTTAAAGTTGATGTCAACTTTTATCCCCGTTTCCGCAGTAAAAGCCTCCGCCGCGCGGGCGATCACCTGCCCCTGGGGTTCGGCCTCGTTCCACATGGTCCAGTAAACCAGTTGGGCCTGCGTTTCCGCTCCGCCCGATTTTTTGGCGCAACCGCCCAGGGCCAGAACCGCCGCTGCAATAAGAAGCAATACGATGTGTTTTTTCATGTTCTTTCCTCCGAAAATTGTTATCGGACACAGCCAGGCCGCGTCCGTAGGATCCCTCTATAAGCCTGCCTTTAATGCGGCGCGGGCATAGCCGCATTCCGCTCAACAAGCGAGGCGGCCGTATCCAGAATGGCCTGCCATTGGCTGTCCATGGATTTAATAAGGGCGATCTGGTTTCTGCAGCGGTCAAGGTTATGCCCCGGCCGCGCGGTATGGTAGTAGTGATCCCCCTCAAGGTAATCGGTAAGAAAACGCAGGGCCATGATCTGGGTAATGTTCCGTCCCGATTCGGCGATGAGGGCCGTTTCCGCCGGAAGGAGCAATGGGGCCCCGGAAAGATAGCCCCCTATAAGCGCCTCAAAAAGACCGGGATCAAATTGCACCCTGGAAAGATCCCGCTCGTCCTCTTCCGCCCGGTTCGTTACGGTACGGATAAGATCGCCCGCATCAAAGAGGCTCGTGCCGGGCATAACCGTATCAAGGTCCAGCACACAGCTTACCGGATACTCCTCCCCGACAGTATCATTCGTATTACTATTATCTTCTATTAGAATATTATTCATCTTTGCGTCGTTATGGCATATTCTTTCGGGAATTACGCCGTCCCTGAGGGCCCGGATCAGGACAGCGCCCCGCTCCTCGTTCTCCCGCATAAAGGCGATTTCCGCCGCCGTTTCCTTTGCCCTGCCGCACGGATCTTTTGACACGGCCTCATAAAAACGACTGTAGCGTTTTTCCATATTGTGAAAATCAGGTATTGTCTCGTGCAGCCGGGGCGGGGGCAAATCGGCAAGCTGCTGTTGGAAACGGCCGACGCTTGCCCCCAGAAAGCGGGCGTCCTCAAGGGAAGCCGCCGCTTCCAGCGTATGGGCCCCTTCAATGAAAAGATAGGTCCGCCACCAGCCCCCTTCGCTGTCCCTGACATAGGGCTTTCCGTCCCGTGAGGGAACCACCGACAAAACCCGGCGGCTCCTGTCGGGGAGGTCCTGTAATTTTTCCGCGATATGGCAGGTAAGGCGGCTGATATTTTCCATCATCTGATCGGGACGGACAAAGACCCGCTCGTTTATCCGCTGGTGAGTGTAGCGTACCCTTGTCCCCGCCTGATTCCACCGGGACCTGAAGGTACTGTTTATATGCCCGCGTCCGAAAGGCTCAACCGTCTCCAATTCACCGTAAATGGCAAATTGGTCCAGGGACTCCCAAAGCCGGCGCAATTGGTTCTCATCCATTTTATGCTCTATCATTGTGATATATATAATGAATCGCTTCCCGGTAATTAACAATGGTCTATTCGGCAAAAAACATGGACAAACGTGCAATTATAGTATATTTTTTGGGTATGAGCGAAAAGTTAGGGCTTTTCTTTAATGAAGAAGTACAGCGGCTCATTGACAGTTTTGCCTATTGTTTTAAGGTAAAAATCACCGTTTTTTCTTCGGAAATGGAGGAGCTTCTGGTCGGCCTCCAGAATCCGGGCTCCCAATTTTGCCGTTTAATCCAAAAGAACCTCCAATTTCGCTACCGCTGCTGCCGTCAGGATAAATTGATGTGTGAACGCTGCGAGCAAAAACACGAACCGCTGGTCTACAACTGTTATGCGGGGCTGAGGGAAGCGGTAATACCAATCAAAATTGAAGAGACGCTCATTGGCTATGCTATGCTCGGACAGTTCAGAACCTCGGATACGCTGCCCGCGGAGATAGTCCGGGACTGGCTTGAGCGGGGATTCAAGCTTGAAACCCTGAAAAAGGCCTTTCTGGAACAGCCTTTCTTTGATAAATCGGCGCTGGACAATATGTTCCGGCTTTTTTCCATGCTCGTCAGCTTCATCGTTACCCGTGAATATGTCAAAGTCCGTCTGCCCGGCCTGGTGGAAAAGACGGTACGCTGGCTTGAGGATCATCTTGCGGAGTCTGTAACCCTGGATGATATAGCCGCCGCCATGAACCGGAGCCGGTCCACCATTTCCCACCGGATAAAACAGCAGTTGGGCCTGAGTTTCAAACAACTCTGTATTGTTAAACGTATCCAGCGTTTTGAAAGCATCGTCTCTACGGAACCCCAAATCTCAATTCAGGAAGCCGCCGCCAGGGTCGGCTACGATGATCCCTACTATTTTTCCCGCATCTATAAAAAAGTCCGGCTTAGCGCCCCGTCAAAGTACACAAAATCGCTCAGAGACGCGGTTCCCTAATCCCGTCATTTTCTGAATACCGCCAGGCTTTCGATATGGGCGGTTTGGGGGTAAAAATCGTACAAACGGAGTTCGGCGAGTTCATAGCCGCCCCGGCGGAGAATGCCGCCGTCCCTGGCCAGTGTGGCCGGATCGCAGGACACGTAGGCCAGGAGAGGAGCGCCTTTTGCGGCGAGCCAGGCTGAAAGGGAAGGGGAAAGGCCCTGCCGGGGCGGGTCAACGACGATGAAGCCGTAAGGCTGCGCGGAGGCTTTACCGTTTTTCAGCGCGGCCCAGCCGTCGCCGCTGAGGGCGAAAAATTCCGCAGCCGCGCCGCTTTTGGAGAAGTTTTCCCGCGCCAGGGCAAGGGCGCTTTTGTTTTTTTCTACCAGATCGGTTTTGGGGAAAAGGTCCCCCAGGAAACAGGCGAAAGTTCCCACCCCGCAGTAGAGGTCCGCCATTCCTTTGCCCGTGTTGCCGCCGGCGGCAAGATCCCGCAGGCCGCTGATAAGCTGTTCCAGCATGTCCCCGTTACTCTGAAAAAACAGGCCCGCGTCCAGGCTTATGCTCCGGTCCAGGAGCCTTACCTGCCCCCGCCGCTTTCCCCCTTCGCTGAGAAAAAGGCCGCCGCGGGAGTACACGGTAAAGCGGTCTGTCTCAGGCGGCGGGGAAAATGCCGCCCCGCCGCCCGCGGCCTGCCGCAGCGCCTCCCGAATCCCCGGATCGGCGACCGGACAGTCGGTAACCGGAACAACACTGAGGCTCTTCCGCGCTTTCAGGCCGAAAGCGCCGCCGTTCCCCCCGTCCCCCTTGCCCGCGCCGCGGCGCCGCGTGGGGGATTGCGGCTTAGCCTTAATCCGGTGAAATTGCATCCTGTTGCGGTACTCCCAGGGCGCCGAGGGGAAAAGCGCCGGTTCCGGAGGGCTGAAGCCGCCGATCCGCTCAAAGGCAGTACTGAGAATGGCGGCTTTGGCGGCAAGCTGCGCCCCGTAGCGGATGTGCTGAAGGTTGCAGCCCCCGCAGATTCCGTACAGGCCGCAAAGGGGTTTGACCCGGTCGGGAGAGGCTTCGGCGATTTCCAGCAATTCGCCCCTGGCCCAGGAACGGTGTTCTTCGGCAAGGCGGCAGATGACCAGTTCGCCCGGCGCGCTTCCCTCGACAAATACCGGCTTCCCCCCGCGGCGGGCAAGGCCGGCCCCGCCCGCGGCGATTTCTTCAATCCGAACCGTGAACACTTCATCCGCTTCCATGAGAGGCCATTGTATCATTGAAACAATGCGGTCATAAAGGGTACAATGCCGCTATGACACCGGAAGAAACCTGGTTCGAGAGCGATGACGGAACCAAGCTGTTTTTGCGCCGCTGGCCGCCCGTACCGGACGCGAAGCCGAGGGCGGCGCTGCACATTGTGCACGGCATGGCCGAGCACGGCCTGCGCTACCAGCGGACGGCGGAAAAATTTGCCGGAGCGGGCATTGAGGTCTGGGCGGCGGACCAGCGGGGGCACGGCAAAACCGCGGACCTGAACGTGAACGGCCCCGGCAGGGGCGGCCTCCCGGGCCACTGCGCCGACACCGGCGGCTTTGAGCGGGTTACCGCCGATGTGTACGCGATCAATCAGAAAATACGCGGCGTCCGTCCCGGCATCCCCCTTTTCCTCATGGGCCACTCCTGGGGTTCCTTTATTGTACAGGACTATATCGAACAGTATGACAAGGCCGGCGGTCTCATCGACGGCTGCGTACTTTCCGGTACGAGGGGGCCGGGCGGTTTCAAGGTAAAAATGGGAATTCCCCTGATGACCCTGTTTGCCGCGCTTTGGGGCCGGCGTCAGGGATCTCTCCTTGCGCGGGCTGTGGCGGACGGTCCCTATAACAAGCCTTTCAGTCCCAACCGGACCTCTTTTGACTGGCTTTCCCGTGACGAGGCGGAAGTGGACGCCTATGCAAAGGATCCCTGCAGCGGCAGGCTCTGCTCTACCGGTTTTTACCGGGATCTCATGAAGGGGCTTTACAAGATTCACCGGCGCCAGGCCATGGCCCGGATTCGAAAAGAGCTACCCGTCTGCGTATTTTCAGGCAGCGCCGATCCGGTGGGGGAGATGGGCGCCAGCCCCACCGCCCTGGTCAATGAGTACCGCTCCCTGGGCATTACCGACCTGGAGTTTACGCTGTATCCCGATGCCCGGCACGAGACTTTGAACGAGACCAACCGCGGGGAAGTGATGGACAATCTTCTCTCATGGATTGACCGGCATAC
The DNA here is from genome assembly GCA_031257385.1 of Treponema sp. Lineage (GTDB taxonomy): Bacteria > Spirochaetota > Spirochaetia > Treponematales > Breznakiellaceae > WQXQ01. Next base: position 12,256 of record JAIROT010000272.1, read on the forward strand.
TGCCGGAGGCGCCGCCGGACGCGCGGGCGAAGGAGCATAGGCCGCCCGTATGCGCTACCGATACTCCAGCGGGGAAAACGGCGCGCCGGTAAAAAAGGCGCTGGTTTACACCCGTGATGAACATGGCATCAGTTTTGACGATGTGGATATTGAGGCGCTGGGTATTGTCCGGCGGCTGAAGGACGCGGGTTACGATACTTACATCGTAGGCGGCGCGGTGCGGGACCTCATTCTGGGGAAGAAGCCCAAGGATTTTGACATTGCCAGCGAGGCAAGCCCTGCCAGAATAAAAAAAATATTCCGCAATTCCCGAATCATCGGCCGCCGCTTCAGGCTCGTCCATGTGTATTTTGGCCCCCGGATTTTTGAAGTTTCAACCTTCCGTTCCCTCAAAGACGGCCCCACCAGTAACACTTTCGGTACTATTGAGGAAGACGTGCTCCGCCGCGATTTTACCATGAACGCCCTGTTCTACGATCCGGGGCAGCAGATAGTGGTGGATTACGTGGGAGGCATGAAGGATATCAGGCGGAAGCTGGTGAGGCCTATCATTCCCCTTCAGACGATTTTTAAGGATGATCCGGTGCGGATGATCCGGGCGGTCAAGTACGCCGCCGTCACCGGTTTTTCGCTGCCCCTTCCCCTCAAATGGAAAATTAAAAAACAGTCCCCCCTTCTCGCCGGCGTTTCCCCTTCACGGCGGACCGAGGAAATCTTCAAGATTATCCATTCTTCCTGTGTTGCCCGTGTTGTGGAGGCTCTGGACAGCATAGGTCTGTACCAGTATCTCCAGCCCTGCGCCGCCCGGCTGATGCGGGAGCAGACGGGCTTTCGGGAGCGGTATTTGCGGAGCATGACCGCGCTGAACCAGGAGGGTTTCAAGGGCCTGCCCGGCGAGATTTTGGGCGCGCTTGTCAACGATTACCTTGAAGATGTTACCGACTGGGAGCGGGGCATTGCGGAGAACTACAAAACCACCTTCACCGCGGCCCGCTCTTTCGTGCTGCCCATGAATCCCCCCGGCTTTGAACTGGATCACGCGGTACGGCGCTTTTTTGCCGCCCACGGCATAACGATCAAAAAGTCACGCTTCATGGAGCGGCCGTCCCCCGCCCGTGAAAGCGCCGAAGGCCGTATTGACAGCGCCGAGCCTCATAAAAGAAGAAGACGCCGCAGGCGCAAAAACCCCGCGAATACCGAAGGCGAACACAATATTTTGCCGGACAATGCTCCCCGTTTTTTTCGCGATGAGCCTCCGCGGAGCAGAGCTCCGGGGTATTAAACCAGACTTTCGAATAAGGATCGCGGCGGCTTTTGACTGCCCGCCGCCTATAAGCGCCGCGCCGGCCCTGCTCTCTTCTCCTACTTGATCTTTTTCCCGCCCTGTTTCATACTATCATAACCGGTAGAACCCTGGCCGGCGGGGCCGGTCTTGCGCCTGGTTCCGGCGCGGCTTTTGCCGCTTTTATCCTCACCACAAGGAGAGCTTGAAGTGCCCTGCGGAAGAAAACGGAAACTGCGGAAAATCGCCACTCACAAACGCAAGAAAAAGCTGCGGAAAAACAGACACAAGAACAAGTAAAGTCGATAAAGATAATTTCAAAGACATTAAGGTGGTTTCAAAATCCGGCGGCCCGATGGGGTTGTGGTTTTGAAACCACTGTGTTTAAAAATGGCAAGTATCCGTTCAATACCTCATCCGTATTTTTCCCGGTGATGGAAAGCCCGGTTGAACCTCTGACAGGGGGAACCGCAGTCCGCCTTGCGGTGGACATACACCCTGCAATTAAACCGGAAATATATCACCGGCGGCGGGCAGCGCCCTGATCACAACAGGTCTTTACATAGTAATAAAACACCTATATTGTTATCTGACAAATTCTGAATTGCCTGCCGGACAAACCGGCGGCAGAGGGGAATGATTGAGGAGTAGTTATGAAATTAAGGCATCGTTTAACCATCATCATTATTGCAATTACGATGGTCTCCATAGTATCTTTGTCTGCCATTTTGGTCGGTATTGCGTCTTCAACCCAGATGGCTACCGCTCTGGAAAGTCAGGAGCGGCTTGCCGCGGAACAGGCACGGGTTATCCAGATACAATACGAGACCTATCTGCGGATTGCCCATACCCTAGCGGACGCCATGGCCGATTATGACCAAACCGAAGCGGGCAGACAGCGCAACCGTTTTGATCAGTTTATGCAATCAGTCGTTCTCTCCAATGATCGGGTGGTAGGAATGTTCGCGGTCTTCAATCCCAATACCATAGATTCGGGAATGGACTCCGCCTTTGCCGGAAGCCCCGGCAGTACCGGAACCGGCCAGTGGGCTCCCTGGTATTCCCATCATTCGGGGACTATAGAACACTTAACCTACAATGAGATACCGGAAATGACGGCGATCATCAACGGTCCTGACGCCCGGAAGGAAGTCATAGATGATCCGGCGCTTCAAACCGTGAAAGGCGCGAATGCCTATATCGTAAAAGTCAGCGTTCCGGTGATTTACCGCAAGACCGGGGAGGTGGTAGGCCGGGTGGGGGTGGAAGTGAATACCGCTTTTACCCAGCCCGTGGTGGATGATACCATAAAGGCCCATCCCGATATTACCGCCATGACCATTTATTCCGATAACGGTACAATTGTCGCCAGCTATTCCCGTGAACAGGTTGGTAAGCCCCTCAAGGACGCGCAAGGGTCCCTGTTCGGCGCGGACGCCGCTGTCGCCAACGACGCGGTGGTACGGGGACAAATATACCGGTTGGCGGAATACGAAGCGGATCTCAATACGGAACTGGAGATGATTATCTATCCCTTCACCATTGGCAAAACCGGCAAAAGCTGGGCCGTGATGCTGGGCACGAAAAAGACGGTGATCCTGGAAGAAATCAGCAGAATGATTACCGATTCCGCCATTGTCGCACTGGTATCGCTTGTTGTCATGTCGGCAATTATTTTCTTTGTCGTCGGCAGCATTGCCAAACCCATCGCCGGCGTCGCCCTGACCCTCAAGGATATTTCCGAGGGTGAAGGGGATTTGACTAAAACTGTTAATGTCAATTCCAGAGACGAAATCGGAGACCTTGCCCGGTACTTCAATGCAACCCTGGAAAAAATCAAAAAACTTATTGCGACTATCAAGAACCGGGCCGCCGCCCTCTTTGATATCGGAAACGAGCTGGCTTCCAACATGACCGAAACCGCCGCGGCAATCAACCAGATCACCGCCAACATCCAGAGCATCAAGGGCCGGGTCATCAACCAGAGCGCCTCGGTAACGGAAACCAACGCTACCATGGAACAGATTACCGTCAACATTGATAAACTTTCGGGCCATGTGGAGCGCCAGAGTACAAGCGTGGCCCAATCCTCGTCGGCCATTGAGGAGATGCTGGCCAATATCCAGTCGGTTACCCAGACACTGGTCAAAAACAGCGGTAACGTGAAGGACCTTATCGAAGCTTCCGAAGTGGGACGCGCCGGACTCCAGGAAGTTGCCGCGGATATTCAGGAGATCTCACGGGAGTCCGAGGGGCTTTTGGAGATCAACGCGGTGATGGAAAACATTGCCAGCCAGACTAATTTGCTTTCCATGAACGCCGCCATAGAGGCGGCCCACGCGGGAGAGGCGGGGAAGGG
>JAIROT010000013.1 GCA_031257385.1 Treponema sp.
GATAAAGAAAATGCACAATTTTGTGCATTTTCTACCTTGCAGACTCCCAAAGGAGCCCAAAAATCGGGGGTTTTTGCGGTCAAAGGCCGCAAAAATCCACAAGTCCCACAGGCTCCTATGGGTACTTTTTCTTGAAGCCCGTGACCCGCGCCGAAGGGGTAACGCTCAAAGGCGAACGCTCCCCACGGGCCAAATAGTGATAACCGATACCGGCGATCATGGCGCCATTGTCACCGCAGAATTCCAGGGGCGGAAACACACAGTGGAGATCTTTCCGTTCCACAAGGCAGGCGCGGAGGCAGGAGTTGGCTGCTACGCCGCCGCCCGCCACGATGGTCGAAAGGCCCGTGTCCCCCGCGGCGTTGAACAAGGCCCGCAGCAGAATGTCCACCGCGGTTTTTTGAAAAGACGCGGCAATATCCTGGGCCCTGGTCCAGGAAGGAACGGCGGAACCGGAAGCCGTCTCCCCGCCGCGCCGCTTGCGGACAAACAGTTCCAGTTGATTTATCACCGCGGTTTTCAGGCCGGAATAGGAAACATCACAGCGGTGTTCCCCCTTGTGGAGATTCGGCAGGGGGAAGCGAAAGGCCCCGCTGTCGCCGGATTGGGCCAGCCTGTCAATCACCGCGCCGCCGGGATAGCCGAAGCCGTAATATTTTGCCACCTTGTCAAAAGCCTCACCCGCCGCATCGTCAATCGTGGTTCCCAATACGGTGATGTTGTCAAAATTATCCGCCCGGCAGATGATACTGTGTCCGCCTGAAACGAGCAGCCCCAGAAAGGGGTATTCCGGCGGATCGTCAAGGGCCAGACGCGGGGCATACAGATGGGCCAGCATGTGGTCCACAGCGATAAAGGGAATATTCCGCGCCCAGGCAAATGCCTTGGCAAAGGAGAGACCCACGAGGAGGGAACCGAGCAGGCCCGGCCGGTTTGTCACCGCCACGGCGTCAATACCCTTTGGTTCAAGGCCGGCCTTGTCCAGCGCTTCCTTTACCACTGCGTAGATCCACTCGGTGTGCTTGCGGCTGGCGATTTCGGGAACCACCCCGCTGTACGGCGCGTGAAAGGGAATCTGCGTAGCCACTACATTAGAGAGAACTTTCCTGCCGTCCTCCACCACGGCGGCGGCGCACTCGTCGCAGGATGTTTCGATGCCGAGTACTTTCATATTATGCGCTCATTCGGCCCGGCCGGATATAAGGGCGGAGGCGGTACTCAGGGAATAACCCTGACTGAGCAGCCCCGGATAAAGCTCCGTGAGAAGCGGGGCCAGCTCCGGCGACCAGGTGTGGCCTATCATTACAGCGCTGCCCCGCTGTTCCGCCCGGCCTGCGCCTTCCCTGATATAGCGGATCATCGAGGATTTTTCCTGCTCGTTGTCGATAAATACATCCCGCTCCCCGATCTTCATGCCCAGCCGTTTTGCCGCGGCGGGCGCGGCGGTTTCGGCAATGGTCCTGGAATCAAGAAAATACAGCCCCTGTTCACGGCAAAAGGCAAGCACCGTTTCCATCGCTTCCCTGTCCATGGTGATCTTTGATCCCTGGTGATTGTTCATTCCCGCTATAGGTCCGATTTCCGCTGTGTTCCGCCTGAGCACCGCCCGTATCTCATCGGCGCTCATCCCCGAATAGATCGCGCCGGGACCGGGCGCCTGCCCCCCGACAGCTTCCATAGGCTGATGGAGAAACACCTCTTTACCCGCTGCCCTGATACGCCGGGCGGCCTCCGCGGAATGGGGCAGACCCGGCAAAACGGCAATGGTCAGCGAGCCGGGAAAACGCAGGAAGGGTTCCAGTTCCCGCAGATTATTGCCCGCGTCGTCAATGACAAAAACCAGGGTTCCCCTGTGTTCCGGCTTTGGCTGCTCAGGCGGCGCTGCCCGCTCAGGGGGCGCCGTTGTTCCCGCCGCGGGAACAGGCGGGCTTGACGGAGCCGGCCTGCCCGGCGGCTGTACCGGATCAGGTCTTGCCGGCGGCGGAGCGCTTACAATAGGGGCGGGCTTTTCCACCGGAGGGGGGATGCCGGCAGGAACAGGCTTTTCCACCGGCTTCGCGGGAGCACTTACTGCCGGAACGGGCTTTTCAGCCGGATTTTCAGAGACGGCGCTTTCCGGTACGGGCCGTTCAGCCGCCGGAATGACCGCCATTCCTCCTGATGCCGGCCTGTTTATGGTTGAGTGGACAACAATAACGGCCATTGAGATAAAACCCGATACCGCGATTAAAACACCCGCCAGTATAACCGCCCGAACTGCGTCGGAAGCCGCCGGCTTTTTCCGCCTCTTAACGCCGCTCCGCGGTCTTTTCCCCGCGGACTTCGGCGCTTTCTTCGTTATTTTCGGTTTTGCCGGTCTTTCCGGTGATTTTTTTGTGTTTTTCATGCGCATTAAAACCCGGCTGTCCGCGAGGCGCAGCCTCTTCTATTTATCGGCAGACCGGCGGCCCGATTACACCAAAAATCAACAACCTCGCCCTAAAGGGACGAGGTATGTTGTTTTGGTAAGGTATTTGTCTCAGGGTACATACCCTTTATAACGCCCTGAAGCTCCCCCGCCGCAAGGCGGGCTCTTGGG
>JAIROT010000022.1 GCA_031257385.1 Treponema sp.
CCACAGGCAGAAGGTTTAATCGGTAACGGTAAAGGTTCCTGGTTTCAGACATATACAGGGGCAATCCCGCACTGCCCATAGCAAGGTATAAAAGCAAGGGAGCCGTCCCGATGGTCAGCGGCGTTACCACGCATCCGGTAACCCCGCTGCTCTTGCGAATGGCCTGGCAGAGGCCGTCCCCCTCTATGGCGGCTTCCTCCGTCAAAAGCGATACCGCCTCCCGGATGGTTTCTTCGGCGTAAGGTACGCCCATTTCCCGGTATTGGGTCTTAATCACGATTAGGCAATCACAGCCGTTAGTTATCATTGCCCATCCCCCTCAACAACGATCCTCAATGTCAGAATGACCGTCCAATCTCCCCCGGTTCCGCTTTGTTTCGGCGGAACATACTTCTTCCCCGTCAGTTCCGCCCGGTCAGCAATCCCGCCCAGGGTGGGATTTTCCCCCAACGCCGTAGCCACCGATGAGGCATAGGCGTAACAGTTCCGTTCCCCCTCCGGGTGTTCCGGTACGGTAAAGGCAACGGTCAGGGTATAGGCAGCTTGCCGCGCGGAGGCTCATTATGGTATATAAGGAAGGGTAAATGAAAAATTATGAGCGTATCCGGGAGATTCTCAATTCCTGCGACAACAGCAGAATGCGGGATGTGGACATCCAGGAAATCGAAATTGGCGACATTGACGCCGATATAAAGCAGTTCTGCAACGGTAAAAATGTCCGCTGTGAAAAATTCGACAAAAAAGACGGCGCCGTGGTTTTTGACATCAGCGTCGACGGCCTAAACCAGCGGGTAACCTACATGGAGATATCACACGAATAGGGCATGTCGTATTTTGACGTCCACAGAGAGAATCCCTGTAAAATGAAGGCGCTCGAAGCAAAAGTCCGGTTTAATACGCAGCTTACCGCGCTGGGGCTTCACCTATACTTGTCAAAACACGGTCTATGCTCTCAACACTGCGGGCCTTTACCTGGGCGATAAGCTCCGCCGTACAAAGATTGGGGCGGCGGCGCTTCATGGCCGCTGTTTGGGGGAGAAGGGTGGCAAGAACCTGCCGCTCATCGTTGTCCAGCTCTTCAAGGTACGCGCCGGTTTTCGTGCCGGGGAGGGGCAGCGCCGCTATGGCCTTCCGGTATTGAGCGAGGAATTCGGCGGAACCGGTCAGCGCCGCGCCGGAGGCGAAGAGCCTGAGGGTCCTGGGCCGCTTTCCGGGCGCGGCCTGCCGCTCAATGCGGATAGGAGCGCCCGAACCGGGAGCGGGGATAATCTCCGCTCCCATAGCCGCCGCTTTTTCCTCAAAGGCACGGCGGTAAAACCTGAACGCGGCGGTTTCATAATAACCGGTTTGTCCGGCCTCAGGGGGCAGGAAGGGGACGCGGTACAGAAAGGCGGAAAAGCGGGCCTCCAGGGGGGAAAGGCGGGTCTGTTTCCGCTCAAAGAAGGGGTAGATATAGGTTCCCCGCGCGTAAACTCTCCCTCCGGGGTACGCAAAATCCGTACCGTATACCGTTATGCGCTCGGCGCCGAGGTTTTCAGCCAGGGAGAGGCAGGCATGGGTCACGTTTCCCCCGGAGGTGTCGATTCGGGGGAGGGGCCGCCATTTTTGAGAGATATAGGCCGCCAGCGGGTGACCGCCTGAGAAAAAGAAGGGAGAACGGGACAGGTCCGCGAGCAGGGGGGGGCTTGCGATGTCCAAAAAAAGGGGGATATCTCCCGGAAAGGCTCCCATAAAATGATAGTAGCTGATGTGCTGGCAGTCAATGGAAACCACCGCGTCGGGGCTAAGGCCGCTTTTCAACAGGACGGGGAGGGCGGTGTCGGCGCTGATGATGAAAGGGCCGTTCTTTTTCGCGGATTGGCTGGAGCGGCACTCTGCCAGCAGGGGAAGCTGTTCATCCAGGGAAGGGCCCGCGGCGCAGATCGCCGCTTCACGAATCGGCGGCGCGCTCCGGTTCTGGGCCTCGGCGGTTTTGAGGTTGCGGATAATGTTGGAGAACCAGCGGCCGCCGAAATGGGCCTGTACCGAATAATCCGAGGAGACTTTTTCGATGCTCTGCCGGACGGCTTCGGCGGCGGTGTTGAAGTGGGAGATATCCCGTTCCGTTCTGGCCCGCAGGGGAAAGGTTTTAATGCCGCCTTCCAGAGCGGGCCGGTACTGTTCAAGAATAAGGGCCTCAATATCCTCAGGCGCGGGGTCCGCCATCAGCGTAAAACGGCTGTCACCAAGAATGTTGATATATTCACGGGAAGAGAGCAGTTCCGCAAGGCCGTTGATGTCGTATTCGATTGCCAGCGCGCGGGAAACACCGGCGCGGGCCAGGGCCGCCTCCGCCGCGTAGCCGCCCCCCAGCCCCAGAAAAACCAGAAAGCCCTCGTCTTTCAGGGCCGATACCAGCCGCTCCCCCTCCCGTCTAGGATCCACCATTGAGTGAAGCGGATGGGCCGCGCCGGACTTATCAACCAGGGCGGGGACAATATCGCCTGAGCGGGCTTCCGGAAAGCGGTAGCGGCCCAGGGTCGTTTCCGCGCCGGAAAGCCGCGAGCAGAGGACCGGGTTATGGGTGGAAAGGGCCAGCAGGTTCCGCTCAAAACAGAAACGTCTATCCACGGCTTTCCCCTGCATAAGGCCCCGCCATGTCCAGCAGCGTCTCCTTGAGTTCCCGGTCCGATCTCTTTTCACCGGGAAAGAGCAGCGGGATCAGTTCCCCGCGGATGGTTTTTGCATAACGGGGATCATCCAGAGCGCGGCAAAGCGTTTCCGCCCCGCGCCGGCAGCGCTCAGGGCCTTCCCCGCTTAACGGTATTTCCTTAAAAGAATCTTTCGCGGATGCGGCGCTTTCATAAAGGTCCCGCGCGGGATCGCCTCCGGGATTCTCAAAAACGGCGTGGTTGTCTCCAAGGGAGAAAATCCGCCCGGGCCGGGCGGCAATCCTGGTTTTGAACCAGGCGGCGTAAATATCGTGGCTGCCGCCTTGGCTGGTGCTGCGGGAACGGGTAAAGCACTGGGAATATACCGGCCTGAGCCTTGTGGCCGCGCCGAAAAAGAGATGGTCAAAACCGTAGGGCCGCGCGTGGGTGCGAATATCCCGTACCGAAAGATCCATGCCCGTAAGGTATATATTGCCGGAGCTGAGGCTCAGGGCCAATTCTACAGCCGAGGCAGTCACGGTTCCCCGCTGGGGAACGATTACCGAGGGAATGCGCAGTTCGTTTAAGACAAGGCTTTGCCAGAGGCTGCCGTCGTTCAGTACCAGAAAGGGGAGGGCGGCGCACTGAGAGGGGAGGGCGGCGGAAAGGGCCGGGGCCAGGCCGCGTATTATCGCCCGCGGCCTGCGGAAGCAGGGGTACAGATGGGTAAGCGCCCACGCGCCGCCGTCGGTAGCGATTACCATATCAGACTCAAGACCCCTTTCCCTGAGCGCCATAACCGAAGACGAGGCGGCGAGGATAAAGACCCGGTCTTTCATCGCGGCAATACGCGGTAAAGCCGTTTCCAGGCTTGGACCGGAGCCGGTGATGAGAATGGGAATACTCATGCCCTTAAAGTACAGGGCCACGCGGATCAGCGCAAGGTTCCTGAAAAAATTGGCGACCCATCTTCCGCCGAAGGCGGCGGCGGTCCGGTAGCCGGCATCGGCGCGTTTGATAAATTCCGCCGTTTCAGCGATAAGGGCGAGACAGGTTTCCCCATAGAAGCGGAGACTGGGCCTCCACTCAATGATCTTTACCGAAGAGGCGGCAACATCGGGTATTTCCCTTTCCAAAAAACATTGCGCCGTTTCCCCGCTGTCGGGGTACCATGCCGGAACGTCCGGGGCCGCGGCCCTGAAACCGCTGTCGGCGTGCAGAACGATGATTTTGCTGTTCCCGTAACGGTCCCTCAAAGCCCGGACAAGATAACCGAGACCCGGCTCGATCAAAATAAAATATTTAATAGTACCGCTTAAGTTGAGGGCGTCGATATAGCGCTCCGCCTCGGCCTGGGGCCTGTACCGTGAATGGAGCCGCTCCGCCCGGGCGAAACCGGATGATGTCTCGTTCATTTACAGATGGGCTCTGAGGGCCTCAAAAGCCCCGGAGACAGACTCTGCGCTAAACAGGGAGAGGGTTTTGGCTTTTATGCTTTTTGAAAGCCGGTGGGCGATCAATTTTCCGTCCAGGCCGCCGGGGACGAGTACCATGCAATTGCCGTCCGGCAGTATCCGTACCACGCCGAAGTGTGAAGCCATGATCCCGGCGGCCCGGATAACATTCCTGGCGGCGTTTTTCGGCAGGGTTTCCAGAACTATACAATAAAAGAAAGGGTTGTTTTTTTGGAAATTCTCAATAAGCGTCCATATTCCGGCGGCGCTTGTTTCGGTTTTGTCCGGGATTGGCCCGGCGCGGCGCGAAGACGCCTCCCCCCCAATGGAAACAGCGGAATTTAAGATAGCTGCGGCTTTACTTAAAAGCCCCATTTACGCCAGCCCCAATTCCTTAAAGAGTTTTCGATATGCGTCGAAATACTCGGATTTGGCAAATTCTTCGATTTTTTCTTCAGGCAGGGATTCAAGCAGATGATCCATGTAAGAGAGTACGGTTTTAAGTTCGGTTTTAAGTCCTGGGGGGATATCAAGAGTTTCACCGGTAGATTTGTCCGGGGCCGCTTCGGCGGCAACAGATGCGTCATCGGCAAAAGCGGTTTCCAAATCATCGTCAAAGGAAGCCGGGGTTTCTCCGGCGCCCGCTTCAAAACCTTCGGGGATAACCTGCGCAAGGGTATTGTCCTTGTCCGTAAGGCTCAGTTCCGGGGTTTCAATATCTTCTTTCTGTGGAACCGGAAGCTCCGGCTCTTCGTACATGCTCTCTTCGGCGGCGCTTTCAAGCTGTTCGTCTTCCAGCTCAATGGTGATGTCCTCAATCCCGTCAAGGGAAATGTCATCCAGAGAAGGTTCTTCCACGGGGTTTTCGGTAATCCCGGCGGAAAGATCCGGCTCGTCAATAACCGCAGCGGAAAGATCCAGAGACGCCGCTTCAAAATCCTCGTCAAGGGAAATATCCACGTCAAAAACATCTTCATTCATTTCGGCGGCCAGGGGATCGTCTTCCAGATAGGTGGTTTCCTCAGGCGGCGGCTCCATAACCTCGACGCCGGAAGAACGGAGGTCCCGCAAAACCCCGGAGTCCTCCATTTCGCCGCCCAGGTCTATTTCCCCTGTTTCCGTTAACAGATTTTCTTCCGGCTGACTTTCGTCCGGCAGGTTTTCTTCGGCCATCAGGCTTTCGTTTTCCGGGGCGGCAAAATCATTAACGGCAAAATCCTCCGCGGCAAGGTCCAGGGCCATATCGGCGAGAGAGTTTTCTTCCGGGGCTTTTTCTTCCCTGGCCTTGTCAAAATCATCGGGACTTATATCCAGATCGATGTTCAGATCGTCAAAGTCGATCTCGATCTCTTCCTCTTCTTCGCCTTCTTCTTCCTCTTCTTCACCGCCGGAAGCGTCCGGCTCTTCCGTCTCAGCGTCCGCCTCTGCCGGTTCTTCCCCGGCTGCCGGCTCTTCCTCAAAGCCCGCATCTTCCGTAATGAGATCGGTACTCAGATCATCAGCCACATCGGTGAATGAAATTTCGCTGTCCGTTTTCTTGCGGAGAGAAAGATCATCCTCCGGATCCTCGGAAAGCGAAACGGCAATGTCATGCTCCCCGACCTTGCCGCCCTCCCCGGTAAAATCAGCGGTATTAAGAATATGATCCAGTTCGTCTCCGGTAAGGGCTATTTTTTCATCGTCTTCCTCGGAGAAGAAACCTCCGTGCGGCGTAAGCCCGGCCTTTTCCTCCGCCGGGGCTTCGGAGCGGACAAGGGCGAAATCCTGTTTCAGGGTGCTAAGCTCGTTTCTGATTGACTCCAGCTCGTCGGCGATTTTCATCAGAAGGCGGGTGGAAAGATCAGGAGCAGAGTCTTCGGTTTTCAGAACCGGCCCCTCTTCCGGCGGAAAATCTTCCTCAATGGCCAAACTTTCTTCGCCTGTCTCATCTATCTCATCGGGAATTTCCGCAAGATCCCAGCCTCCCGGTACGTCCTCAAGCCCGCTCAAACCCAAATCCCCTGATTCTTCGGAGGCAGGTTCTTCGCCGAATTCTTCCGTGGAAAACCCGTCGGCCGGTTCTTCTTCGGGAATGCCAAGGTCGTCAAAGCTGACGTCAAATTCGTCTTCGGCAGCGGAAGCCGGAACATCCCCGGCGGTGTCCGCAATCTCCGCCTCCGCCCTGGAAAAATCAATATCGGAAATATCCGGCAAGGACATATCCGCATCAAGCGATTCGTCACCAAAATCCGTGTCAAAGTCCGGCATGGACAAATCGGCAAATTCCTCGCCGGCAATACCGGCGGGCAGGTCCTGGGGGCCGCTTTTTACCCATACTCCGTATTCGTCAAGCTCATCGGCGGAACCGATGGTACTCCTGTCAGAGTATATCGAAGGTTTTTTTTCAGTTACCATGAATCGCTCCCACTAAACAGAGTTTGTCCTGAAGCACACGTTACGGGCAAAGCTCCCTAAAGAACGCGCTTGCGTACCGTTCCGGTACAAAACGGGAATCCACCCCAAAGCATCGGCTTTGTGGACAGATACCATTAACACCTATGGTCAATTATCGGTACAAATGCGCTCCCCCAGTAGTTTTTTGGCAAAACATTTAATTTAAAAGATCGCTATTATAGATGTTAGCCCCGGCCGGTCAAATTGTCAACGGCCATAAAAAATTATTCTGCAAACTCCCAGGCGGCTTTAGCCGCAGGAGTCCATAAATCCACAAGTCCCACAGGCTCCTAGCGTTCCAGCTTCCGATGGACGTAACGATGGGGGCTGTCGGCGGCTGATCCGAGTTTTTCGCGCCGCCATTGCGCGTATTCGGACCAGTTGCCGTCGTACCAGACCGTCTCGCCGTCCTCAAAACTGAGGATATGAGTAACGATCCGATCGAGAAACCAGCGGTCGTGGCTTATCACGAGGCTCACCCCGGCGAAGCTGTCCAGGGCCTCTTCCAGGGCGCGCAGGGTGTTGACATCCAGGTCGTTGGTGGGCTCGTCCAGCAGGAGCACGTTGGCCCCCTCTTTCAACATCACCGCCAGGTTGAGTCGGTTCCGCTCGCCGCCTGAAAGCACGCCTACTTTTTTTTGCTGGTCAGCCCCGGAAAAGTTGTACCACGCGCAGTAGGCCCGCGAGTTGACTTCTCTCGCCCCCTGACCGGAGCCGAGTTTTATAAGATCAAGCCCGCCCGAAAGCTGCTCCCAGACAGTCTTGTTGTCGTCCAGGGAGGAGCGCGTCTGATCGACGTAACCCAGAACGACACTGTCCCCCAGCCGCAGTTCTCCTGAGTCCGGTTTTTCCCCGCCGGTGATCAATTTGAAAAGGGTGGTCTTGCCCGCGCCATTGGGACCGATGATCCCCACGCACGCGCCGGGGGGAACGGTGAATTCCAGGTTGTCAAATAACAGCTTTTCCCCGAATGACTTGGAAAGTCCTTTCGCTTCAATGACCAGCTTGCCCAGATGAGGGCCTGCGGGGATGGTGATTTTGCTGCTCTGCGCCGCGCCCCGTGAACGCTCCCGCTCGTCATCCTGAAAGAGTTTTTCGTACTGGGTAATGCGGGCCTTACTCTTGGCGTGCCGTCCCTTGGGACTCATGCGGATCCATTCGAGTTCCCGCTGCAGGGTTTTACGGCGCTCGCTTTCGCCTTTTTCTTCCCGGCTCATGCGACGCTCTTTTTGTTCCAGCCAGCCTGAATAATTTCCCTTCCAGGGGATTCCTTCGCCGCGGTCCAGTTCCAGAATCCAGCCCGCCACATTGTCCAGAAAGTAGCGGTCGTGAGTAACGGCGATGACCGTCCCCGCGTATTCCCGCAGGTGCCTTTCAAGCCAGGCCACGGTCTCGGCGTCAAGGTGGTTGGTTGGCTCATCCAAAAGGAGTATGTCCGGCTTTTGGAGGAGAAGGCGGCACAGGGCGACCCGCCGGCGCTCGCCGCCTGAAAGGTGGTCCACTTTTTCATCGCCGGGCGGGCAGCGCAGGGCTTCCATGGCCAGTTCCAGCCGGCTGTCCAGGTTCCAGCCGTCGGCGGCCTCGATTTTTTCCTGGAGCTTCGCCTGTTTTGCGCCAAGTTTGTCATAATCCGCGTCGGGCTTGCCGAAGTCTTCGCTCACCTGATCGAATTCGGCAAGCAGGTCCACCAGTTCCTTCGCCCCCCCGGACACGATTTCCTTGACGGTTTTCCCCGCTTCAAGCCGGGGTTCCTGCTCAAGGCAGCCGACGGTGTAGCCGGGGCTTACCTGGGTTTCCCCTGAAAACTCCGTGTCCGCGCCCGAGAGAATTTTGAGGAGGCTCGATTTTCCCGAACCGTTAAGGCCGATCACGCCGATCTTGGCCCCGTAAAAATAGGAAAGGCTGATGTCCTTGAGTACCTGCCTGGTCCCGTGTTTTTTTGAAACCCGGTACATGGAATAAATCACTTTTTTTTCGTCAACAGTAGGCATGGGGAAAGTGTAGCAGAAGGAGCGGGAAATTGTAACCGTGCCGTTTTCCATTCGCTGTATTTACAGAAACCGCTTTTCCTAATACAGTATTCACTATGAAAAAGATATCCCTTACCGGAATTAAACCGACCGGAACCCTCCACATCGGCAACTACTTCGGCGCTATTAAACCGGCGCTGGAGCTTGCCAAAGAGTACGATGCCCGTTATTTTATCGCCGACTATCACGCGCTGAACACGGTAAAGGACCCGGAAGAGCTGCGGGCCAATATTCGGGAAGTGGCCGCCGGCTGGCTGGCCGCCGGGCTTGATCCTGAACAGGTTATTTTTTACCGGCAGAGTTCCATCCCCGAAACATTTGAGCTTACTACCCAGCTTATGGCTTTTACCGCCAAGGGCCTGATGAATCGGGCCCATGCCTACAAGACGGCGGTACAGGAGAATATCGAAAAAAACGGCGACCCCGACGCGGGGATTAACATGGGTCTTTTTACTTACCCGGTGCTTATGGCGGCCGATATTATTCTTTTTGATTCCGATGTGGTGCCGGTGGGCAAGGATCAGGTACAGCACGTTGAAATGGCCCAGGACATCGCCCAGGCGGTGAATGCCAATTACAAGGGGCAGGTGCTGAAAGTGCCTCAGGCGGCGGTGGTGGAAAGTGTGGCGGTGGTGCCGGGACTGGACGGCCGGAAGATGAGCAAAAGTTACAACAATACCATTCCCCTCTTCGCGCCGGAAAAAACGCTCCGCAAACTGATCATGCGTATGGTGACTAATTCCCAGACGGTGGAAGAACCCAAGGAACCCGGAACGAGCCAGATATACCTGCTCTACAAATTATTCGCAAACGAGGGGGAACAGTCGGCCCTGGCGGCCCGCTACCGAGCCGGGGGCATGGGCTGGGGCGAGGCCAAGGAGGAACTCTTCCGGGTGGTGAACCGGGAACTTTCCCCCATGCGCGAGCGTTTCCAGTCCCTCCTTGCCGAGCCCGCCGGTCTGGACAGAATCCTTGGGCGCGGCGCTGAAAAAGCCCGGCCCATCGCGGCGGCCACGGTCAGGCGCTTCAGAAAAGCTGCGGGGATAGACTAAGGGCTCTAAGCCTGACAGGACATTGACTATTTTTTCATTTCTTATCATCTTAATGTTATGTACCGTTGTCCTCCATGTATAAATCTTGCCATACCCGGCGAGTACCGCAGAACCGCGGAAAGCCTGTTTCCCCTGGGAGGCTTTGCGCCGGGGCAGGGGCCCGACTTAAAAGCCGCCGCGGATTTTGCCGAAGCCCTTGGGATTGGCGCCGATTACCGGCGGCTTTTGGCCCTTAACAAAACCGACAAGGAAATGATCGCCTTTTTGCGCCATTTTCAAAATAATCTGGATTTACTGATACAAAAAACCTGGGTTGAGAAAGTAGACGAGGTACGCAAGGAGCAGCTGCAGGACGAAATACCGGGCTTTATGGCCGGTATAGGGCAGGGCAATTTCCGGCAGGCCCTGGAAGAATTCGGGGCGATTCTTGGCGAACTCGCCTATCTTTTATTTGGCGCGCAAAGCGCCAAGGATGATTTTACCGAATATACTTTCCGCATCGACACCCAGATGGGGCTGTTCTGGTGGTACGGAGGCCGGCTCAATTCCCTGAAATGCCTGAGCGATACCGGCTCCCCTGACGCCGAAGACCTGTGGGCGGTTTTGCTTATCGGGATCTGTTACCTCACCAATTTTTAACCCGCCGGTATTTGCATATTTGCAAAACCATAGCGGATGAGACGGCCGGTTATGACGATATCCCGGCCCGCGCCCCAGGCCCTTGCCTGTGGTGACACCTGTACCGTAATCACGACACAGACTGATTGGACAATGGTTAATACGTATGCTCATCCATGGACTGAAATTTTTCTCTGACTTTTTGGAGCAGGGCCAGTTCACGGTTGATGGTCTTTTCGTAGTTGAGTTCCCCGGTTTCTATCCGCAGGGCCTCGTCCTCCCAGAACTGGACTTTCGGTAAATTGACAAAACGGAAGCGCCGCGCCTGGGCTTTTTCCGCCCATTCGCCCGCCGCTTTCCAGTAGCTCAGGGCGGCGCGGAAACAGGTTTCCGCGGTTTGGAGGCTTTCCAGATTTTGCCCTTTCCAGGGGGCGTTGTAAAAGTAGGCGTTCCGCTTGTTCCACTTGTTTCCCAGAAAAAGGTACTGCTCAATAAGTTTAAGATTGACGTGCATGTTAAAGAGGTAACGGTACTTCTCCCACTGGGTCTCGTTTTCGATCAGCGCCAGGGCGTAAAGGGGATTGGCAAAATCCGCCTTCATGGTTTGTTCAAGCCAGTAGATGTTCTCCATGGTGTCGTCGGGGTACCGGTTATAGTGAAGGTGAAAAAGCCTGAAGTACTGTTCCTTGTAGGTAACGTAATAGGCGTTCAGGGGAATAGGCGCGGAGAGCAGCATCAGACTCAATGCCGTAAATACGGGTAACTTCAGCTTTCGAATGACGTATCTATGCAGCCGTTTGCCCACCGTTCAGCGCCCCGTTTTCAGTATCGGCATTTTCAGGATGACTCTCCACACCTCAGCGGCGGCTTCTTCCTGACTCTTTGAGGCATCGATGATTTCCACCCGGCCGCCTGATTTTTGGTATTCACCGATAAGGGACAGGTATTTTTCCCGGACTTTTTGCTGGAATTCCAGGTGTTCGTATAGTTCAAGGGCGGGCCGGTTTTTCAGGCGCTCGCAGGCGGTTTGGGGATCAAGATCGAAAAAGAGGAGCAGTTCCGGCGCGGGAAAGGGGGCGTTCAGAGTCCGGGGCAGTTCGTCCCCGCATTCAATACCCTGGTACACCAGCGAGGAAAGCACATAGCGGTCTGAAACTACCAGTTCCCCCCTGCCGGAGCGCTCAATGATCCCGCCCGGCCCATACAGGTGCTCGGCCCGGTCCGCGGCGAAGAGCCGGGCCAGAGCGAGCGGGTGCAGGGCAATTTTTTTTTCAAGGACGGAACGTATCAAAGCGCCTACCGGCCCATCTGTGGGTTCACAAGTAGGGTGGAAAACCAGGCCCATTGCATTGCCCCGGAAACGCCGTTCCAGCAGGGACAATTGGGTGGTAGTCCCGCTGCCGTCCCCGCCTTCGAACACGACAAAATTGCGAATTGTCTCCGTCATTTTCAACAAAATTACTATACATTGGTAAAAAAAACAATCTAATTTGCGCATATACCGATACTTAAAACGAAGAAATGTGTTATATTCTATGAAAGGGTTGTTTTTCCAAAATCTCAGTTTTGAGGAAAATAAGCGATCAACAAGCTCGCCCTGAAGGGCGGGGTATGTTGTTCTCCCGGGGTATTGCATGCGGGGTTTAATACCTTTTTAACCGCCCTGAAGCTCCCCCGCCGTAAGGCGGGTTCTTGGGCATTAAACCCCCCGGCATGAATAAAAAAAACGGGGTATAGGACAAAGGGAAACAGGTGCCGATTTTCTCAAAAAAAAACGGTAAACGCGGCTTTCCGTTTCATATTATCATCCAAATTCTCGTTTTTGCGGGATTGATCGGGATTACCGCGCTGGCCCTGCGGCCTGTGCAGCAGGCTATTCAGGACCAAATACGGCATATCCGGGATGATTTAATCGGCAGGGCCGAGGCCGCCATTGGCCGCACGATACGTTATTCTTCGATAAGTCCCTCTATTTTTGGCGTTTTTGACATACGAAACCTGCGGATTCTGGGAAAGGAGCCTGATTCGGAAGAGCTTCTTTCGGTATCCCGTTTTCGTCTTTCCTGGTCTTTTTGGGATTTACTCAAGGGCAATCCTCTGACTGTGCGCTCGGTTTTAATTGACAGGCCGGAGATCAATCTGGATTTGGAGCGGGATCGCGATCTCCTTGAACTGTTGTTTTCCCTTGATCCCGATACCGGCGCTTCCCGGCCGAGTCTTACAGGCCTCCTCCCTGAGCATGTGTTGTTCAGAATCCGCGCGGGCCAATGCCAGATACAAAGCAGGCGGGATCGATTCCGTGTTGAGGATTTGACTTTTGACGCCCAGGCGGCGGATGAACTGATCTCCCTGGACGGGAAATGGAAGGCCCTTGTTTCCCTGCGTTCGTTTTTCGCGGAACCGGTGAGCGCCCGGATAAGCATGAGGGCTACGGGAATAGTTTCCACGGACATTGAAGAGGGGAATGTGGTGGTCACCGTTGATTCCCTTGCCGGGGATCTTTTCCAGACCCGCGCCCTTACATTCGGCTGTAGTTTGCAGAACAGGATGCTGAGTGTCCGGAAAATGGGTGACCGGCTGCCCTTTGACTTTTTCCTTGATTACGGGATTGAGGACGGCAATCTTGCCGCCCGGTTCAACTGCGATGTGTTCACGCCGAAGGACCTGCTGACCCTGTCGGGGGCATGGAAAGCGGCCAACCGCTGGCTGGCCCTGGCCGCGACAGGGGCCGCCTCGTTTGAACGGAACCGGCAGGGAAATATCCGCTACCAGGCAGCTATTGTAGGAGGGCTTCCCGCGGGGACGGCGGCTTCTTTCGAGATCAGGGCCGGCGGGGATGAAAAGCTGGCGCAAATCGAGGAATTCCGCGTTTCCGCGCCGGGGAATACCGCAGCGGCGGGTCAGTCTTCCGCCGCGGCGCCTTTGTTTCAGGGGGGTATTGCTTTCCGGGGAAGCCTGGGGCTAAAGCCCTTTGCCCCCAAAGGCAAACTTTTTCTTGAAAACCTGAGCTTTTCCGGGGAAACCGGCCTCAGCGCCGAATTGGGCGTTAATACACGGGAAAAGGAAATCAGCGTTTCGGGGGAAAGAGTCGGCATAGGGCGCCTCGTCCTGGGTGTCCTCAACATCTCGCTGGTTCCCTCGGGCGGGGAGCTCGGTTTTGTTGTTTCGGCGCGTGAGTTTCGGGAGCCTTCCGGCACGGCGCGGCCCGGTTCTTTTTCTCTGGAAGGTTCGGTTAATTACGCGGTCCGCTGGCTGGAAGCGAGCTGCTCGCTGGATTCGGTGTCCGCCGCGGACATTGCCGAGATGGGCCGGCCATTTATCAAGGAGCCGCTGCCGCCCGCTGCAGCCGGGCTTTTACGGAATGTTTCGCTTACCACGGAGCTTTTCTTTACTACCGATTTCAAGCGGCTCCTGTACAACGCCCCCCGTGTGGAAGCTGCTTTTGATTCCCAACCGGGAACGGAGCCGGCGCTGGTGTTCTCCGTGTCCGGTACGGACAAACGCCTGGAATTAAGCGAAAGCCGCTTCGTCTGGGCGGATCAGCCGCTGCTGTTTTCAGGTTACGCGGATTACTCGAATCCTCTGGACCTCAACTTTTCCCTGGCGGCCCATTACCAGGATATTTCGTACAATATGGAAGGGCGTGTTCTGGATCGTAAACAGATAAGCGCGCGGGGTTCCTACGGATTTCAAGTGTATATTACATCGACCGATGCCGGGGCCTATTCGGGCTACATTGAGGGGAAGGAAATCCCCATTCCCGTCAGGGGCCTGCCCGCCCGGCTCAGTTTTTATACTTCGGTCCGTTACAATTCCCGTGACTTTTGGTCTTTTGATCTGGACAATCTTGAGATAACCGATATCGCAAGTCCCGCGGGTCCCGGCTATATGCGGATCACGGGCGGGGCGGATCAGGACGGCGCCCATTTTCCCCTTGTCTATTACCGCGACAGTATCAGCCCCCTCAGCGGCAGGGCGGATTTTTCCTGGGCGCAAAATTTTTCCGGGTTTTCAGGAACCCTCAACATAGAGGAAAGGCGGGAGCCGCGGACCGGCGGTGACCACGCCGTGTCCGATGCGCCCAATTCCCTCCTTGAGCGTTACCTTCTTTGGGCTTCCTTTACGGAAAACCGCCTTGACCTCCTCGTCTCCGGTTCCAGAATGCGGCTCGGCCGGACGCTTGATAATACCGGCAGCGCTCTGGCCGACGGCGATCTGAGGTTTACCTGGGATCCGGAGCGTTCCTACAGGGCGGATTTGACGCTTAATTCCCTGAACGTGAGAATTCTTGACCGTGAGTTCAGGGCCTCCGGCCGGGCCATGTTGAACAAAGATGAATTCGCCGTGCAGAATCTGCGTTTCGGTATCGCCGGACTCGAGGGTTTCGTACCCTCTTTCCGTGTAAGCAGGGCGGAAAGCGCCGCGGCAACCAGGGCGGAATTTCGTGGTACCGTGGGGAAGGGAAACCTGGAAGGGGCCTTGTCAATAAACGCCCGCTTCGCGCCGGTTAACTCATGGTTTGGAATAAACCGGGCCCTGCGTTCCCTGGACGGCGCGGCCCGCGTGGAAGTCCTCCGTTACGCCGATGTCAATTCCGTAAAGCCCTTTGATATCGTATTTTCACGTAACGGCAGGGAGCTTTCCGTTTCGGGCGGCCCCAAAGACATGCTTCGTTTGAAGCTGGACGAGGATGGAACGTTTTATGCGGGGCTTTCCAGCCCCTTCCCGGTACGTGGCTCAATCGCCGGCACTATAAACGACAATACCATTGACGCGCGGTGTTCTGATCTGTACGTTGATCTGGCGGGTCTGTGGAAGCTGCTGCCGCCGGTGCCTGACTTCGCCCTTGCCGGGGGTTATATAAGCGCCCAGGTAGAGATACGGGGCCCGCTCACCGATCCGGAATTTTTCGGCTCCGCCAGGGGTACGAGCGTCCGCGTTCAGGTGCCTGAGTATATCACTCAGGATATCAGGCCCGTTCCCTTTACCGTGGCGATTGAGGGAAACCAGATGCGTTTCGGCCCCGTTCCCGCTACGGTGGGGAGGGGCGCGGGTACCGTTAGCGGCCTGTTCCGTTTTGACCGGTGGATACCGAATATCTTCACGATGGACATCACGGTTCCGAGGGAAACGCCCATCCCTTTCGGCTTTGATATAACCGGCTTCCTCGCCAAAGGCGATGTTTCGGGAAAACTCAAACTTTCAATGGAGGATCTGATTTTTGACATTACCGGAGATCTCCTCGCCAATAAAACTGAACTGGGCCTTGACAGCGATGGAATCACCCAGGCCCAGGGTATGGATCTGTTCGCCGGGACGATAAATCCGGTCACCCTGGATATAAAAATTACCACCGGCCCCACCGTTGAGTTTCTCTGGCCCAGTTCCGGTTTTCCCATACTCAGGGCCAATCCCGCGATGGGAACGGTGGTGCATGTTACCGCGGACAGTGTTGCCAGGAAATTTTCCCTGGACAGCGATGTTAAAATCAGGGGCGGGGAGATATTTTATTTTGAGCGGAGTTTTTATATCCGCAGCGGGACTCTTACTTTCAAGGAAAACGAGGCAAGTTTTGATCCCCGCCTGAGCGCCCGTGCGGAGATCCGCGAGCGGAGCAACGAGGGGCCGGTTACTATAGCGATGATAGTGGAAAACGCCCCGCTTTTGACTTTTACCGCCCGTTTTGAATCGACACCTTCGCTTTCCCAGGCGGAAATCGTATCCCTTTTGGGGCAAAATTTTACCGGCGGCCAGTTCGCCGAGGCTTCCGGTTCCTATCCGACGGCTTTGTTAAGCGTCACATCGGATGTGCTGGCCCAATTTGGGGTGGTACGGCAGCTTGAACGGCAAATTCGTAATTTTTTACGCCTGGATATGTTCAGTATCAGGACGCAGGTGCTGCAAAACGCGGTTTTCAGCGCTACCGGGATCAATCCTGACCCTGTTGACAGAAATGGCAGGGTAGGTAACTATTTTGATAATACGACTGTTTTTCTTGGTAAGTATATCGGATCGGAACTTTTTATCCAATCCATGCTTTCCCTGCGGTACGACGAGAACTACACCAGTACCGGGGGGGTGCGCTTTGAACCGGATATAGGAGTAGAGCTGGAGACTCCGTTTTTCAATGTCCGCTGGGATTTTATCCCTGCGCATCCGGAAAACTGGTATGTGAATGATAATTCAATTACCCTCACCTGGCGTAAGTCATTTTAGGAGCATCAATGGGTTTGTACAGGCGCTTTTATATAGCGTTTTTTTTGATTGTGGTGACGGCGCTTGCGGTATTTGCCCAGGAAGAAGACGACTGGTACCGGGGAAAGCCGGTTCAGGACATTGTTTTTGTTGGGCTGCGGCATATAAAACTCTCGGAGCTGGAGGGGATCATTGAGCCTTACAAAGGCCGTGTCTTTGACGACGCCTTTGTTTGGGAACTCCAGGGAAAGCTCTACGCCCTGGATTATTTTGAGACCATTACCCCGGGCGCGGTGCGGGCCGACGCCGCCGGCGAACAGGTGATTCTCAGATTTACCGTTACCGAGCGGCCCATAGTCAGCCGGGTGACTTTTGAGGGGAATAAAGGGGTACGAAGAAGCGAACTTTTGGACGTGACAAGCATCAAGACCAATGATGTGGTAAATCAGTCCAAACTCAGGATGGACGAGCAGGCTATCATCAATAAGTACCTTGAAAAAGGCTACCCCGATGTACAGGTGCGCTCCGAAACCAGGGCCGGTCCGGATTCGACCTTATTACTTGTCTTTTACATCACCGAAGGTGAAAAAATCTCGATAAGCGAGTTCCGTTTTGAGGGTAATACGGTCTTCTCTGACCGGACCCTAAGGGGGCAGTTGTCGCTGAGAACGAAAAACCTGATATTCGACGGCGCTTTTCAGGAGGCAAAACTCCTCGCCGACCGGGAGGCCCTGACCAAGTATTACCATGACCGGGGCTATATAGACGCGGAGGTAATAGACGTTGTCCGTGATATGAGCCGGGACGAAAAGGGGAACAATAACCTGGCCCTTACCTTTAGGATATCCGAAGGGAGGATGTACGTCTTCGGCGGGATAACTTTTGAAGGGAACCGGATATTCTCTACCGAGCAGCTTAACAAGCTGGTTAATTCCAAGGTCGGGGAGACGGTCAACGCCAACAGGGTGGAGGCGGATCTCCAGCGGGTGTCGGAGATATACTACGCCAACGGTTATATTTTCAACACCATCGGCAGGCAGGAAAACAGGGATCCTGATACCGGCGTGGTCACGTATACCATACCCATTGTGGAGCGGGGCAGGGCGCATATCGAAAACATCATTGTCCGGGGGAATGTTAAAACCAAAACCAATGTCATACTCAGGGAGATTCCCCTTGAACCGGGGGATGTGTTTTCCCGGACCAAGGTTATGGACGGCCTGCGGAACCTTGCCAATCTCCAGTATTTCTACAATGTCGTTCCGGACACTCCGCCGGGAAGCGCCGACAGCCTTATGGACCTGGTGCTGAACGTCGAGGAGCAGCCAACCACGGATATACAATTCGGCCTGACTTTTTCCGGCAGCGCCGATCCCAACAGCTTCCCCATATCGGGAATGCTCAGATGGAATGACCGCAATTTAATGGGCAGCGGTAACCAGTTGGGTATTGAGGTAAACTCTTCAATAATAGATTCCACCAGTGTTTCGGTGGACTATACCCATGCGTGGATATTCGGTCTGCCCCTTTCCGGGGGATTTGACTTTACCTTCCAATACACCAAGCGCATGGCCGCCCAGAACAAAAACGGCCCGAATTTTAACGGAGATGAAACCTACGCTTTTCCCGACGGCTTTAGTTCTTATGAGGAATATGAGAAAAACAACAAGCGGCCCGCCGACGAGTACCTGATGGAATATGAGCAATGGTACTTGTCCCTTGGCTTTTCCACCGGCTACCGCTGGCCAACCTACCTGGGGAATCTCAGCCTGAGCGGCGGAGTGCGTGTCGGCGTGGTACAAAATACCTACGATAACCAACTGTACCGGCCCTTTGATCCCGTACTGAGAGAAAGGAACAACCAATGGACCCCGAAAAACTCCCTTTGGACGGGTCTTTCCCTGGATAACCGTGACGTATACTATGATCCTTCAAACGGCTACTACGCTTCCCAGCGTGTGGGGGCATACGGCCTCTTGAATAACGAACTGGAACATTACCTCAGAACCGATACCAGGGCGGAATATTTTTTCACTATTTTCAATATTCCGGTTACGGAAAAATGGAGCTTCAAGTCGATTTTCGGGGTTCATTCGGGCCTGTCCCTCATTTTGAAACAGCCCGGCAGGGAAGGGAACGGGGGTTTGCCGCTCATTGATAACGCGAATAAACTCGCCGTGGACGGCATGTTTGTGGGACGGGGCTGGAGCAGCGCGTATAGTAACAAGGGCCTGCTCCTCTGGGAAAACTGGGCGGAAGTCCGTTTCCCGCTGGTGCCGAATATTATCGCGTGGGACTTTTTCTTTGACGCCGCCGGGGTTGAGGGTACGCAGGGGCTGTACCTTGGCGATTTTTCTATCGAAAACATGCGTTTCAGTCTGGGCGCCGGGCTGCGTTTTACCCTGCCCCAGTTCCCCTTCCGTTTCAGTCTTGCCAAACGCTTCAGGGTGGTTGACGGCGCATTCCAATGGGAACAAGGCCAAATACCCTTTGGCGACGGCCCCGGTTCGGGAATTGATCCGGTTATTTCTTTTGCCATATCCTATTAGGCATATAAAAACGCCGGCTTTTGAAAGTGTTCCGCATAAAGAGGTGTGTTATGAAAAAATTTGTTTTGTTGGTTTTTCTGTTATGCGCCGCCTGTCTTTCCGTGCAGGCCCAGCAGCTTACCCGTTTCGCGGTGGTGGATCTTCCCAGAGTGTACAGCGCTTTTTTCAGGGATTCCCGCGCGGTGCGGGAATTTGAGGAAAAAAGCGCCCGTATTCAGAGCGACATAGACCGGATGACCAGGGAGATTCAGGATCTGAAATCGCGGCAGGCCGATGCGGCCCTGCGGGGGGATCAGAATGAGTCCTCCCGCCTTGAGAGCGAAATATACCGGAAATCGGAATTTCTCAAAGACTACTACCGCATAAAAACCACGGAGCTTGAGGATCAGAAGAACCGGCTTACCCAGTCAAGCGCCTTTTTGGATCAGGTGTACGACGAAATACGGTATATCGCCGAAAGCGAAGGCTACAGTATGGTGCTCAATCTGAAAGAAAACAGGGGGATTCTCTGGTACAGTCCGACGGTGGACATTACCGACAAATTGATACAGAATCTACTGGACAAGGCAAGACGCTAGCAGCCTGTTACGCTTGTGGATTTTTGCGTTGCTTCGTGCCGTAAAAACCACGATTTATGGGCCGCTTACGCAGTTTGCGGGGTAAAAATCGCCTTGCGGGCGATTTAGTGTGCGGTCTTAAACGTCAGGAAGAATCAACCGCGGACGGGCAACACAGGCTGCACAGACAGAAAAGAGGTGAAACATGGGAACAGCGCAGACGAGTCCCATGCTGGATCAGTATAGACGGATAAAAAGGGAGAATCAGGGGAACGTACTCTTTTTCAGACTCGGCGACTTTTACGAGATGTTTGCCGACGACGCCGTTGAGGTGTCCGCCCTGCTCAACCTTACCCTCACGAGCCGCAACGGGCTGCCCATGTGCGGCGTTCCCTACCACGCGGCCCGTTCCTACATCGCCCGTCTCCTGAAACTGGGAAAAAAGATCGCCATCTGCGAACAGCTTTCCGAGCCGGGCAGGGGGCAGAAACTTATCGAACGTGAGGTGGTAGAGGTTATCACCCCCGGTACCACTGTGGACGAGGATTACCTTGACAAGGGAAGTTCCAATTACCTGGCCTGCCTTGCCGCCTGCGGAAACAGCCTTTCTTTCGCCTATATCGACCTTTCCACCGGCGATTTTTACGCCAGCTCCTTTCCCTCAGACGGCGCGGCGGACCGGCTCCGTCAGGAACTTGAGCGCTTGCAGATAAAAGAGATGCTTATCCAGGAATCCCTTTTGGAAGAAAATAACGGTATCGCGCAGGCGGCGCTTGAGCGCAGTTCTCTGGTGCTGAACCGCTGGGCGGACTGGCTCTTTGATCCGGCCGCCGCGAAAAAACGGCTCGAAAAACAGTTCGGCCTTTCAAACCTGAAAGGTTTCGGTCTTGACGACGGCAGTCCTGAAATTGTTTCCGCCGGGGCCCTGCTGGATTATCTTGACACTACGGCAAAAAGCCTCCTCCCCCATGTCAGGACGCTCAGAGTGTACGAGGAAAGCGAGTACGTGGGGATTGATGAATCAAGCCAGCGAAACCTTGAACTGGTGCGGAACCTCCGTGACGGGGACTCCCGCTATTCCCTGCTGGAAGTGATGGACGAAACCCGCAGCGCCATGGGCCGCCGCCTGCTCAAGCGGCGGATTTTGCACCCCATACGGAACCTTCCCCAGATACAGTCCCGCCTTGATATGGTGGAGACATTGTATCACGATCAGGGGAAACTCAGCCTGTTACGCGAGCTTTTGGGGAAGATCCCGGACCTTGAACGGCTCTGTTCCCGGCTTGCCATGGACAAGGCCCACGGCAAAGATATGCTGGCCATCAGGAACGCCCTTGCCGCCTGTCAGGAACTCAAAAACCTCAAGGAAGCGCTGAATATCCATTTTCAGCCTGAAACTTCCGCGTTCCTGAGCGGGGAAGATTTTGCCCGCCTTATGGAACTGAGGGACCTTTTGCAGCGGGGTATCTGCGAGGAGCCTTCGATCCTGCTCTCCGAAGGGGGGCTTATACGCAGCGGCTACAGTCCCGAACTTGACCGGCTCCGTCGGCTTCAAAACAGCGGCAGGCAGCTTCTGGAGGACTACCTTGAGGAGGAACGGCAGGCCACCGGTATTTCCAGCCTCAAAATCCGCTACAACCGGCTCATCGGGTATTTCTTTGAGGTTACCAGGGCGCATCTTTCCAAGGTTCCCGCTCATTTTATCAGGCGGCAGGGCATGGCCGGCGGCGAGCGGTATACCACTGACCGGCTTGCCGCGCTGGAAGCGGACATTAACGGCGCTTTGGATAAAATTGTGGAACTTGAACGGACGCTCTTCCTGGAAATCAGGGAACAGGCCAAAAAACTGCTTCGGGAACTTGCCGCCGTGGCCCGGCGTGTTGCCGAACTTGATACCGCCCAGTCCCTGGCAAAGGCCGCCTCCATCCGCGCCTGGGTCCGCCCCAGCGTGGACGATTCAAATGTCCTTGAGATTTACGAAGGCCGTCATCCGGTGGTGGAGGCCCATATCAACCGGGGGGAGTATATTCCCAACGACATTATGCTGAACGGCGGGGACGGGACGGCGGACAGCTCCTCCGTTTCCTTTGTCCTGATCACCGGCCCCAACATGGCGGGGAAATCGACCTACCTCCGCTCGGCGGCCCTCATTACCCTTATGGCCCAGATGGGCAGCTTTGTTTCCGCGCGGAAAGCGCGGATAGGTATCTGCGACCGTATCTACTGCCGGGTGGGCGCTTCGGACAACCTGACGCGGGGCGAATCCACCTTTCTCGTGGAGATGAACGAGACCGCCTACATTCTCCATACCGCCACGGAAAAAAGCCTGGTGATCATGGACGAGGTGGGCCGGGGTACCGGCGCGAACGACGGCCTCTCCATTGCCTGGGCGGTAAGCGAAGAACTCCTCAACCGGATACAATGCCGGACGCTCTTTGCCACCCATTACCACGAGCTTTCACATCTTTCCCATCCCCGCATGGCCAATCGTTCCATGGAAGTGCTCGATCAGGACGGGGAAATTACCTTCCTGCGCAAACTGCGGGAAGGCCCCGCCGCCGAATCGTACGGCATCCACGTGGCCCGCCTCGCCGGCCTTTCCGAAACGGTACTGGAGCGGGCCGAGTGCATCATGGAGAAGCTGCGGGAACGGGACGCCAATCTGCAGGAGGCCCAAACCGCCGATTCCCTTAACGACCGGCAAAAAAAAACCGGCGGCGGGGAAATTCCGGATTCCCGTTACCGGCAGTTCCTCGATGAACTTCGCTCCATTGACCCGGACCGGATGACGCCCCTTTCGGCCCTGGGCCTGGTAAACGGGTGGAAGCAGCGCTTTGCCGCCTGCTCCGGAACCGACCCCCCGCCGCCGCCTTCCCGTCCCAAAGCCCGCGGCGGCGAAACCGACTCAACGCCTTCCCTGTTTGACGCTTAAGTAAACGAAATTAATTTAAGCAGGGTAGGGTAGAGGGGCAAACCAGGAAAGACTAAAAGGAAGAGATAAAATACCAAACAACAAAAACCGCATCGGTGCTTCTCTATTTGCGGATAAGCTCTAAGCCGCTGTCTATTTTTTATACACATTGGGCTAATTTGGACCGCTTTTTTCTAGCAGCCTGTGGGACTTGTGGATTTTTGGGCTAAAGCGCAACAGGCTGCTAGACCGGGAATTGCTGTATAACCGAAGGGTGTCTCGTCCCGTCCCCGTAACGTAATAGTCTTTTATACCGTTTTTTGATAATATACCTCAGCTTTGCAACATCAAGGAGACGTATCATGCAGCAAAAATCGTTCGCAATCAGCCTGGGGATATTGGCGCTGTGTCTGGCCGGCTGTTCGGGAATGCCTGCCGGCAGACCGCTTGAGGATAATTATATTGACGCGCTTACCATCACCAATATTCCGCTTACCGTTAACGGACAGCCCTCTTATAAGATATACGTGTATGTTACGGACAGCATGTCCCAGCACGATCCCCATAAAAGCCAGGGAACGGCCCTGCTGGACGGGGAGGCAAGCGTAACGGTACCGATGTACAAGCCGCCTGAGGAATACAAGGGCAGAGATCCCGATGATCACGGCGAAGCATGGTCCGGCGTTGGAGCTTATTTCTCGGTAATAATCAGTCCCCAAAATGCGCCCAATAAAGAGGCTATCCTGGTTAGGGCAGGCCAGGCTTTTAACAAATCAAACCAAAATTGTGATTTTAGCCGCCTGATGCGCGTTTCCGAGAGCTCGCTCTTCACCGGTAAAACCACGGCCATTTATAACGAAATAATCTGCCATGACAACAAAGGCATCGGCGCCGACATTGTTACCCCTTAACCGGATCGAAAGAAAAATCGTAGAGCCGCCGCAGAATGTCGCCGATCTTGCCGCTGTAGGTTTTATCTGCCGCCCAGGTTCCCGAAAGGCCCTGAATGGTGGGGGACGAGCCGTAACGGACCCACCTGTAGCGGGGGTCCACTAAAACTCCTTTCAGCGGCTCCTCGGTGGCGTATGCCTTGAGGTGCTGGATGTGAGCCCTGACCCCGGTTTGGGGATCGGGGAAAATCTCCCCGGACTGGCCCGGTCCGACGGAGCCAAGGCCGCAGAAATTGTTCATTTCCGGCGTTACCAGTCCCCCGTAGCTGAGAAAACCTGTTTCCAGGCACATTTGAGCGAAAGCCGTGTCGTGATTCACCCCTTCAAGGGCCGCTTCCTTGATATAATAGCCGGCCAGGGCCAGCGCAAATTCCCGGTCTGTCTCAGAATTGTTATATTCAAGAAAAAGCGCGAGTTTTTCCTCCGGTATCTGCCCCTTCCCCATGATACGCTCCGGAGGATTGGGCCGCTCTGGGGGGCGTTCCGGCGGACGCTCATGGGGGATCTGCGCCGGAACCGTGGCAGTCTGCTCAGGCAGCCGCTCGTAAGGAATCTCCGCCGGAACTGTGACGGCCTGTTCCGGCGGCAGACTTCGCTCTGCCTGTTTCAGGCCGGCGCAGGAAAAGAAAAGCAATACCGGGAAAAAGAGCGCGGTAAAAAACAGAATATGTTTGCCGTTCATTTTTTGAATATCGGTGTATCAGGGGGAAAATTAAACCCCCAGGAGCCTGTGGGACTTGTGGATTTTTGCGGCCTTTGACCGCAAAAACCCCCGATTTTTGGGCTCCTTTGGGAGTCTGCAAGGTAGAAAATGCACAAAATAGTGCATTTTCTTTATCATTTGGGCTAAAGCCCCACAGACTCCCAGGCGGCCTATTATCCGCGCTTTACAATATCTTTACAGGGTAATATAGTAAAGCATGATCAGTACGGTGCAAGCCGCCGATTTTACAGATGCCTGCGCTTCCCGGTCTTTCCGGAACCGGCGGGCTGCGGCTGCCCGGCCGGTAAGCGTATGTCTGTAACGCGCAAAATTGAGCTGCTGGCCCCCGCCGGCAGTCCCGAAGCGCTGGACGCCGCCATTGGCGAAGGGGCCGACGCGGTGTATCTGGGGCTGAAAAATTTCAATGCCCGGATGCGGAGCGTCAACTTTACCTATTCCCAGTTTGAAAGCGCCCTGCGCTCTTTGCGCCGGATGGGGAAAAAGCTATACGTTACGGTAAACACGGTCTTTGAACAGCGGGAAGCGGACCGTATGTACCAGTTTCTCAACTACCTGGCCGCAGCGGGGCCGGACGCGCTTATTGTGCAGGACTTTGGGGTTATCTCCATGGTCCGCTCGGAGTTTCCTTCCCTCAAGCTCCACGCCTCTACCCAGATGAACATAGCTTCCGCGCGGGGGGCCAACGCCCTTTCCAGACACGGCGTATCCCGTGTAGTGCTGGCAAGGGAACTCAACCTGGCCGAGCTGCGGAACATTAGAAGTGAAACCAATCTGGAACTGGAAGTTTTTGTACACGGCGCCCTCTGTGTCAGCGCTTCCGGAATCTGTCTTTTTTCCAGCTACCTGGGAGGCAAATCCGCCAACCGGGGCATGTGCACCCAGGCCTGCCGCCGCCTGTACCACCGCAGCGCCGAAGGCGGCTTTGCCCCTGAAACCGGCTACTACTTCAGCCCCGGCGACTTGCAGCTTTTGGAACGCCTGCCCGATCTTGCCGAAGCCGGAATTAACTCACTCAAAATTGAAGGCCGGATGAAAAGCGCCGACTATGTAGGCACGGTAGTTTCCGCCTACCGGCCGGTGTTAGACGCCCTCGCCGGAAGAAATGAGGGGCAAATCAGGCTGAATATTCAGAAGGGGCAGGAAATTCTTCGAGGCGATTTTGCCCGATCCAAGACGCGGTTTTATTTTGAGGCCGCTTTCGCAGCGGAAACACCCGCGGGGGAAAGCCCGCCGGCATCAGCGGCCGCCGGTATTGATTGGCTGAATCCGCTTCAGGACGGCGGTACCGGTATCAGTCTGGGCGCGATTCAAAAGGTAAAAGGCGCGGGGGATGAACGGCGGGCTTTGGTTTCCCCGGATGATTTTGCTTCTCCCTGCCCTGTTGCGGGAGATTCGATTCGCCTGCACCGCAGGGATGATTCAGAGCGGGTCTCCCACAAGCTAAAGTTTGCCGGGCCTGCCGTACACGGTGAACGCGGTTACTGGATTTCCATCCCTGAAAATTTTGATATAGGGGACCGGGTCTATCTTATTCAAACCAAAGTTACGTCGAAACGCTATAAACCGATTATTTCCCATAACGCTGCGGGCAGCGGCCGCGGGCCGGGCAGGGAGAAGGCACCTTTCCCTAAACTGCAAAAACCGCGAAAGGAAACGAAAGACGGCGCCGGGGCAAAGCGCGGCAAGCCCATAAAGACCGGCGGCGTTTTTCCCGAAGGACTCTATGTGGCCCTTTCCCGAATCGGGGACCTCTACATCATACAGTCTTCCCGGCCCGAAAAAGTGATGCTCACCCTTTCCCGCAAAAACGCCGCCTGTTTATTGGCGGATAACAAAGCGCCCTTGCCTTTTAAGCCCGCCGAGATCATTCTGATACTGGACCCGTTTTTTCCCCAGGACGCGGCGGAAGCGATGGCGGCGGAAATCAGCGGACTCATTGAACGGGGTTACCGGCAGTTTGTGCTGAATAACCTGGGACATTTTTCCCTGTTTCGGGGCAGCGATAAGCGAAACGGTGATATCCGCTCCAAGGTTCAGCTTGTCGCCGGTCCCTGGCTGTATATGTTCAACGCCTGGTCGCTTTCTTTTGTTTCTTCCCTGGGAGCGGACGGATTTGTCTCCCCTCTGGAGAACAACCGGCAAAACCTGGAACGGACACTGGGCATGGACAGGGGAAGCCGTTCTTCGCATAAGGGCGGCTGGCCGCGCTCCGTTTTTTTTGTCCCGGTCTTCGCGTGGCCTTCATTGTTCCGCATCCGGGCGGACATCGGCGCCGTTTATGATTTTGATTCGTTTTCAGATAACAGGGGCGAAATTTTTTCCCTCATCACCGGCCGCGAAGGATCGCTGGTGATTCCCGAAAAACCTTTTTCAATAGTCGACAAGATCCCCTTCCTCAGGGAAGCGGGCTTCGGCCGCTTTATCATTGATCTTTCCGGTCCTGTTTTAAGAAAAGGGGATTACCGCGATCTGATGCGGGCCGTAAAAGAAGGCGCTCCCCTGCCCCGGAGCAGCCGCTTTAACTGGAAGGACGGATTCTACTCAACGGACATGATTGGAGGCTGACAAAAAGGAATGAGAAGCGGGTATGAGACTCACACGTAAAAAGTTTCCCGCTTCCCATTCCGGATTTTTTTAGAACGCTGCCGCTTCAAGCTCCCCGGCCATGACGGGGAGGGGATTGGCTTCCCTGTTTAATTCGGCGCCTTCATCCGCGTCTTTCTTGAAGTCCGGACGAAACTCCACATGTTCGGCCACGATGGTTACTTTGGAGTGAGGCTTCCCGTCCGATCCGTCCCAGCGCTCCTGTTTCAGGCGGCCCACCACCCGGACTCCCCGGCCCTTGCGGCCCAGATTGCTGCAAGCCTCTGCAAGCTTTGCCCATGTTTCGACGTCGAAGAACGAAACTTCTTTTTCAAATCCTGAATCTTGTTTATAGAAACGATTTGCGGCGAGAGTGAAGGTACAGACCGGCGTTCCCTTCTGGGTTGACCTAAGCAGCGGATCCCGTACCAAATTCCCTTCGATTAAAATTGAGTTAAGGTTGTTCATAATTGCCTTCTCTAAAATGGTGTTCCGGCGGCACAAAACCGCAGGCCATGGATTTCAAAAATTGAATTTCCATGAATGTACCCTATATATGGCGCGGAAATGCGGGCCGCTTTAGTGAATCGTGAAAAATCTCAAAAATTGCAGAAATAATCTTCTATCTTTTAACTCCTCGCTTTGTGTAATTGCATTATCAGTGCAGACATGGTAAAATACAAAACAAACAAACTTCCGGGGGCTTTTGATAAACGTAAGCGTTATTTCCGGCGAAAATAAAGTTCAGAAGATCAGCATGCCCGAAGGGGGAGCTCTGCTTGCGGCGCTGCGGGCCGCCGGTGTCTACCTGCCCGCCATCTGCGGTGGGCGGGGGACCTGCGGAAAGTGCCGGATCAGGGTAAAGTCCGGCGCGCTGCCGGTAAGTACCGCCGACGAGGCCTGTTTTTCGCGGGCGGAACTTGACGAGGGCTGGCGGCTTGCCTGCGCCGCTTTTCCCGCCGGAAGCCTCACGGTGCAAATTCCCGAAAGCGGGGAGGGGCAGTTTTCCTCCGTCGACAATTTTGAACAGCCTCGCCCGGCAGGCCGCCGGTCCGGCGAGGCGTTTGAGCCGCAAAAAAGCCCGCGGAGTTTTGCCGTCCAGCTTGCCGACGCGGGCTTAACCGGAAGCGTCCCGCAGGGCGCGGCCGGGAGGCTCTCGTTTTCGGAGTTGCGGGAAGCGTCAAAACTGGCCGCTCCCGTGCCGGAAGGGGGCTTTCAGGTGTACCGTGACCGTGGCAGGATCGTCCGCATCGGCGGCGGTTCCGAGCCCCTGTACGCCGCCGCCGTTGACATAGGGACTACCACCCTTGGCTTTGCCCTGGTGGATCTGCGGAGCGGAGCGGTCGCCGGCCGTCTTTCGGCGGTGAACAGGCAGCGGGAATTTGGCGGCGACGTGATCTCCCGAATCGGGCGGGCCAACAGCGGCGACCTTTCCCCCCTGAGCCGCTGTGTGCGGAAGCAAATCACCGAAGGAATAACCGCCCTCTGCGATGAGTCGGAGGCAGAGGCGCGGGATATCTGCAAAATCGCCATTGCGGGTAACACCACCATGCTGCATCTTCTGCTGGGCCTCTCCTGCCAAACGCTGGGGAAAACGCCCTTTACGCCGGTAACACTGGACACGGTTTTTTTGAACTTTCGGGAAATTACCGAAAGCGATTTACCTTCTCCGGAGTCGCCGCCGGCCTGTGAAACGGTGATTCTGCCGGGTATTTCCACCTATGTGGGGGCGGATATTGCCGCGGGCCTGCTTTTCGTGGAGCCGCATAAAAGCGGGGCGCCGGCGGTGTTTTTGGACATAGGTACCAACGGCGAGATGGCCCTTGCGCACAAGGGGAAGATACTCTGTACCGCCACCGCGGCCGGCCCCGCTTTTGAAGGGGGGAATATCCTCTGGGGAACCGGCAGCGTGCCCGGGGCGATTTCGCGGGTGCGGTTCAGGGACGGGATATTTGAGGCGGATACCATCGGCGGCAAGTCCCCCTTGGGGATCTGCGGCTCCGGCGTTGTGGACACGGTGTACCAGGGGCTTAAATACGGGTATATCCAGCCCTCGGGCAGATTTACCGAAAAAGTGAGGGAAGAGGGGATTGTGCTTGCCAGGGCGGGTGACGGGCGGGATATTGTGTTCTGTCAGAAAGATGTGCGGGAATTGCAGCTCGGTAAAAGCGCCATCCGTTCCGGCCTTGACGCCCTCCTCAATTATACGGGCCTCGCCTATGAGGACATACAGACCCTGTACATTGCCGGAGGCTTCGGTTTTAACCTCTGCATGGAAAGCGCCGCCGGAATCGGGCTTATCCCCGAAGCGCTGCTTCCCAGGGTTTCGCTTATAGGGAACAGCGCCTTGGGCGGCGCGGTCAAGTATCTCCTCAGCCCGGAAAACGACGAAACACTCCGCCGGATAATCGCTCAGTCGGAGGAATTCAGCCTTCCGGAGGACAAGTATTTTAACGCTCATTTTATCGACAATGTTACTTTCGAGTCCGGCGGGGCAGGGCAGGGACTTGCATAAAGTACGGACAAGGGCTTAGAAGGTGTTAAACCCTTGAGCGCAGCCATTTTTTGAGAACAACCACCCCTTCAGGCGGGGTTGTTGATTCGAAAATCTGGTTTAATACCCCGCCCTTGATGCTGCGCAAGCAGCTGCTCTGCCGCGGTTCAAACAACGCGCTTCATTGATACGCTGC
The DNA here is from genome assembly GCA_031257385.1 of Treponema sp. Taxonomy (GTDB): domain Bacteria; phylum Spirochaetota; class Spirochaetia; order Treponematales; family Breznakiellaceae; genus WQXQ01. The sequence continues at coordinate 29,377 of JAIROT010000022.1, forward strand.
CGCATTAATGATATTATAGAAGCGAACTGTGGGGCTGTGTCCCTTAAAAAAACAAAAGGAGCTGACTATGGACAAATTACGGATGGGGGTTTTGGGATGTTCCCGTCACTATGAACTGAGGGTAGCCCTGCCGCTCAGATCGTCTCTGCTGGTAGAGCCTTATGCCGTGGCGTCAAGAAACGAAGCGAAGGCAAAGGAATTTGCGGATAAACTTGACTTTCCCAAAGCCTACGGCGCCTACGGGGACTTGCTCGCCGATCCCGCTGTCGATTTTGTGTATATTCCGCTGCCCAATCATCTGCACCTGGAATATATCAAAAAAACCGCCGATGCGGGAAAGCCGGTGCTGTGCGAAAAGCCTATATGTTTGAACGCGAAAGAAGCGGCGGAAGCGGCGGCCTATTGCCAAAGCCGGAATGTTCCCCTCATGGAAGCCTTTATGTACCGCTTCCATCCCCAATGGGTGCGGGCAAAGGAAATTGTCGTTGCGGGGGAAATCGGCGAACTGCTGGCCGTTCACGGCCATTTTTCCTATTCCAACAAGGACGGGAACAACATACGCAACAGGGCGGACGCGGGCGGCGGCGCGATTTATGACATCGGCTGCTATACCGCCTCAAGCGCCCGTTATCTGTTTGGCCGGGAACCCGCCAGGGTAACATCTACCCTTATTCGGGACCCTTCGTTCAAAACCGATATTCTGGTTTCCGCGATACTCGATTTTGGGGAAGGCAGGACCGCGACCTTTACTATCGGTACGCAGATGCACCCCGGCCAGCGGGTGGACGCCGTTGGAAGCGACGGCAGCCTTTCCATAGAGGTGCCCTTCAACATGTACCCGGATGTTCCCGGCAAAGTTACTGTTTCCACCGGCGTAGGCCGACGCTTAATTGAAACGGAAATTGCCGATCAGTATTTGCTGGAATTTGACGCCTATGCCGGATCGATCATTCAGCAGAGGGAAGCTCCCACCCCGGTTTCGGACGCAATCGCCAACATGGCGGTACTGGACGCCCTCTTCAAGTCCGCGGCAAGCGGCGCATGGGAAACAGTACAGAAGTATTGAAAACGGAAGGGCCTTTCCGCTGTTCGAAAGTCTGGAATACCCCGCCGAACCTCCGGTTTGGGCTTCCCGCGCGGAAGCTCATTCTTTCTGCTTGGTCAGCGCGGCCGTAAGTAACTCCACCAGCCTGGCCGCTTCTTCCAAAGTAAGCGTAAGGCCCTTCCCCATTTTTTCATGCCCCTGCGCCCAGTCCCTCACATCAAGCTTGGGCGCTCTGCCGTTCCAGGAAACCATATTCAGCTCTTTTTTCCAGCCGCCACTTCCCTCGGAAACAACGCCGAAATGTTTAACAATATTGAAAGTAATATCGGCCATACAAACTCCACAGCATACAATCAGGCCGCCCGCGGCCCCGGATTTATAGTATACCACCAAAAGGCGTTTCAGTGACTACCCCGTGGGGCAGGGGTTTCCCATAGCTCCAATTCGTGGTTAAACCGGGAATTCTCCAAAGGCATAATTTCCTTCGAAATATACGCTTGAAAACATGTAAAAACATGTAATAAAACTTGTTGAAAATGGTTTATTCAGATATACTCTTATTCAAGAGAGACCTATTTCAATTCTTAAAGGAGAGGCTGATGAAAATAAAAAGCGGATTTGGGTTTTTAGTGGTGCTATTGCTTGTTTTGGCGGGTGTTTCCTGTAAATCGGCGCCGCCTGCGGCTGAGGAGACGCCGTCCGCCGCCGCACCGGAGAGTGCGCCCGCTCCGGCGCAGCCGGCGGGACCGTCCCAGGCTTCCCTTGACGCCCTGCAAAAGGCCGCCGCCAGGGCGGAAGCGGCCCGGCAAAGGGCTGTTGATTTTGAAAGCCCGTCCTATTTCCCCAGTGATTGGGAAAGCGCCGAGGCCCGGTATACGGCAGCCGGCGGTCTTCCCAAAGGCGCCGACGCCGAGATTCAGGGGGCGGCTGCCGCGCTTGAAGCCTCCGCGGATGCTTTTGACGAGCTTTTCAACAAGACCATTCCCCTCTATGCCCAGGCGCGGGAAGACGAGGTAATGGCCGCCAGGGACGCGCTTATCGCCACCGGCGTGACCGCTTCTTTTCCCGAATATCTGCGGGAAGTTGACGAGTCCGCCCTCATTGCGGTCAGTCAGTATGGGGAAGGGGATTATTATGCCGCTAGGGATACCGCCGCCGGCGCCCTGGGAAGGTATGAGGCCTTGAAAGTGGCCGCCGACGCATGGCTGACGCGGGACGCGCTTATCGCCACCGGCGTACCCGATTTCTTTCCGGAGTATCTGGAGGAAGTTGACGGATCTGCCCTCATTGCGGCGAGTCAGTACGAGGCGGGGGATTATGCCGCTGCGAAAGATACCGCCTCCGACACGCTGAAAAAGTATCAGGCATTGAAAACGGCCGCCGATGCGTGGCTGGCCCGGCAGGAAATAATTGAGAACGGTTTTACGGACAGTAACAGCGAGGGCCTTGCCTACGCGGACGATGCCGGTCTGGCCGCGGCAGACGCCTATTTCACGGGGGATATTGACTCGGCGCTGAGAAACGCCGGGGAAGCCCTGCGCCGTTATAACCAGGTACTGGCCGTTGCCTGGGCCGGCCATGTGGCGGAACTGGGAGAGGCGGCGAGAAAGGCCCGCCAGGCCGCGCTGGACCTTAAGGCCAATGTTGCGGTTAGGGATGTTTTTGCCGAAGGCGAAGGGTTTTATACCCGGGCAGGAGCGGCCCTGCGGATCGGCAGCTATAAAGATGCGGCGGGCTTTTACAGCCAGTCAGAGGGTATCTTTCTGACAGCGGGCCAGTCCGCCGTGGAAAAGCGCCGGCTTGCCGATGAGGCCATCAGGGAAGCGGAAAGAAGGATAGGGGAGAGCGATGAGGCCGCCTGGCAGGCCGAATTACTAATCCAGGGAGGAGCTATATGAGCCGCCGTATTAATCTTGTGTTAATCGTTGTCGTTTTTGCCGGCGTACAGCCTTTATTCGCCCAGTATGCGCTTGCGGAGCCTGAGCTGCCGGCCTCGCTTTGGTCCGCCACTTTCATCGCCGCCGAGGACGAGGGTACGATTGTGCCGGGGTATATCCGCAATAACCGGTATTACCTTGAGAGCCGCAGGATGAACAAGCTTGCCCAGGACACCTACGAATACGGCGATTATGATCTGTCCGCCGAATATGCCAAAGAGGCGATCCGCTATGCCCAGCTTTCGGATGAGTATGTCGCACTTCAACTTAAAATGAAGGAAGCGAATGACACCATAGCCGCCGCCAAGCAGCGCCTTGACTGGGCCGTTTCAAGCGGAGCGGCCGCTTACTTTCCTGCCGAGTATGGCCAGGCCCGGCAGTATTACGACAACAGCCTCGCGGCCCGATCCGCCGAGCAGTGGGATGAGGCCATAGCCGAAGCGCGCAGGGTTATCAATACGCTGGCCTATATCCGGGTTCCGGATACATCCGGACAGATTGGACAGGCCGAACAGATCGGGCAGACCGGACAGGACCTTGCCGGCGGCAGCAATGCCGGCGCCGGCCAGTCCTTCCTGCCGGCCCAGTACACGGTCAAGCCCTGGGCGGACTCAAGAGACTGCCTGTGGAACATTGCCGGCCGCCCCTGGGCTTACGGTGACGCCACCGAATGGCGGCTCCTGTACAACGCCAACCGGGCGAAAATGACCAATCCGGATAACCCCGACCTAATTCACCCCGGCATGGTGCTGGATATCCCCAGCATCAGAGGCGAGGAGCGCCGGGGCATGTGGAGTGAAACTAGATAGCGGACAGCGCGGAGCGGTCCCGAAAGGGGCCGTTCTGTGTCTGCCAATACAAAGCCAGGGCGCTGCCCATCAGGGCATGCAAATAGGGCGCTCGCCCCATGCCGCCTGAGACCTCGCCCTCTTCAACCAGCGCGGTTTCCACGTATTCATCCTTGTCAAGCTCCCGGGTTCCGGTATTTATTAAATCTTCGGCAAGGAAAAAATGTACGCGGTTTGACATAATCGCCGGATTGGGGCTAAATTCACCTATCTTTTGTATTTTTCCCGGCGCGTAGCCGGTTTCCTCCCGCAGTTCACGGGCCGCCGCCGCCGCGGGATCTTCGCCCGGTTCAAACACGCCGCCGGGGAATTCCAGGCTCAGCTCCCCGGCCCCGTGCCGCCACTGCCACACCATGACAAAACGCCTGCCCTCCGGCCCATCCACAACCGGAACAATAATAGCCCAGTCCGCGGCGTCAATAACCGTAAAGGTTCCCCGCTCATTGTCCGGTGACAGACAGCGGCTCTCCCGAATGGAAAACACCGGGCACTCAAAAACCCGTCTGCTGGCTTCCTCTCGCCAGATAAGTAATTTTTCGTTCATGGCATACAATAACGCGGTAAAAAATAATAGGCAATGAGCCTCCGCGCGGTATCTGGAACGCGGCAGCCTGTCGCGCGTAAGTTTTTACCTTACTTCGTATCGCAAAAACCGCGATTTACGGGCTGCTTACTCAGTTTGCAGGGTTATTGCGTTTTACCTTTTGTTTTTTTATTATTGAAGTAACGGAAGAAAAACAGGGGGACTTGTATGGCTATTATTACCATTTCCCGCGAGCTGGCGGCACTGGGCGATGAGACTGCCCAGGAACTGGCGAAACTGCCGGGCTATCGTTTTGTGGATAAAAAGGCCCTGGAAGAACGGATCAAATCCTATGGGATTGAAAGCCGGAAATTCAAGAGGTATGACGAGCGGAAGCCTTCGTTTTTAGCCTCCCTGTCACAGGACAGGGATGATTATATCCATTACCTCAAAACCGCCATCTTTGCCGAGGCCGAACAGGGGAGCTGTGTGTTTATCGGGCGGGGAGCCGGCGTGGTGTTCAAGAATATGCCGGGGGTACTTTCGATATTTCTCGTGGCGCCCCTTGAGATTCGCCTTGAGCGGGTCAAAAGCTACTTCCACTGTGACGAGAAACGGGCCAGGCAGATAATCGAACGGAGCGATCAGGACCGTATAGGCTTTCACCTGTATTTCTTTGACATTGACTGGAAAGATCCGGGGAACTATCACCTCTCCTTCAATACCGCTGTTTTTACCCCCTCGGCCTGCGCCGAGACGATCGGGCGGCTGCGGGATTATTTTTTCAGCCCAGAAGCGGAAGCCCGGAGTGCGGCCCGTCTCAAGGAGATGGTCCTGAGCCAGCAGGTGAAGCATCACATCATCTACGAGCGGGGTATCCCAATCCACTTTCTTGAAACATCATTTTCCGGTAACACTCTGACCCTCTATGGCGTGGCCAATTCCCAGGCCCTGATAGAGATGGCCTTGAACGCCGCGCGGGAAGCCGCCGATTCCGCCCCGGTGCGGAGCGAGATACAGATTGTTCGGGAATTCAATGTGATACCATAAGCGGGATCGCAGTTCGATGCCGCCTGGGAGTCTGTGGGGATTCAAAAGTCTGGTTTAATACCCCGCCCTTGATGCTGCGCAAGCTCTGCCGCGCGGAGGCTCATGTGCGCCCGGCCCTGGCCAAGGGGTTTTCATTCGCTGGTTAGATTTAACGTGGCGCAATTCGATTCGTTGACACAGAGCCTTTGAAAGCGTAAAATTAATATTATGAATATATCTACGTATACGGTAAAGCCGAAACTTCCCGCTCCGCTGAAGCCGCTTGAGGAGATTGCCCGCAATCTCTGGCTTTCATGGAATTATGACGCAATTCAGCTTTTTATCAGGTTGGATTATGACGTATGGCTCCAATCCCAGCAGAGTCCGGTGCGGACTTTGGGCATGGTCAGTCAGGAGCGGCTTGCCCAGACTGCCAAGGACGATTCCTACCTTGCCGCACTCAAGGAGGTGTACGATCGGTTCCAGCGTTACAAAAAAGGCGAAACCTGGTATCGGGGCGGCCACAAGGACGTGGTGGCCTATTTCTCCATGGAATACGGCATGGACACATCCCTTCCCATTTATTCGGGGGGCTTGGGGATTCTTTCCGGGGATCACATAAAAACCTCCTCGGACATGGGCCTGCCCCTGGTGGGGATTGGGTTTTTGTACCGGCAGGGGTATTTCAAGCAGATGCTGAACGCCGACGGCTATCAGCAGGAAAGTTACCCCGAGAACGACTGGTACAACATGCCGGTAGAACGGAAAACCGGCAAAGACGGGCAATTTCTGAAGATTTCCGTGGATTTGGCGGGCCGCCAGGCTATTGCCCAGATTTGGGAAGTGAAGGTCGGCTGCGCTTCCCTGTACCTGCTGGATACCAATATCGAAGAAAATGCCCCGGATATCCGTAATATCACCGCGACCCTGTACGGCGGCGACAAGGAAATCCGGATGCAGCAGGAAATTCTCCTTGGTATCGGCGGTGTCCGCGCCTTGCGCGCCCTGGGCATTAACCCCGCCGCCACCCACATGAACGAAGGCCACGCGGCTTTCCTGGGGCTTGAGCGGATCCGGGAAATCATGGCCGATAAAAATTTCACTTTTGAGGAAGCGAAAGAGGCGGTGTGGCCCACCAATATCTTTACCACCCACACGCCGGTTCCCGCGGGAAACGAGCGTTTTGACATTGCCCTGATGGAAAAATATTTCCGCAACTGGCCGCAGGTGCTGGGGATTTCATGGAAGGACTTTATCGGCCTTGGCCGGATATATCCCAACGACGAGCATGAAACATTCTGTATGACCGTTCTGGCCCTCAAGCTGGCGGCTTACGCGAACGGCGTGGCAAAGCTCCACGGCGTGGTTTCCCGCGAAATGTGGAAGGGCCTTTGGCCCGGCGTGCCCCTGGACGAAGTGCCCATCGCCCATGTGACCAACGGCGTCCATCCCCGCACCTGGGTTTCCAGCGGGATGATAGAGCTTCTCGACCGCTACTTCGGTCCCCATTTTGAGAACAAACCCACGGATTTGGCGATTTGGGAACGCATGGAGCGGATATCCGATGAGGAACTGTGGCGCACCCATGAGCGCCGCAGGGAGCGCCTGGTGGCCTTTGTCCGCGATCGTATCCGCGAGCAGTACAAGCGCATAGGCGCGGTGGAACACCGGATCCACCAGGTCGAGGACGCCCTTTCCCCTTACGCGCTGACCCTCTGCTTTGCCCGGCGTTTCGCCACTTACAAACGGGGAAACCTGCTTCTGCGCGATCCGGAGCGGCTGCTGCGCCTGGTAAAAGACAACGACCGGCCGGTCCAGTTGATCTTCGCCGGGAAGGCCCATCCCCACGACATGCCCGGCAAGGAGTTGATCCGCGAGATCATCCACTTTGCCGAAAAATACGATGTTACCAGCCGTATCGTTTTTGTAGAAAACTACGACATGACCGTCGCCAAGTACCTGACCTCAGGCGGAGACGTGTGGCTCAACACCCCCAGGCGGCCCATGGAAGCCTCAGGCACCAGCGGCATGAAAGCCGCCATGAACGGCGTACTCAACTGTTCCATCATGGACGGCTGGTGGGACGAGGCTTATCAGCCTGAAATAGGCTGGGCCATCGGCAACGGCGAACAGTACGAAGATGAAAAGCTCCAGGATGATGTCGAAAGCAAGGCGCTGTATGATCTCCTTGAGCGCGACATTGTTCCGATGTTTTACCAGCGGAGCCGCGACGGTCTGCCCCGGGAGTGGATCAAGAGGATGAAGGATTGTATGCGGATAATCGGCCAGTCCATGTCCTGCCACCGTATGCTGATGGATTACTCGAACATGTTCTATTTTCCCGCGCTCAAGAACTACCGCCGCCTGGTCAAGGACGACTATGCCGAGGCAAAATCCCTGGCGGCTTACTTTGTCAAACTACAGCAATCCTGGGACAGCCTGAAAATCGTTAAGCTCGAATCCAACGCCAGGCCGGTGATGCAGCGGGGCGATATGCTTACCGTTACCGCTTACCTTGATATGGGCCACATGCTGCCCAATGAACTGCAGGTGGAACTCTACCATGGTACGGTGTCGAATCAGAATGACGAGATCACCGGCGCCCGCCGCACGGAGATGAGGTGGATAAAAACCGGGAACAACCTAAACCTGTACCAGGTGCGGATCGAGTGCGCCGATACCGGTAAGCAGGGCCATACGGTGCGGATCTTGCCCAAACACGACGCGCTGATCCATCCCTATAGGTCCGGCTTTATCAAGTGGGCTTGAAATACGCCGTATAAAGGCTTGATGAAACCAAACCCGTCCCGGCAGGCGCAGGGCGTCAGGCCGTGTGGATAAATTAACGCCGCAAAACACAGGCCCGGTAAATGCCGCCCTATGCGGGAAACCGCGCGGCAGTTGCCGCGGAGGCCGCCGGACAGCACGGGTAACACGGACAAAAGAGAGGATTTCAAGCCAGGGTCTGTGTTGTCCGTGCTTATTGTAAGGAATTGCTATGTTGTCCCCTTTTTCCGGCGGGGCTTTGCCACGGCAGGGAACCCCCCGTTTTCAATCGTTTAAGTATCTCGATATTCTTATGGCCTTTTTTGTCGCCGTTCTCATCGTGAGCAACATCGCCTCGTCGGCTAAAATTGTGGACATGGGCTTTTCCCTGTTTACTATCCCCATGGCCTTTGACGGCGGTACATTGCTCTTTCCCCTGTCGTATGTGTTCGGGGATGTGCTGACCGAGGTTTATGGCTTTCGGGCCTCCCGGCGGGTTATCCGTACCGGTTTTGCCGCCCTGGCCCTTTCCGCACTGGTTTTCTTTTTGCTCCGTCTGCTGCCGGCCGAAAGCGCCTGGGAAGGATACGCGGGGAGCGCCGCCTATGACGCGATTCTCGGGGGCATGAGCAGCGGCGGCATTGCCCTGGCAAGTCTTTTGGGCTACTGGGCGGGAGAGTTTTCCAACTCGGTGGCGCTTTCAAGAATAAAGGTGCTGATGAAAGGACGTATGCTCTGGGTCAGGACTATCGGTTCCACCCTGGTAGGCGAACTCCTTGACAGCCTGATCTTTGTAACGGTAGCAAGCCTTGCCGGTGTTTTTGGCTGGGAACTGTTCTGGAGCCTGGTTCTGACCAATTATCTCCTGAAATGCGCCATTGAGGCTTTGATGACCCCCGTAACCTATGCCGCAGTGAAACTCTTAAAGAAAGGCGAAGGGGCGGATGTATACGACACGGATGTGAAATATAGTCTTGTGTAAATAGGAGACTTCGTTTGTATGGGCGACCGCGAGAGCCTTGAAAAAATCCTTGAAAGCCCCGAATTTGCCCCGAATATCGTGGTGAATCGGCTCCTGCCGGCGGAAGAGGGCGCTTTTGCCCCTTTCCCTCCGGATTTGGACCCCCGTATCGCCGGAGCCTTGCGCCGCCGTGGAATCGAACGGCTCTACACCCACCAGGCCGAGGTCTGGGAGCGGGTACAGGAAGGCAAAAATGTCGTGGTAGTGACGCCTACCGCTTCGGGAAAAACGCTCTGTTACAACCTGCCCTGCCTCCATGCCCTGCTGCAAGACGGAAACGCCCGTTGTCTGTACCTCTTTCCTACCAAGGCCCTGTCCCAGGATCAGCAGTCGGAGTTGAACGGGCTTTCAGGCGGGGAAGGGGGGATAAATCTGAAAATCGCCACCTATGACGGGGACACGCCGGAAAGCCTGCGCGTTTCGGCGCGGGACACGGGGCGGATCATTATTTCCAACCCGGACATGCTGCACGCGGGGATTCTCCCCAACCATCCCAAATGGATCAAGTTTTTTTCCCGCCTCAAATTCATCGTGATTGACGAGGTTCACGCCTACCGGGGGGTGCTGGGGAGCCACGTTGCCAACGTGATCCGCCGCCTGCGCCGCGTGGCGGCCTTTTACGGCGCCTCCCCGCGCTTCATCCTGTGCTCGGCCACCATCGCCAACCCCAGGGAGCTCTCCGAGGCCCTCATCGGTCTTCCGGTGGAGCTGGCCGACAAAAACGGCGCGCCCAGGGGTGAAAAACGGATCGTCCTTTACAACCCGCCGCTGGTGGACACGGTGCAGGGCATACGCCGCTCGGCGGTTACCGAAAGCCGCCGCTGGATGCTGGCGCTGCTCAGGGCGGGGATTAAGACGATCCTTTTTGCGCATTCCCGCGTCAAAACCGAAGTGGCCGCTTCCTACGTAAACGAGGACCTTGCCAATATTTTTACCGACAATTCCCGTATCCGGGTGGAGGCCTATCGGGGCGGCCTGCTCCCCAACGAGCGCCGCGAGATTGAGCGGGGCCTGCGGGACGGCAGTATTCAGGGGGTGGTTTCAACCAACGCGCTGGAACTGGGCATCGACATCGGCGGCCTTGACGCCTCGGTGGTGGCGGGCTTCCCCGGCTCTTTCAACAGTTTCTGGCAGCAGTCGGGCCGCGCGGGCAGGCGGGGCGGTTCGTCGGTTTCGGTGTTTGTGGCCACAGCCTCGCCCATCGACCAGTTCATCATGAACGACCCGGACTGGTTCTTCCGCAAAAGCGCCGAAGAAGGCCGAATCGATCCGGACAATCCCTACATCCTCACCGACCACGTAAAGTGCGCCTGTTTCGAGCTGCCCTTCAATGACGAAGCTGTCGCAAGCGGGAAAGAACCCTTCGGCGGCGCGGCGGGAGAGGCGCTGGCCTTTCTTGAGGAGGCGGGCATTCTTAGGCATACCGGCGGCGCGGGCGGCGGGCGCTGGCATTGGGCGGACCGTTCTTTCCCCGCAGAGGGGATCAGCCTCCGCTCGGCCACCGCCGACAATGTGGTGATTATCGACGTAACCGCGGGGAGGAACGCCGTCATCGGCGAGATGGATCGGCCCAGCGCCAAAGAATTGATCTTTCCAAACGCGGTGTACATCCACCGGGGCAGACAATATATGGTAGAAGCGCTGGATATCGAAAACCGCAAGTGTCTGGTTCGTGAAGCCGACGTGAACTACTTCACCGACGGGCTGGTGAAAACCGATATCAAGGTCTTATCCGAAGACGAACGCTTTGCCTGCGGCGGAGAGCCGGGCGGAGAGGGGGAGGCCGCCGCCGAAGGTGTTCTGGGAGACGTGCTGGTCCGTTCACAGGTTACCAAATTCAAGAAAATTCGTTTCCACACCCACGAGAACATCGGTTACGGCGACGTCGTCCTGCCGGAAGAGGAAACCCAGACCAGGGCGCTGGCCCTGCTCTTTGATCCTGAGCGCGCCGGAGGAAAGGCGCTGGCGGCGCTGGACGAGCAGGCAGCCGGCGCGGCGCTTTCAGGCGCGGGAACCCTCATCCGTAATATCGCGCCGGTGTTCCTCCTCTGCGATCCAAGGGATCTGGGCCTTGCGGAGCGGGTCCGCGACCCCCATTTCGGCATACCGGCGCTGTACGTCTACGACAAATACCCCGGCGGCACGGGCCTTGCCGAAAGCCTCGCCCCCCGCGCCGGCCTGCTCTTTGCCTCGATCCGTGACGCGATAGCGCGCTGTCCCTGCAAATCAGGCTGCCCCTCCTGCGTGGGCCCCGGCGGAAACAAGCGGGCGACCGCCGGATTTTTGGACGCCCTGTGCCGCCAGGAACCCGGGGGCTTGCGGGGTTTTACGCCTTTTTCCGGTGAAAAAAGACACGGAACCCGCGGTAAACGGGCTCTTACGGAGTTTGAGGGGTAAAAAACCGCCTTGCGGGCGGTTTTCGGAGGTTCCATGAGTCAAAATCTGCGGGACAGGCTGCGGCGGATTCAGCACGGCAAAAGGGACGAAGCCGCGCCGGTAAAAAAATCCGCCGGAAAGGCTGACCGTTCCCCTTTCGACGCGGGGGGCTGGGTCTCCGTGGGAAGCTATGCCCTGAAGCGTGAGGTTTCCGCCGAACTGCCGCCGGATTTTCCCTCTGAATTTTCCTCCGCGCTGCCCCTCCTTGTTCCCGACCTTAGGAGTCTGTGGGGCTTTAGCCCAAATGATAAAGAAAATGCACAATTTTGTGCATTTTCTACCTTGCAGACTCCCAAAGGAGCCCAAAAATCGGGGGTTTTTGCGGTCAAAGGCCGCAA
>JAIROT010000030.1 GCA_031257385.1 Treponema sp.
GGTATAGGCAGGGGGAGGAAGTATCACACGTAATCCATTGAACCGCCGTGTACCGAACGGTACGCACGGTGGTGTGGGAGGACGGCTGCCCAAATAATGGGCAGCCTCCTACCCGATTGCAAGACTCCCAAAGGAGCCTGAAAATCGGGGGTTTTTGCGGTCAAAGGCCGCAAAAATCCACAAGTCCCACAGGCTCCTAGCGCATATAAACTTTTTATCCTCCGCGCTCTGGGGAAGATTCCTGGAGTTTTGCGTCTCTTCGGACCGCCCGCCGATAGTTAAACAGACGCGAAGGCGCAAAACTCCAAGCTGTCCGCCAGGACGGCACATAAATCATGAAGAAAAATCCGCCGCAAAGCCGAAAAAGGAGGTCAAAAAAGGGCTTTGAAGTAAAAACTTATTTGACTTTTTCGACTTTGAGGTAAATTTTTTCTTCAAAGTATACTGCTTATAAGGGAATTTTCACGCCGAAAAAGTAAGTGCTGTTGCCCTGTCCGGATACCCCGCTATGTTTACTTTTCCCCCGTTTTTTTATAAGATCCTGCCGGAGGCGGGTAGAACCAATTGATACTTGCGGAGAATGAGCGGAAGCGGCTGAGCCTGCCGCTTCCCTGGCTGTTCTGCTTTGCCATGTTTACTGGACTTTCGAATAAACCATTATGAGGAAGATTTTGCCTGACGAACGGATATTCGCCATTCTCATGGCATCGGGTTTTTCAAAACGTTTCGGCAATGAGAACAAACTCCTCGTTCCCTTCAGGGGCAAAGCCCTGGCACGGCACACCCTGGACCTGGTCTGCGGCCTTCATTGTTTTAGCGGCGTTTTTTTTATCGCCGCCGATGATCAGGTTGCGGCGCTTGCCGGCGGTCTTCCGGTTACGCTGGTCCGTAACGCCAATCCGGAGAAAGGCCGGCGGGAAAGCGTCCGCCTGGGCGTGGAAGCCGGCGGCGCCGTACCTGCCGGCGGCGCTGAAGCGGTGTATTATCTCTTTTTCCCCTGCGATCAGCCCCTGCTTGACTCCGGCACGGTGCGGCGTGTTTTGGAAGCCCGCCGGCCCGGCTGTATTGTATATCCCTGCTTTCAGGACAGGCCGGGCAATCCCTGTCTTTTTTCCGGGCTCTTCCGGGATGAATTGCTGACCTTAAAAGAAGGCGAAAAGCCCGGGATCATCAAGCTCCGGCATCCCGAAGCCGTGACAGCGGCAGCGGTTACCAATCCGTCGGCGCTTATTGATATTGACGAACCCGGGACGCTGGGTGAATTCGGAATTGCTGAACGTTACGAACACAGGATTGTCTGAAATCTCAAAATATGCCATACTTAATAAAGACAGCTTATGAACAAAGTCCTTAAAGAAAAGATAATGGAGGCTTTCTCTTCGGTACTCCCCATTACCGCCATTGTGCTGGCAGCCGGCGTGGTGTTGGCGCCCATGCCGTCGGGCACCGTTCTGATGTTTTTGGCGGGGGCGGCGCTCCTTATTATCGGGATGGGCTTTTTCACCATGGGAGCGGATATGGCGATGATGCCCATGGGGGAAGGTATCGGCATCCAGCTTACCAAAAGCTCGAAGCTGGCGCTGATCCTCTTTGTCAGCTTTGTGATGGGGGTGATTATTACCGTCGCCGAGCCGGACTTGCAGGTTCTGGCAAAGCAGGTTCCTTCTATTCCGCCTATGGACCTGATTCTCATCGTCGCCCTGGGGGTGGGGCTGTTTCTGGCCTTCGCCATACTGCGGATCCTCCTCAGGATACGGCTTTCGGCGCTGCTGGTTTTTTTCTACGCGCTGACTTTCGCGGTGGCCTATTTCGCCCCCGATACCTTTATTCCCGTTGCCTTTGATTCCGGCGGGGTGACTACCGGCCCCATTACGGTGCCCTTTATCCTGGCAATGGGCATCGGCGTAGCCTCGATCCGCAGCGACAAGAATTCCCAGGAGGACAGTTTCGGCCTGGTGTCTCTGTGTAGCGTGGGGCCGATTCTCACGGTGCTTCTCCTGGGGATTTTCTACAAACCCGGCTCGGCGGAGGTGGAATCCCATCTGGTACACGAGGCCGCTACTTCCCGTGACGTGGTGAAATTTTTTGCCATGGAACTGCCCCGCTACCTTGAAGACGTTTTCAAGGCCCTGGGGGCCATCGTGATTTTCTTCGCTGTGTTTCAGCTTATTTCCCGCCGCTATAAAAAGCATCAGATCGCCCGTATCACGGTGGGTTTCCTCTACACCCTGATCGGTCTGGTGGTTTTTTTAACCGGGGTGAACGTTGGCTTTATTCCGGTAGGCCATCTTTTGGGTACCCAACTGGCCGCTTCGTCTTTCAAATGGGTGCTGGTGCCTTTCGGGATGCTGGTCGGTTACTTCATCGTGGCGGCGGAGCCGGCGGTCCACGTGCTTAACAAGCAGGTTGAGGAAATTTCTTCAGGGGCCATCACCCAAAAAATGATGACCAGAGGGCTTTCCGTCGGCATGGCCGCCGCTCTGGGGATCACCATGACGAGAATCCTTCTGGGTATTCCCATTATGTGGATTTTGATCCCCGGCTATGCCTTCGCTTTGGCTCTTACCTTTTTTGTGCCGCGCATTTTTACCGGTATCGCCTTTGACTCAGGCGGTGTGTGTTCCGGCCCCATGACATCTACTTTTCTCCTTCCCCTGGCCATGGGAACCTGCGAGGGGGCGGGACGGGACCTGATGATCGACGCCTTCGGCATTGTGGCCATTGTAGCCATGACGCCCCTCATCGTTATTCAGATGATGGGTCTCCTGTACCTCTTTAGAACCAGAGAAGCCGCGGCCCTGGCTGAAAAGCAGGCGGCCGCTATCAGCGCCTCGGACGGTGAGATCGTTGACTGGGGTGAAATAACCGTTTTCGGGGGAGGGGCTCGTGGCTAAAGAAACAAAACCGTCCCTGTTCTCAAAACTGTTCGCAAAGCTGCCGGTTAAACTGCCCGGCGTACACCGGAGTACGGCGGCGCAGGAAGCCAGGCCCGGCGTGCCGGAACTTACGTTGATTTTCTTTATCGTTGACTGGAACCGGGCTAAAGTCATTTCCGGCGTATTTGAGGAAGAAAAGGTCCGGCTTCACTTCATCTCAAAAGGTAAAGGGACGGCGAGTTCGGAGATCCTGAATTTACTGGGTATCGGGGCAAGCGACAAGGCGGTAATAATGTGCCTGGAACAGGCGGTAATGGCGCCGGTTCTATTGAAAGAAGTGCGGAAAAAACTCGGTTTCCACAGTCCGGGCGCGGGAATAGCTTTTACCGTCCCCCTTTCGGGGATCAACAGCCCGATATTGCGGGTTTTTAAGCAAAGCATCCACAAAAATGAAAAGCTCGCCGAAGAAATAGGCAAAGGAGCAGCCATGGCAGGCGAATACAGTCACGATCTGATTATTGCGGTGGTAAATCAGGGCTACAGTGATGAATTAATGAACACCGCCAGGGAAGCCGGGGCAAGCGGCGGTACGGTACTGAATGCCCGCAGTCAGGTCCATGAGGGCTCGGTTAAATTCTTCGGTGTTTCGGTGCAGGATGAAAGGGAAGTGATCATCATCCTGACCAACCAGGAAAAAAAGGTCCCCATCATGCGGGCGATCTGCGAGGCCCACGGCCTCAACAGCAAGGCCGAGGGGATCGTGTTTTCCCTGCCGGTAGATACGGTAATGGGTCTGAGTTTTGAGTAGGGCATTATACATTTTGCGTGGAAGGAACTGCAAAATTGAAGTTTTGCGGTTTCCTTATTAAGCCAAATTTTTTAATTAAAGAGGAAAGTGATGAAAAAGACTTTTGGAGTTTTAGCGCTTCTGTTGCCGGCTGTACTGATTCTGTCGTGCGCAAGCAAACCGTCGGCAAGGGCGCCGGAGGTAACTGAGCCTGAACCTGCGGTAACTGAGCCTGAACCTGAGGCGGAATGGCCGCCGATGGAGGAGCCGCGGGCAGACGAGGAATTTTTTTCGCCTTTCTGGCCGCCGGTAGAAGAGTCATACGAGTATGAAGAACCGGCGGGGGACCTCATTCTTGACGGCGCCCAAACACACCTTGTTGTCTGGGGTGACAGCCTCACAAAGCTCGCCAAAAGGTACTATGGCAGCGAGAACGGGTATTTTTTCCCGTTGATCCTGCTCGCCTCCCGAGATGTGGTCAGCAACCCGGATGTGCTCCTCCCTGAAACGCGGCTCACCATCCCCGATTTACAGCGGAACCTGGACAATCCCGCGTCCCGCCGGAGACTCAAGGAGTACATCAATGAAGTCGCCGGCATGTACGACAGCGGGTACGGAAACAGATGGGATATCCAAACCAGGGACGAATTGCGGAGCCTTGCTAATTCGTTGTAAACCACGGTCCATACATACTTTAAGTCCGCTCCGTTTTGTCTGGGCCGGTCCAGTCCATGTTATCCTATGTTATTCATTAGACCGGATTATGCCGCCGCTGCGGCTGCTTGTATATAATCCGGTTTTTTTGTATAATGTGGTACATTAGGAGGAATCGTGAAATCACGTACTTATTTTTTTACTTCTGAATCGGTCGGTGAAGGTCATCCCGATAAATTATGCGATCAGATTTCGGACGCTATTTTAGACGCCTGCCTGAAAGAGGATACCCAAAGCCGGGTCGCCTGCGAAACCTTTGCTTCTACTTCGCTGGTGCTGATAGGAGGGGAAATTACCACCAGGACTTTTGTTGATTTTCAGGATGTGGTGAGGAAAGTCGTTGGGGAAATCGGCTATACCGATTCCGCCTACGGCCTGGATTGCAATTCCATGGCGGTGCTGGACATGATCCACAGCCAGTCACCCGACATTAGTCAGGGCGTTTCCGGTACGGGCCTAAAAAAATACAAAGGCCAACAGGGCGCGGGCGACCAGGGCATGATGTTCGGCTTTGCCTGTAATGAGACCAAAGAATTGATGCCCCTGCCCATAACGCTGGCCCACAATATCCTGCTGCAGGCCGCAAAACTGCGGAAAAACAAAACCGTCAAATGGCTGCGCCCGGACTCCAAGAGCCAGGTAACCGTGGAGTACGAAGGCCACAAACCGATCCGTATTGACGCGGTGGTAGTTTCCCACCAGCATGATCCCGATGTCAGCTATAAAGACATTGAATCCGGCATTATAGAAGGGATCATCAAACCGATTCTGGAGCCGACCGGACTCCTCGACAAAAAAACCAAATACTACATCAACCCCACCGGCCGTTTTGTAGTCGGCGGGCCTTTCGGCGACACCGGACTCACCGGCCGCAAGATCATCGTGGACAGCTATGGCGGTATGGGCCGGCACGGCGGCGGCGCCTTCTCCGGCAAGGATCCCACCAAGGTTGACCGCTCCGCCGCCTACATGGCCCGTTATGTCGCCAAAAACATAGTCGCCGCCAAACTGGCCCAGAGATGCGAAGTTGAGCTGGCCTACGCCATTGGCGTCCCCTTCCCCGTTTCGGTCATGGTGGACACTTTCGGTACTTCCACGGTTGACGAGGGGCGTATCGAAAACGCCGTCGGGAAAGTCTTTGACCTTTCCCCTGCGGGCATCATCAAAGGCCTGGATTTGCGCCGTCCCATCTACCGCAAAACCGCCTCCTATGGACACTTTGGCCGCGCGGAGTTTCCCTGGGAAAAGACGGACAAAGTTGAAGAACTGAAAAAGGCAGTCGGGTAACGTATAAAGAAAAACCACGGGCTGCACGGAAAAGCAGGAAAAGGGCAAAAAACGGCGGTATAGCTCTTTTTTATGTTGTCTGTGTCGTCCGCGGTAGATTTTTTTTGGTTTGGGGGTTTGATTGTATGCGAAGGGTACATACCCCGCCCTTCAGAGCGAGGTTGTTGATCGGATTTCCTGGAAAGATAGTATAATGTGTTAATAGTTGCGGTTTTCCCAAAGCCCGGTTAGTTTTGGAAAACCTCTTGTAGTTTCTCGCCCAACGGCTGCGAAACACGTTTTTTTATCGGTTGCTTTCCCAAAACTGGAGGTTTGGAAAGCTTCAGTTACAAGGATTAAATTAGAAAAGAATTTGCCGTTGGCGCGGCTTTAGGGTATTTTATACTATATGAGCTTGCAGCTTTCGCCTTACCGCCTTGGTAAGGCCCGCGACGTATACAATTATTTTAATGTTTTCAACGCCCTTTCATGGAATCTCCTGGTGGGCAGTATTATCACTCTTTTTGCCATGAGGCTTGGGGCTAGTTCAACCTATATCGGTCTTGTCAACGCCATGGTCTATGTGTCATATTTTTTCCTTCCCCTGGGGAAAGTCCTTGCCCGGCGCTTTTCGATAATCAGTATCTACGGTTTCGCCTGGACCTGGAGGGCGATTTGCATGCTCCTCGTAGTGGCGGCTCCCATCGCCGAATACGCAGGACGGCGGGATGTGGCGCTTTTACTCACCATTTTGGGGGTATTCGCTTTTCATTTTTTCCGGGGTATCGGGATGATCGGCAACAACCCGGTTTTAAGCGCGCTTGCCGCCGGTCCTGACAGAGGCAGCTACCTGACTCAGGTTCAGATTGTAAACAGCGCGGTAACCATGTTCGGCAGTTTTCTCGTGGCCATGGCGCTGGGGAGGGAGCCGCCGATTTACCTGTATTCTATTCTGCTCGCTTCAGGCGTAGTCTGCGGCGTTGTCAGCGGGAGCCTGGTAAAGAAAGTGCCGGAGCCGCCCGGCGAGGAAAACAGGGAAAAGATCAGGCTTATCGCGGTTTTCAAGGACGCCCTTTCCCAGAGCGGCCTGCGGCTCTTTACGCTGATTTTCTTTTTGGTCGCCATGGTTTCAGGCGTGGTACGGGCCTTTGTGGTGGTCTACGCCCGTGAAGTATTTGCGCATAACGACGGCATGGTTTCGCTATACACGGTTTTCGGCGGTCTGGGTTACCTGATGATCGGGCTGTTCATCAAATTCCTCGTGGATCGAATCGGGGCAAAGCCGATTTTTATTGTCTGCGTGATAATAGGCCTGGCAAGCATGATCCCCACGATCTTTTTTCCCAGGGCGGCGGTTGACAATATGACCGGCGCGATTCTGTTTCTCTCGTTTCTGTTTTTCATGCTGAACTTCGCTTTTCTCGGTTCGGAAGGTATCGCCCAGACCTATTTTCTGGGCCTTATCCCCAAGGAAAAAATGCTCGACCTGGGGATTCTTTACTTTCTGATTTTCGGTGTTGCCGGCGCGGGCGGCTCTTTCTTTGCGGGCATCCTTCTGGACATGCTTTCCGGCATAGGAATTTCTCCTTTTATGTCGTTTAAGATTCTCTTTGCCATACAGATCGCCCTTACCGTAATCGCCCTGCTTCTGCAAAAAAAACTCACCCCTCTGGAATCGCTCCCGCTCAAGGGCGCGCTGGAAGTGATTTTCTCTTTCAGGGACCTCAAGGCTATCAGTCTTTTGGACAGACTCAACAAAACCCAGGATTCCCGCGAGGAAGAGCTGCTGCTCGGCGCGTTACACGACACGCCATCCCAGCTTGCGGTTAAAGGGCTTTTGGAGCGCGCCCGTTCGCCCCGGCTCGTTACGCGATTGGAATCCATCCGCGCCCTGGAAACCCTGAAGGCCCTGAGCGGGGACGCGGAAAAGGCGCTGATCAACGACATTATCAACAATCCCTTCACAACCGCCTATATTTCCGCCCGTATTCTGGGCAACCATCAATGCTTCGCCGCCCTGCCCCTTTTGCGGGAGCTGGTCTCTTCCTCGGATTATATGCTTGCCGGTGAGGCTGTCATCGCCCTTGCAAAGTTACACGACGAAGCCTTCCGGCCTCAGATTGAGCAGATTATCCTCAGTACCGCAAATCCCCGGCTCAAGATCATGGGAGTGGAGGCTCTCGGTATGTACCGTTCCCCCAATTCCCTTTCGGTACTGCTGGATATTCTCAGAGTCGCCGATCCGCCGCCCTACCTCCGGGACGAAGTGGTACTGGCAATGTCGGCGATCCTGAACACCCAAAACCAGTTTTACTCTATCCTGGTCCGCTATGTGGCCGACCCCAATCTGTTGATTATGCTTGCCATGGATGAGGCGGAATCGGCTTTTGAATTCTACCATTCAAATATGGGAGGGAAAAAGAGATCGCGGAAAAATCCGGAGCTGGCGCATATTGCCCGCCAGGCCAAAAATATTCAGGCCGCCGTATCCGCCTTTATGCTGGACAAAAACGGCGCCCTCCTTTCCCGCTGGATTCTGGAACTGCCTGACGGTTTCTGCCAGAACCGGAGTATTGAACAGACAATACTCTCCGAAGCGGTGCTGGATAATGAACTGTCAACCCTGAACCGGCTGAGGCTCCTCATCGTCCACTGGGCGGCCTATCAACTGCGCGTCTGGACAAAAAAGTTTAAGTGATACGCGGAGTCCGCCGCTTTTCCCTACATAATCTGCTCATCAATGGGTTTGCCGCCGGGGACCATCGGTACTACCCGTTCGTCCTTGTCGATGATCGTTTCGATTAATACCGGCATTCCCTCCGCGTTATGGGCAATTCCTTTTTTCAGCGCATCCAGAAAAGACGTTTCATTAGCCGCGCGATAGGCGGGGCTGCCGTAGGCATCGGCGATTTTTATAAAATCAGGCCCCCGTTCGTCAAGGTCGGTCTCGGAGTAACGGCCCCCGTAGAAAAAATTCTGCCATTGACGTACCATTCCCAAAGTACGGTTGTTGAAAACAACAATAAGCACCGGAAGTTTGTAGTACACAAGGGTCGCCATTTCGCCGGAGTTCATCCTGAAACCGCCGTCGCCTGAAAAGAGCACCACCGGACGGGAAGGATTGGCGATTTTTGCCCCCAGCGCCGCGCCGAGGCCGTAGCCCATCGTACCCATACCGCCCGAACTGAGAAAAGACCTTGGACGGTTAAACGGGTAGAACTGGGCAGCCCATATCTGATGCTGGCCGACATCGGTAACAACAATGGCTTCGTCTCCCAAAGCCCTGGCGGTTTCCTGAATGACAAAGCGGGGATGAAGTACGGTCCTGCGGTGGTGATCCCTGGGAATTATCGCCTTCCATTCATCTATCTCTCCGTTCCAGTCGGTTTTCATCATGGGGGGGAGTTTTTTTACCAGGCGTTCCAGCACCGATTTCGCATCACCTACCACAAAAGCGTCCGACTGTATGTTCTTGTTGATCTCGGCGGGGTCAATGTCAATATGGAGTATTTTTGCCGAATGGGCAAAGCGCTCAACCTGGCTCGTAACGCGGTCGGAGAAACGCGCGCCGATGGCGACCAACAGGTCCGATTTTTGCG
The DNA here is from genome assembly GCA_031257385.1 of Treponema sp. Taxonomy (GTDB): domain Bacteria; phylum Spirochaetota; class Spirochaetia; order Treponematales; family Breznakiellaceae; genus WQXQ01. Next base: position 9,243 of record JAIROT010000030.1, read on the forward strand.
CCGCCTTGTTTGAAGCCGCGGTTCCGTGCATACCGATAAGGCCGGTACAGAGCCGGTGATCGTGGGGATAGCCGCCCATGCCCATAAGGCTCATTGCCACCGGCGCGTTGAGGAGTTCGGCGAGTTTTTGCAATTCGGCCCCGGCTCCTGAAAGTATCACCCCGCCTCCGGCGTAGAGCATTGGGCGTTTCGCGTCACGCAAAAAAACAGCGGCTCTTTCAATATCCGATTCGGTAAAGGTCTCACGGCTGCCGCGTTCTGCAAGACGTTCCGCCCTGGCGCTGTTTATCCCCTGGGGGAAATACGCCGTCTCCGCGGCGCTGATGTCCTTGGGGATGTCAATCAGCACCGGGCCGGGCCTTCCCGATTGGGCGACAATAAAGGCTTCCCGTATCACCTCGGCGAGTTCTTTCACATCTTCCACGATCCAGTTGTGCTTGACAATGGGCATGGTAATGCCGGTGATGTTTACCTCCTGGAAGCTGTCTTTTCCCAGCAGGGGAACGCTGACATTGCCGGTAATGGCCACCATGGGAACCGAGTCAATCGCCGCGGTGGCAATGCCTGTTACGAGATTTGTCGCGCCCGGTCCGGAGGTGGCAAGGCAGACCCCTGCCTTGCCGCTTGATCGGGCATAACCGTCGGCGGCGTGAGCGGCATACTGCTCATGGCTCACCAGGATGTGGCGGATTCGTTTTCGCTGATTGTATAGCTCATCGTATATATGGAGAACCGATGCGCCCGGATATCCAAAAACCGTATCCACGCCCTGTTCGATAAGAGCTTCAATGAGAATACGCGCGCCTGAATACTGCCGCATAAAAACTCTCCTATTCCCCTTCCAGCGCCTTGAGCACCGCCGCGCCCATTTCCTGTGTGCCGACTATTTTTTCAGCATTGCCTCCGCCGCGGCCGGCGATGTCGCCTGTCCGCAGTCCCATGTCCAGTACACGGCTGACCGCGGCTTCCAGCGCGGCGGCTTCTTTTCCCAGGCCGAAGGAATAACGGAGCATGAGCGCCGCGGAGAGAATTGTCGCCAGAGGATTGGCGATGTTTTTACCGGCAATGTCGGGCGCGGAACCGTGGATAGACTCATAGACGCCGAGAGGGTATCCGCCGCCGCTAGATGCGTCACCGGGAATGCCCGCAAGGCTCGCCGAAGGCAGCATCCCGATGGAGCCGGTAAGTACCGACGCTTCATCGGAAAGAATATCGCCGAATATATTCGAGGTGACGATCACGTCAAACTGGCCGGGTGCGCGGATAAGCTGCATGGCGGCGTTGTCCACATAGAGGTAACTTGTCTCAACAGCGGGATAATCCTTTGAAACCTCCGCCGCCACCTCCCGCCAGAAGCGGGAGGACTCCATCACGTTGGACTTGTCCACGATACAGATTTTTTTCCGGCGCGTCATTGCACTTGCGTAGCCGACTCTGAGAACCCGCTCTATTTCTTCCCAGGAATATTTTTCGGTATCAAAAGCCGCGCCGCGGCCGCCTCCGATCCTTCCCCGCTCGCCGAAATAAATGCCGCCTGTCAGCTCCCTCACGATAAGCATGTCAAAAGCCGGTTTCCCTTCGGCGTTACCCGCAATGAGGACATCGTCCTTGAGGGGACAGGCGGCCCTGAGCTGGGGAAGTAGCGCCGCCGGCCGCAGGTTGGCAAACACCCCCAAACCGGCGCGGAGTTCCAAAAGGCCCCGTTCCGGCCTGAGGCTGCCGGGAAGCCTGTCCCACTTGGGGCCGCCCATTGCGCCTAACAACACCGCGCCGCACTGCCGGGCCGCTTCCAGTGTTTCAGGCGGCAGGGGAGATCCGATCTCGTCAATGGCCCTGCCGCCGGCAAGCAGCTCAACATAGTTAAACACATGGCCGTACTTGTCTCCGACAGCGTCAAGCGCTTCCGTCGCCTGGCTAACCACCTCAGGTCCAATCCCGTCACCGGGAATAACCGCCACAGAAAAATTCATGTTATTGCTCCTTTATTCGTGCTGTTCTTGCTGTTCAATATCACCGATCAGTTTATACTCAATAGAGTCTACCAGAGCGGCACGGCTTGCGTCGATAATATCGGCGGAGACGCCCACGGTATTCCAGGTACGCTGACCGTCGGTGGACTCGATAAGAACCCGTACTTTTGCCGCGGTAGCCTCCTTGCCGTCAATGACCCTGACCTTGTAATCCTCAAGCCTGACTTTCGCCAGATTCGGATAAAAGCGGAGCAGCGCCCGGCGGAGCGCGCCGTCCAGGGCGTTCACCGGGCCCTCTCCCTCTGCGGCGGCGATTTCGTGCTGACCCTCGACCAGAACCTTGACCCAGGCATGGGAACAGGAAATGGTTTCGCCGGTGGGATGCTCGCTCATCACCCGGTAGGCCTCAATGCGGAACAGAGGCCTGTAACGGTCCAGCTCCCGGCGGACCAGAAGCTCAAAACTTGCGTCCGCGCCCTCAAAGGCCCAGCCTTTCGCCTCAAGATCTTTTATCTTTTCAGCCAACGCGATGGTTACCGGATGATCCCTGGTTATCGAAGCATCTATCTCCTTTGTTCTTTCGGCGATTGCGGAACGGCCGACAACTTCGCTCATCAGAAAATGCCGGTTATTTCCCACCGCCGAGGGTTCTATGTGCTCAAAAGAGCGCCGCACCTTGAGTATGCCGTCCGTGTGCATCCCCGCCTTGTGGGAAAAGGCGTGAGCGCCCACATAGGGCATATCGTCGCTGATGCTTACATTGGCAATTTCCGCCACCCTGCGGGTCAGCTCCGAAACACGGATCAGCCTGCCCTCGGGCAGACAGCGCAGTTTTAACTTGAGCTCAAGACTGGGAATAAGCGCGGCCAGGGCCGTGTTGCCGCAGCGCTCTCCAAAGCCCACCAGCGTTCCCTGCGCATGGGTACAACCCGCCTGTACCGCGCTGATGGCGTTGGCAAGGGCAAGGCCGGAATCGTTATGCGCGTGAATACCGACAAAAGCCGTGGGAGCGGTTTCCTTCACGGCGCACACCCCGTCCGCGACGGCATTGGGAAAAGCCGCGCCGTTGGTGTCACATAATACGATTCGATCCGCCCCCGCTTCCAGGGCAGCTTTTACCGCGGAAAGGGCATAAGCGGCATTGGCGGCCCATCCGTCAAAAAAATGCTCCGCGTCGAATATCACGATCCTGCCCTCGGCCTTGAGGAAAGCCACAGTCTCGGCGATCATGGCGATATTTTCCTCAAGTTCCACCCGGATTACGTCTGTTACGTGCAAATCCCAGGTTTTGCCGAAGACCGTCACTCCCTCTGTTCCCGCGCCAAGGAGGCTGCGAAGCTGGGGGTCGTCAGCCGCCCTTATCCCCTTTTTTCTGGTTGGGCCAAACGCGCAGAGTCTGGCGTTTTTCAGCTTGAGTAAGGAAGCGAGACGGAAAAATTCCAGATCTTTGGGATTACTCCCCGGATTTCCCGCCTCGATCCAGCTCAGCCCCAGTTCATCCAGAGTCTCGGTCACACTGAGTTTATCCCGTACCGAAAAAACAATCCCCTCGCCCTGCGCCCCGTCGCGCAAAGTGGTATCGAGAATCTCAACATCCGGTCCTGCCGCATCAGCCATTCCCTATTCCTTTTTCCCCAGGTCCCATTCCATCGCGTTGATCGCCGAAAGGTACGCCCTTATTGAAGATTCTATTACATCGGTGGAAACCCCGCGTCCGTTCCAGTGGCGGCCGTTCATGGCGATTTTCACGGTGGTTTCGCCCTGGGAAGCGGAACCGCCGGTAATGGCGCCGATTTCGTAGAGTTCCAGTTCCGGTTCCCTGCCGATTATTTTGTTGATGGCCTTAAAGATAGAATCGATGGGGCCGTCGCCCATGGAGACCAGTTTTTCAAATTTGCCGTCCTTGTGCCGCAGACGGATAACCCCCGACGCGCCTAACGCGGAACCGGTGTTCACCGCCCAGTGATCGAGCTTCCAGGTTTCGGGCACCGACACCGCCATATCCATCACCAGAACCTCAATGTCGCGGTCACTTACCACTTTCTTTTTGTCCGCCAGATCCTTGAACTCGGCAAAAATTTTTTCAAGCATTTCGCCGCCTACCGAAAGGTTCAGATCCTTGAGGCGTTCCTCAAAAGCGTGACGGCCTGAGTGTTTACCCAGGACCATCCGGTTTACGGGAATACCGACCGATTGGGGGGTCATGATCTCGTAGGTTTCCCGTTTTACCATAACCCCGTGCTGGTGAATCCCCGCTTCGTGGGCAAAGGCGTTGTCGCCGACGATTGCCTTGTTTGGCTGAACCTTTACGCCGGTCACCTGACTCACCAGGCGGCTGACGGCGTAGAGCTGGGTACTGTCGATCCTCGTGTCGGCGGAAAAATAATCCTTCCGTACCCGCAGTCCCATGACCAGTTCCTCCAGCGAGGCGTTCCCCGCGCGTTCTCCGATGCCGTTAATCGTGCACTCAACCTGATCGGCGCCGTTGTCCACGGCGGCAATGCTGTTTGCCACGGCAAGGCCCAAGTCGTTGTGGCAATGCACCGAAAACCCCGCCTTCTCCATACCCGGCGTATGTTCCCTGATATAACGGATACGTCCGCCAAATTCAGGGGGCATCGCGTAGCCCACCGTGTCGGGGAAATTCACCGTCAGGGCCCCCGCCGCAATTGCCGCGCCGAAAACCCTGCAGACAAAATCAGGATCACTGCGGAATGCGTCTTCAGCGGAAAACTCCACATCTTCGCAGAATTTTTTCGCGTACTTCACCGAGGCCGCCGCCTGTTCCAGCACCTGCTCCGGCGTCATCTTGAGCTTGTACTCCATGTGCACCGGCGAGGTGGCGAGGAATATATGAATACGCGGACTCGCCGCGCCTGCCAGCGCTTCCCTGCCCGCGTCAATATCGCTCTCACGGCAGCGGCAAAGCCCCGCAACCGCGCAGTCCCTGACAATCCCCGCAATAGCCTTCACCGACTCAAGATCGCCGGGACTCGACGCCGGAAAACCCGCTTCGATAATATCAACCCCGAGTTTTTCAAGCCGCCTGGCCACCTCGATTTTCTCGATCAGATTCATACTGCAGCCCGGCGCCTGTTCGCCGTCTCTCAGAGTGGTGTCAAGCACCTTGACAAGCCGTTTGTTCTCGCTGTTACTCATACCGTTCTCCTTCTATAGGAGCCTGTGGGACTTGTGGATTTTTGCGGCCTTTGACCGCAAAAACCCCCGATTTTTGGGCTCCTTTGGGAGTCTGCAAGGTAGAAAATGCACAAAATTGTGCATTTTCTTTATC
>JAIROT010000035.1 GCA_031257385.1 Treponema sp.
GGCAGCGCCTTCCACTGGATGCCCGTTCGTAACACGTAGAAGATACCTTCCAGCACCCGCCGCGGCGGTATCCGTTTCCGTCCCCCTCCCGGTTTCCGGCTATACGTCCGGTTTTCGTCCCGGCGGTGTTCGGGCACAAATGCCTTCACCACTTCTCACAGTTCATCGGTTAGTTCCCATGATCTAATCCCGGTCCCTTTTGCTCGTTTCATGCTTCTTTTTCGGCTATTTTTTATTCGTGCCGAAGGGGTTTAATACCCCGCCCCTTGGGGCGGTTGAAGCTGGGGGTGCGGGGGATTTGTTCCCCCGCATATGCAAAGATTTCAAGGTGAAATCTTCAATACCCCGCCGCTTGCGGCGGGGATTATTTATTTCCGGATAAGTTCTTAGAAAAATTACGGCGCAATGCCGGCGGCCCAGGCCCGGCGTAAACTTACGCCTGAGCCTGCGGGGTCTGTCCCCGTAGAGCCCGCGAAGGATTGAGAAATTAGTAATTTTTAAGTATCTTATAATTATGGATTATGAAAAGCTGACGATTAAGGCGCAGGAGGCGCTGAACGCCGCCTCCGGCATTGCGCAAAAAGAAGACCATTCCCAGGTTGAGATTGAGCACCTGCTCCTAGCGCTGCTGCGGCAGGAGGACGGGATAGTGAAGCCCATTATCGAGCGGATCGGGGGGGATGCCGCGCGGATAATTGCCGGCACGGAGGCCCTGGTCGCCCAGACGCCCAAGGTATACGGGGAGGCGGCCCAGCTCTTTTTTTCTTCCCCGGCGTCAAAAACACTGGCAAAGGCCGAGGCCGAGGCCGCCGCGCTGAAAGACGAGTACGTTTCCACCGAGCATATGCTCATCGCCATCGCGGCGGGAGAGGGCAGGGCGGCGGCCCTTTTGAAAAAAGCGGGCGTCACCAAGGACGCGATTTTGGGAGCGCTCAAACAGGTGCGGGGAAACGCCCGTGTTACCGATCAGAATCCGGAAGAAAAGTACCAGGTGCTGGACCGCTACTGCCGGGACCTCACCGCTCTGGCCCGGCAGGAGAAACTGGACCCGGTAATCGGCAGGGATGAAGAGATCCGGCGGGTGATGCAAGTCCTTTCCCGGCGGACCAAAAACAACCCTGTGCTTATCGGGGAGCCGGGGGTGGGCAAGACAGCCATCGCCGAGGGGCTGGCCCGGCGTATTGTGGCGGGGGATGTGCCGGAGGGCCTCAAGGGGAAAAAACTCCTCGCGCTGGATTTGGGCGCCCTGGTGGCGGGCGCGAAATTCCGGGGCGAATTCGAGGAGCGTCTCAAGGCCGTGATCCACGAAGTGCAGGCTGCTGAAGGGAAAATCATTCTTTTTATTGACGAGCTGCATACCCTGGTGGGGGCGGGGGCCGCCGAGGGCGCCACCGACGCTTCCAATCTTTTGAAGCCCGCCCTGGCCCGCGGGGAGCTTCGCTGCATAGGGGCTACCACCCTGGACGAGTACCGCAAACATATTGAGAAGGACGCGGCCCTTGAGCGGCGCTTTCAGCAGGTCTACACGCCTGAGCCTTCGGTGGAGGATACCATCGCCATTTTGCGGGGTCTTAAAGAGCGTTACGAGGTGCATCACGGGGTAAGGATAAAGGACGAGGCGCTGGTCGCCGCGGCCTCTTTGTCAAACCGCTACATTACCAGCCGTTTTCTGCCGGACAAGGCCATTGACCTGGTGGACGAGGCGGCAAGCCGCCTCAAGATGGAACTGGACAGCCGTCCTACGGAGTTGGACAAACTGGAACGGAAGCTCCTCCAGCTCTCCATTGAAAAGCAGGCCCTTTCCCGTGAAGAAGACGCGGCCTCAAAAGACAGGCTTTCAAAAGTGGAAAAAGAAATCGCCGATCTCAGTGCGGACCGGGACGCGATGAAGGCCCGCTGGGAGGGCGAGAAAAAAGACATTCAAAAGATACGGGTGCTCAAGCAGCAGATCGAGGAACTTAAAATTGACGAGACCCGTTATGAACGGGAGGGGGATCTTTCCCGCGCCGCCGAGGTAAAGCACGGGAAGATACCCGAAGCGCAGAAGCAGCTTGCCCAACTTACCGGCCAAATGGAAAAGAAACGGGACGCCGGTTCGCCCGCCCTGTTACGCGAGGAGGTAAGCGAGGAAGATATCGCCGGCGTGGTGTCAACATGGACGGGGATACCGGTTTCCAAAATGCTTTCGGGCGAGATGCAAAAATATCTTGATTTGGAAAAAGTTTTGGAACGGCGGGTGGTAGGCCAGGACGAGGCCCTTTCCGCGGTGGCCGACGCCATCAGGCGCAACAAGGCGGGTCTTGCCGACGCGGCCCGGCCTTTGGGGTCTTTCCTTTTTTTGGGGCCTACCGGCGTCGGTAAAACCGAACTCGCGAAAACCCTGGCCGATTTTTTATTCAACGATGAAAAAACCCTCACCAGAATCGACATGAGCGAATACGGCGAGAAACATTCGGTAAGCCGCCTTATCGGCGCCCCCCCCGGCTATGTGGGCTATGAACAGGGCGGCCAGCTTACCGAGGCGGTGCGGCGGCGGCCCTACAGCGTGATTCTCTTTGACGAGATCGAAAAAGCCCACCCGGAAGTGTTCAACGTGTTTCTGCAAATACTCGACGACGGCCGCCTTACCGACGGTCAGGGCAGGGTGGTTGATTTCAGGAACGTAATTATTATCATGACGAGTAACCTCGGATCCGATTTAATTCTGGAAGCGAAAAAACCCGAAACCATAAGGGATTCCCTCATGGAACTCCTCAAGCAGAGTTTCCGGCCCGAGTTCCTCAACCGTATTGACGAGACGGTTATTTTTAACCGGCTTGGAAAAAACGAGATCGGAAAAATCGTGGACATTCAGTTGACTCATCTGGCGGAGCGGCTCACGGGGCGGAAAATCACCCTCAAACTCAGCGCCGCCGCGAAAGAGATCATCGCCGGGCGGGGCTACGATCCCCTGTTCGGGGCGCGGCCCCTCAAGCGGACCATTCAAGCCGATCTGGAAAATCCCCTGGCAAAACTGATCATCGCCGGTAAAATCCGCGAGGGCGATACGGTTACGGCGGACAGAAAAACCGTGGGCGGCGGAGAGCAACTTGTCTTCAAGAAAAGCGGGGGAAAGACGGCGGACTGAGCAGGATCAGCCTCCGCGCGGTATCAAGGGCGGAGTGTTAAACCCCTCAGCACGAATGAACGAATATACTTGTTTAAGTTTTCTCTTTTTGTTATGTTGATTCCGGTAAGGTTCCGCTTTTTGGCGGTCTTTTTGTCAATGGGGGTGGTATGGGACAGCGCGTACAGGCCGCCGAAGATGTACAGGCGTCTTCCGCGGAAACTCATATTTCCGAACGTATGCATTCTGAGGGGATGCATGTGGTATCGACGCTGGTAGAAAACCGGGCGGGGACACTGAGCCGGGTATCGGGGCTTTTTAGCCGCCGGGGATTCAACATTGACAGTCTGACGGTTGGCGAAACCGAAGACCCTACGATCTCGCGGATGACTATCGCGGTAAGCGGAGAGGAAAGGGTGCTTGAACAGATCATCAAGCAGCTGGGTAAACTGGTTGATGTGATCGCCGTGAGGGAGCTGGACCCTTACCAGTGTCTGCGCCGTGAAATCATGCTGGTTAAGATTGGCGCGGACGAGAAGGTCCGGCCTGCGGTACTTGAAATCGCCGGTATTTTCCGCGCCAGGGTTATTGATATTTCCCCTGCCACCATTACCATTGAGGCCACAGGTAACATGGAAAAACTCAACGGTCTTCTGCTGATCCTGCGTCCCTACGGTATTCTCGAACTGGCCCGTACAGGCCTTGTAGCCCTGGAGCGCGGCAGCCGGATACTTTCGGTGTAGGTTTTAGCTTAAAGCAGGGCTTGTGTGAGATAACCTGGCCGCCGCTGCCCGCGCCCTGACGCCGGGGCGGCGGTTGTACACTGTGGCGCAGGTTTCGGCGGCCGCGGCCAGTTCGCTAAAGGCAGGCGGCCTTCCGTTTTTACCGCCGCCGCTTTCAACGCTGTCCCCGTACATAAAAACGAGATCCGCGGTTTGGGCCGTGTTCCCTCCGGCGCGGCGCGCGGCAAAGTCCCGCAAAAAGCGATCCAGCGCCGGAGATTCGGCGGCTGCCCTGGGAGCCTGTGGGACTTGTGGATTTTTGCGGCCTTTGACCGCAAAAATCCCCGATTTTTGGGCTCCTTTGGGAGTCTGCAAGGTAGAAAATGCACAAAATTGTGCATTTTCTTTATC